>NZ_JBSHFH010000009.1:0-201861 GCF_053617235.1 Streptomyces sp. NPDC055749 | reverse complement strand
AGAGACTGGCTCGGGGTTATTTATCTGCCCCATTGCTCGGCGCCACTCGGCGTCTGTGGTATAGGGGTGCGGCGTCCCCCACGATACGGCGCAAACCGTCGCCCGCCACGCCCTGGGGCGCCGCGGCCGACTGTGAAGGTGATGCTTGGGGGCTGTGGGGTTCTCAGTCCTCGTCGGACTTGTTGAGAGCCTCCATGGCCCGCTCGGTCACGTCCGTGACCTTGCCGAGCGCGGAGATGGTGACCACCAGGCCCTGGGCCCTGTAGTAGTCGATGATCGGCTCGGTCTGCGTGTGGTAGACCTCGAGCCGGGTCCGAACCGTCTCCTCGCTGTCGTCGTCCCGCTGGTACAGCTCGCCGCCGCAGGTGTCGCAGACACCCTCGGTCTTCGGCGGGTTGTACGTCACGTGGAAGACGTGCGAGCCCTCGTTCCGGCAGATGCGGCGGCCGGCGATGCGCTTGACCACCTCGTCCTCGGGGACCTCGAGGTCCAGGACCGCGTCCAGCTCGGTGCCCTCGTCCTTGAGCATCCCGTCGAGAGCCTCGGCCTGCCCCACATTGCGGGGGAAGCCGTCGAGCAGGAAGCCGTTGACGGCGTCCGGCTGGGACATGCGGTCCTTGGCCATCCCGATGGTGACCTCGTCCGGCACCAGCTGACCGGCGTCCATGTAGGCGCGGGCCTGCTTGCCAAGGTCGGTGCCCTGGCTGATGTTGGCGCGGAAGAGGTCGCCCGTGGAGATCTGCGGAATCGACAGGTTCTGGGCAAGGTACGCAGCCTGCGTTCCCTTGCCGGCACCGGGCGGCCCGACGAGGACGATTCGCATCAGCGGAGGAACCCTTCGTAATTGCGCTGCTGGAGCTGACTCTCGATCTGCTTCACGGTTTCCAGACCCACACCCACGATGATCAGGATGCTTGTCCCGCCGAACGGGAAGTTCTGGTTGGCACCGCCGAAGCCCGCCAACGCCATCGTCGGCACGAGTGCGATCAGACCCAGATACAGCGAGCCCGGCCAAGTGATCCTGTTGAGCACGTAGCTCAGATACTCGGCGGTCGGGCGACCAGCCCGGATACCCGGGATGAAGCCACCATACTTCTTCATGTTGTCGGCGACTTCCTCGGGGTTGAACGAGATCGCCACATAGAAGAAGGCGAAGAACACGATCAACAGGAAGTACGTGACGATGTAGTACGGGTGGTCACCGCTGACGAAGTGGTCCTTAATCCATGTCGCCCAGCCCGAAGTGGAGTTGGAGAACTGGACGATCAGGGCCGGGATGTAGAGCAGCGAAGAAGCGAAGATGACGGGAATCACACCCGCCTGGTTCACCTTCAGCGGGATATACGTGGACGTACCGCCGTACGACCTGCGGCCGATCATGCGCTTCGCGTACTGAACCGGGATACGGCGCTGGGCCTGTTCGACGAAGACGACGAGCCCGACCATCACGAAGCCGATCAGGATGACCGTGATGAACTCGATCCAGCCGTCCGCGAGCTTGCCGCTGGTCTTGATGGCCCACAGGGCCCCGGGGAAGCTGGCGGCGATCGAGATGAACATCAGGATCGACATGCCGTTGCCGATGCCCTTGTCGGTGATGAGCTCACCGAGCCACATGACGGCGGCAGTTCCGGCGGTCATGGTGAGAACCATCACGACCGTTGTGAAGATCGACTGGTTCGGAACGATCTGGTCGGCGACAGGACAGCCGCTGAACAGAGCCCCGCTACGAGCGGTTGCCACCAGGCCGGTGCCCTGGAGGATGGCGAGCGCGACGGTCAGATAACGCGTGTACTGCGTGATCTTGCCCTGGCCCGACTGTCCCTCCTTCTTGAGGGCTTCGAGCCTGGGGATGACGACGGTCAGCAGCTGAAGAATGATGCTGGCCGTGATGTACGGCATGATGCCGAGCGCGAAGATCGTGATCTGCAGCAGTGCACCACCGCTGAACATGTTCACCAGGCCGAAGAGGCTGTTGTTGCCCTTGCTTGCCTGATCAACACAGGTCTGGACGTTCTCGTAGCTCACTCCCGGTACGGGGATGTGTGCCCCGAGACGGTAGAGCACGATGATGCCGAGCGTGAAGAACAGCTTCTTGCGCAGGTCGGGCGTCTTGAACGCCCGGGCGAACGCGGTGAGCACGGTGCCTCCTGCGACCCCCGCGCAATGCGTAGAGGTGACGGTCTTGAGGATCGACGATTAGGTAACAGTCAAAGGTCCCCGGGCGGACGCCCAGGGGGTTAGCACACAACAACGCTGGCCACCTTACCGGCGACCATGCCCCCCTAGGAACGACCAACCGGGGATGCCCCATATGAGAGGCATCCCCGGTCGGATGTTCAGGCCACCAGCTTGTCCGAGTTGTCTCAGACGAGCTCGGTGACAGTGCCGCCAGCAGCGGCAATCTTCTCCTTGGCGGAGCCGGAGACGGCGTCAACCGAAACCTGCAGTGCCACGGAGATCTCGCCCTGTCCGAGGACCTTGACGAGGTGGTTGTTGCGCACAGCGCCCTTGGCGACCAGATCGGCCACCGTGACCTCTCCACCCTCGGGGTAGAGCGTCGCGAGCTTGTCCAGGTTCACGACCTGGTACTCCGTGCGGAACGGGTTCTTGAAGCCCTTGAGCTTCGGGAGACGCATGTGGAGGGGCATCTGGCCACCCTCGAAGCGCTCCGGAACCTGGTAACGAGCCTTCGTACCCTTGGTACCACGGCCTGCGGTCTTACCCTTGGACGCCTCACCACGACCCACACGGGTCTTGGCGGTCTTGGCGCCCGGGGCAGGCCGGAGGTTGTGGGCCTTCAGCGGGCTGTTCTCCGCCATGTCAGTCAACCTCCTCAACCGTCACGAGGTGGCGGACGGTGTTAGCCATTCCGCGGAACTCGGGGCGGTCCTCCTTGACAACCGAGTCGTTCAGGCGCTTGAGCCCGAGCGAACGCAGGGTGTCGCGGTGGTTCTGCTTGCTGCCGATGTACGACTTCGTCTGCGTGATCTTGAGGCGAGCCATCACACACCTGCCGCGCGAGCACGGAGGAGAGCCGCGGGGGCGACGTCCTCGAGGGGCAGACCACGGCGAGCCGCGATCTCCTCGGGACGCTGCAGGCCCTGAAGGGCCGCCACGGTCGCGTGCACGATGTTGATCGGGTTCGAAGACCCGAGCGACTTCGACAGGATGTCGTGAACGCCGGCGCACTCCAGAACGGCGCGCACCGGGCCACCCGCGATCACACCGGTACCGGGGGAAGCAGGCTTGAGCAGAACGACGCCCGCAGCCTTCTCGCCCTGGATCGGGTGAGGAATGGTGCCCTGGATACGCGGAACCTTGAAGAAGCTCTTCTTGGCCTCTTCAACGCCCTTGGCGATGGCCGCGGGAACTTCCTTGGCCTTGCCGTATCCGACACCGACGGTGCCGTCACCATCGCCCACCACGACCAGCGCGGTGAAGCTGAAGCGACGACCACCCTTCACAACCTTGGCGACGCGGTTGATCGCGACGACGCGCTCGACGTACGCGGTCTTCTCGGCGGCGCTGGCGCCACCGTCACGGCCCTTCCGGTCCCGCCGCTCGCCGCCACCGGCACCGCTTCCGCGGCGCTGGGGTCCAGCCATTGGAATTACCTCTCTCTGTTACGGACGCTGTGCGTAGGAACCGGGGCTTAGAACTTCAGCCCGGCTTCACGGGCGGCGTCAGCCAGAGCGGCAATCCGCCCGGCGTACTGGTTACCACCGCGGTCAAACACGACGGCCTCGACGCCTGCGGCCTTGGCGCGCTCGGCGACCAGGGCCCCGACCTGCTTGGCCAGGGTGCTCTTGTCACCCTCGCCACCACGGATGGAAGCGTCCAGGGTCGATGCCGAGGCGAGCGTGTGGCCCGCGACGTCGTCGATGACCTGAGCCACCATGTGGCGGTTGGAACGCGTCACAACCAGGCGCGGCCGCTCCGGCGAACCGGAGATGTGCTTGCGGACGCGGATGTGGCGGCGCTTGAGGGCGGCACGCTTGTAGGCGTCACCCTTGGCGATCTTTACACCGTATGCCATGGCTTACTTACCCGCCTTTCCGACCTTGCGGCGGACAACCTCGCCGGCGTACTTGACGCCCTTGGCCTTGTACGGGTCCGGCTTCCGCAGCTTGCGGATCTTCGCGGAGACCTCGCCGACCTTCTGCTTGTCGATGCCCTCGACACTGAACTTCGTGGGCGACTCGACCTTGAAGGTGATGCCCTCAGGGGCCTCGATGAGAATCGAGTGGCTGTAGCCCAGGGCGAACTCCAGATTGGAGCCCTTCGCCTGGACTCGGTAACCGACACCGCTGATCTCGAGCGCCTTGCTGTATCCCGCGGTCACGCCGGTGATCATGTTCGCCACCAGCGTGCGGGACAGGCCGTGAAGGGCCTTGTTCTGACGCTCGTCGTTAGGGCGGACGACGTTGAGCACGCCGTCCTCACCCTTGGTGACCTCGATCGGCGCTGCGACGGTGTGCGAGAGGGTGCCCTTGGGGCCCTTCACCGCGACCGTGCGGCCATCGATGGTGACGTCCACACCGGCGGGAACCTGGATGGGGAGCTTGCCGATTCGCGACATGAGCTATTCCTCCGTTCCCGACTACCAGACGTAGGCGAGGACTTCCCCACCTACGCCCTTCTTGCTGGCCTGCTGGCCGGTCAGGAGACCGTGGGACGTGGAGATGATCGCCACGCCCAGGCCGCCGAGAACCTTCGGCAGGTTGGTGGACTTTGCGTACACACGCAGACCCGGCTTCGAGATTCGCTTGATGCCGGCGATCGAACGCTCGCGGTTGGGCCCGAACTTCAGCTCGAGGACGAGGTTCTTGCCGACCTCGGCGTCCTCGACCTTCCAGCCGGTGATGAAGCCCTCCTGCTGGAGGATCTCCGCGATGTGCGACTTGATCTTGCTGTGCGGCATTGCGACATCGTCGTGATACGCCGAGTTCGCGTTACGCAGACGCGTGAGCATGTCTGCGATGGGATCAGTCATGGTCATGAGTTGGCCTTCGGCCTCTCTCGCCGGGGTTTCCTGTATGCGCCATCCCTCTCCCCACTCAGTGGCGGGACGGGTGCGGTGCGGGGACCTACGGCGTAGTAAGTCGGTCTAGGGCGGCAGGCGCCCAACCCCACAAGCCTACGGCATGTAGGGAGGGGCTCCTGCCGACCAGATGCTTACCGAGAGTCTCCGGGTAATCCCAACGCCCAAAGGGCGAAGGAGAATTACCAGGAGCTCTTGGTCACGCCCGGCAGCTCGCCACGGTGAGCCATCTCACGAAGGCACACGCGGCACAGGCCGAACTTGCGGTACACGGAGTGGGGCCGGCCGCAGCGCTGGCAGCGGGTGTACCCGCGCACGCCGAACTTCGGCTTGCGGGCGGCCTTAGCGATCAGAGCCTTCTTCGCCACGGTCAGTTCTCCTTGAACGGGAAGCCGAGGTGACGAAGGAGGGCACGACCCTCGTCGTCGTTGGTCGCCGTGGTGACCACGGTGATGTCCATGCCCCGGACCCGGTCGATCTTGTCCTGGTCGATCTCGTGGAACATGACCTGCTCCGTGAGACCGAAGGTGTAGTTGCCACGGCCGTCGAACTGCTTCGGCGACAGGCCGCGGAAGTCACGGATACGCGGAAGCGCGAGCGACAGCGTACGGTCCAGGAACTCCCACATGCGGTCACCACGGAGGGTGACGTGGCAGCCGATCGGCTGCCCCTCGCGCAGCTTGAACTGCGCGATCGACTTGCGGGCCTTGGTGACGGCCGGCTTCTGACCGGTGATCGTGGTGAGGTCCTTGACGGCCCCGTCGATCAGCTTGGAGTCGCGGGCGGCGTCGCCCACACCCATGTTGACCACGATCTTGACCAGACCGGGAACCTGCATGACGTTCTCGTAGGAGAACTCCTCACGCAGCTTGCCGGCGATTTCCTCGCGGTAGCGCGTCTTGAGACGCGGCGCTGTGGTGGTAGTCATCAGATGTCCTCACCGGTGCGCTTGGCAACGCGGATCTTGTTGCCCTCGTCGTCAAAGCGGTAGCCGACGCGAGTAACGACCTTGTTGCCGTCCTTCTCAACAACCAGCTGCACGTTGCTGACGTGGACCGGAGCCTCGGTCGTCACAATGCCACCGGTCTGCGAACCGCGAGCGGTCTGACCGGCCTTCGTGTGCTTCTTGACCCGGTTGACACCCTCGACGAGGACGCGGTCCTGAGCAGGGTAGGCAACGATGACCTTGCCCTGCTTGCCCTTGTCCTTACCGGTGATGACCTGAACCAGGTCGCCCTTCTTGATCTTCATGCTTACAGCACCTCCGGCGCGAGCGAGATGATCTTCATGAACTTCTTCTCGCGCAGCTCTCGGCCCACCGGGCCGAAGATACGGGTGCCGCGGGGGTCGCCGTCGTTCTTCAGAATGACGGCAGCGTTCTCGTCGAAGCGGATGTACGAGCCATCCTGACGACGACGCTCCTTGACGGTGCGAACGATGACGGCCTTGACGACGTCACCCTTCTTCACGTTGCCACCGGGGATTGCGTCCTTGACGGTGGCGACGATGACGTCACCGATGCCCGCGTAGCGGCGACCCGAGCCACCGAGAACACGGATGGTGAGAATTTCCTTCGCACCCGTGTTGTCGGCGACGCGAAGTCGCGACTCCTGCTGGATCACGTCTATCTCCTGATCGTCTGCCGGTTCCCGGCGGGGGCCACTCCGTTATGGAGCGGACCCCCACCGAGCCTGGCGGAACTGTCCTGAGGGGAAACCCCCTCAGGGATTACTTGGCCTTCTCGAGGATCTCGACGATGCGCCACCGCTTCGACGCGGACAGCGGCCGCGTCTCCATGATGACAACACGGTCGCCGACGCCGGCAGAGTTCTGCTCGTCGTGGGCCTTGAGCTTGTTGGTACGGCGGATGACCTTGCCGTACAGCGCGTGCTTGACGCGGTCCTCGACAGCGACGACGACGGTCTTGTCCATCTTGTCGCTGACGACGAGACCCTCACGGGTCTTGCGGAAACCGCGCTGCTCAGTCGTCTCAGTCACATTCTTCTCGCTCATCAGACGCTCTCCACCGTCTCGATGCCGAGCTCGCGCTCGCGCATCAGGGTGTAGATCCGGGCGATGTCCTTACGGACGGACTTGAGCCGACCGTGGTTCTCGAGCTGGCCCGTCGCCGCCTGGAAGCGGAGGTTGAACAGCTCTTCCTTGGCCTCGCGGAGCTTGTTGAGGAGCTCCTCGTTGCCCAGTTCGCGCAGCTCGGACGCCTTGGTACCGGCCGACATCACGACTCACCTGCCTCGCGCCGAACGATCCGGCACTTCATCGGAAGCTTGTGAGCAGCGCGGGTAAGCGCCTCACGAGCAATCTTCTCGTTCGGGTAGGACAGCTCGAACATCACCCGACCGGGCTTGACGTTCGCGATCCACCACTCGGGAGAACCCTTACCGGAACCCATGCGGGTCTCGGCAGGCTTCTTCGTCAGGGGGCGGTCCGGATAAATGTTGATCCAGACCTTTCCGCCACGCTTGATGTGGCGGGTCATCGCGATACGAGCGGCCTCGATCTGGCGGTTCGTCACGTACGCCGGGGACAGCGCCTGGATGCCGTACTCGCCGAACGCAACCTGCGTGCCACCCTTGGACATACCGCTGCGCTTCGGGTGGTGCTGCTTGCGGTGCTTGACCCTACGGGGGATCAGCATTTCGGTCAGGCCTCCGTTCCGGTGCTCTCAGCCGGAGCAGCGGCGACGGGAGCGTCGGCCTTGGGGGCCTCCGCTGCCGGCGCGGACTGCTGCGGCTTGCGGCCTCCGCGACCGCCACGCTCGCCACCGCGGCCACCACCACGGGCCGGGCGGTCGCCAGCGCCGCCACCACCGCGGGCCGGGCGGTTACCCGCACGGGCCGCAGCGTTCTCGGCGCGGACCTCGGCGATGTTCTTGACGTCGCCCTTGTAGATCCAGACCTTCACACCGATACGGCCGAAGGTCGTCTTGGCCTCGAAGAAGCCGTAGTCCACGTTCGCGCGGAGCGTGTGCAGGGGCACGCGGCCCTCGCGGTAGAACTCCGAGCGGGACATCTCGGCGCCGCCGAGGCGACCGCCGCACTGGATCTTGATGCCCTTGGCGCCGGCCTTCATCGTGCTCTGCATGCTCTTACGCATCGCACGACGGAAGGAGACGCGGGAGGAGAGCTGCTCGGCGACGGCCTGGGCCACCAGCTGAGCGTCAACCTCGGGGTTCTTGACCTCGAGGATGTTCAGCTGGACCTGCTTGCCGGTCAGCTTCTCCAGCTCGCCACGGATGCGGTCGGCCTCGGCGCCACGGCGACCGATGACGATGCCCGGGCGGGCGGTGTGGATGTCGACGCGGACGCGGTCGCGGGTGCGCTCGATCTCAACCTTCGAGATACCGGCACGCTCCATGCCCTTCGTCATCATGCGACGAATGGCAACGTCTTCCTTGACGTAGTCCTTGTACAGCTTGTCGGCGTACCAACGGGACTTGAAGTCCGTGGTAATGCCGAGCCGGAACCCATGCGGGTTAACCTTCTGGCCCATTACCGGGTTCCTTCCTTGCTGCTGACGACCACGGTGATGTGGCTGGTCCGCTTACGGATCCGGTAGGCACGGCCCTGAGCACGCGGACGGAACCGCTTCAGGGTCGGGCCCTCGTCCACGTACGCCTCGCTGATGACCAGCGAAGAGGCGTCGGTGTGGTCGTAGTTGTGTGCAGCGTTGGCAATGGCGCTGTCAAGCACCTTGCCAACCGGCACGCTCGCGGCCTGCGGGGCGAAACGCAGGACCGCCTGAGCCTCCGTGGCATCCATGCCACGGATGAGGTCCACCACTCGGCGGGCCTTCATGGGCGTGACGCGGATGTACCGCGCCTGGGCCCTGGCTTCCATGGTTGTCCCTTCGGTGTAAGTCATAGTCGTTTCCACCCCGCGCTTAGCGGCGCTTCGACTTCCGGTCGTCCTTGACGTGGCCGCGGAAGGTGCGAGTCGGCGAGAACTCGCCGAGCTTGTGGCCGACCATCGACTCGGTGACGAACACCGGGACATGGATCTTGCCGTTGTGCACCGCGATGGTGTGGCCCAGCATTGCCGGGACGATCATCGAGCGACGGGACCAGGTCTTGATGACGTTCTTGGTGCCTGCCTCGTTCTGTACGTCCACCTTCTTGATGAGGTGGCCGTCGACGAAGGGCCCCTTCTTGAGACTGCGCGGCATCTAAACCCGCTCCTAGCGCTTCTTGTTCGTCTTGCGGCGGCGGACGATGTACTTGTTCGATGCCTTCTTCGGCGAACGAGTACGACCTTCCTTCTGACCCCACGGCGAGACCGGGTGACGTCCACCGGAGGTCTTGCCTTCACCACCACCGTGCGGGTGGTCAACCGGGTTCATCGCGACACCGCGGACGGTCGGGCGAACGCCCTTCCAGCGCATACGGCCGGCCTTGCCCCAGTTGATGTTCGACTGCTCGGCGTTGCCGACCTCACCGATGGTGGCGCGGCAGCGGGCGTCGACCAGGCGGATCTCACCGGAAGGCATACGAAGGTGGGCCATGGTGCCCTCCTTCGCCAGCAGCTGCACGGAGGCACCCGCGGAACGGGCGAACTTCGCGCCGCCGCCGGGCCGCAGCTCGATGGCGTGGATGGTCGTACCGACCGGGATGTTGCGCAGCGCCAGGTTGTTACCGGGCTTGATGTCTGCGGTCGGACCGTTCTCGACACGGTCACCCTGCGACAGGCCACGGGGAGCGACGATGTAACGCTTCTCGCCGTCCGCGTAGTGCAGCAGCGCGATGCGCGCGGTGCGGTTCGGGTCGTACTCGATGTGCGCGACCTTGGCCGGCACGCCGTCCTTGTCGTGACGACGGAAGTCGATCACTCGGTAGGCGCGCTTGTGGCCACCGCCCTGGTGGCGAACGGTCACACGACCGGCGTTGTTACGGCCGCCCTTGCTGTGCAGGGGGCGGACCAGCGACTTCTCCGGCGTGGACCGCGTGATCTCGACAAAGTCGGCGACGCTGGAGCCACGACGGCCCGGGGTCGTCGGCTTGTACTTGCGGATTCCCATTTCTCAGTCCTCGTCCGATTCCGGACGATCCAGACCGCCGTTAGGCGGTCGGACCGCCGAAGATGTCGATACGGTCGCCCTCGGCAAGGGTCACGATGGCGCGCTTGGTGTCAGCGCGCTTGCCGAAGCCGGTCTTGGTGCGCTTGCGCTTACCCTGCCGGTTGATCGTGTTGACCCCGGTGACCTTGACCGAGAAGACCGCTTCCACGGCCTGCTTGATCTGGGTCTTGTTGGAGCCGGGCGCGACGATGAACGTGTACTTGTTCTCGTCGAGCAGCGCGTAGCTCTTCTCGGAGACAACCGGCTTGACGAGAACGTCACGCGGGTCCGAGTAGGTCTTGCTCGTGATGGTCGAGCTGGTAACGGTCGCCTCGCTCATCAGGCGTCGCTCCCTTCGGTCTCAGCGGTCTGGGGGCCAGACACGAAGGACTCGAAAGCGGCCTGGGTGAAGACCACGTCGTCAGAGACGATCACGTCGTACGTGTTCAGCTGGCCCGGCTCCAGGATGTGCACCTGGGGCAGGTTGCGTGCGGACAGCCACGCGGCCTCGTCGGCGCGGTCGACGACCAGGAGCAGGTTGGAGCGCTCCGAGATCTTGCCGAGCAGCGTCTTGGCGGCCTTCGTGGAAACTCCACCCTCGACCACGCCGGTGACGACGTGGATACGGGAGTGACGCGCCCGGTCGGAGAGGGCACCGCGCAGGGCGGCGGCCTTCATCTTCTTCGGGGTGCGCTGCGAGTAGTCGCGCGGCTGCGGGCCGTGGACGACGCCACCGCCTGCGAACTGCGGCGCACGGGTCGAACCCTGGCGCGCGCGGCCGGTGCCCTTCTGGCGGTAAGGCTTGCGGCCACCACCACGGACTTCGCCGCGACGCTTGGTCTTGTGCGTGCCCTGACGGGCAGCTGCCAGCTGTGCGACAACGACCTGGTGGATCAGCGGAACGCTGGTCTTCGCGTCGAAGATCTCCGCGGGGAGCTCGACGGTACCGGCCTTGTCGCCTGCCGGCGAAAGGATGTCAATGGTGCTCATTACCTCAAGCCCCCTTGGCCGCGGTACGGACCAGGACGAGGCCGCCGTTCGGACCGGGGACTGCGCCCTTGATGAGGAGCAGACCCTTCTCCGCGTCAACCGCGTGGATGGTCAGGTTCTGGGTGGTGACGCGCTCGTTACCCATCCGGCCGGCCATGCGCATGCCCTTGAAGACACGCCCAGGGGTGGCGCAGCCACCGATCGAACCGGGGGAACGGTGCTTGCGCTGGACGCCGTGACCGGCGCCGAGGCCCTTGAAGTTGTGACGCTTCATGACACCGGCGAAGCCCTTGCCCTTGCTCTTGCCCGTGACGTCAACCTTGACGCCGGACTCGAACACCTCGGCAGTGATCTCCTGGCCCAGCGTGTACTCGCTGGAGTCAGGGGTGCGGAGCTCCACCAGGTGGCGGCGGGGGGTCACGTCGGCCTTGGCGAAGTGGCCCTTGAGGGGCTTGTTCACCTTGCGCGGGTCGATCTCGCCGAAGGCGATCTGGACCGACTCGTAGCCGTCGCTGTCGTTCGTACGAACCTGCGTCACGACGCACGGCCCGGCCTTGACGACGGTCACCGGGACAACCCGGTTGTTCTCGTCCCAGACCTGGGTCATACCGAGCTTCTCGCCCAGGACGCCCTTGATGTTCTTGCTCATCTCGGCCCGTCCCCTCAGAGCTTGATCTCGATGTCGACGCCAGCCGGCAGGTCGAGGCGCATCAGCGAGTCAACCGTCTTCGGCGTGGGGTCGAGAATGTCGATGAGGCGCTTGTGGGTGCGCATCTCGAAGTGCTCGCGAGAGTCCTTGTACTTGTGCGGCGACTTGATGACGCAGTACACGTTCTTCTCAGTGGGCAGCGGCACCGGGCCCGCGACCGACGCACCAGTGCGGGTCACCGTCTCGACGATCTTCTTCGCCGAGGAATCGATGACCTCGTGGTCGTAGGCCTTGAGCCGGATGCGGATCTTCTGTCCCGCCATGGCTACTAGTAGTCCTGTCTCTCATAACGCTCTGGAACCCGGGGGTTCTCGTAACTCCGTCTCCGACCCACGCGGTCGGGCGTGTCGCATCCCCTCTACGAAGATCTCCCGAAGGATTTCCCAACCAAGGGGGTGCGGGCCTTAGACCTCGCGACCGGGGGCGGAACACCCACCGGGTGCCTGGCCGGCGCCCTGCTGAACTTCCCGAAAGATTCCCGTACGTCCGACCCGCATGGGGTCGACGAGTACCGTGGGACTCGCTTCCGGTCCTCCCGGCGGGAGGCGCGCAACATTGACACTCAACCGAGCAACCTGGTCAGTGTGCCATACGGGGCGTGAGCCTGGCCAATCGGGCGGAGGATCTTACCCCCCGTGCCCGGATGGTCAAACGCGGGCCGTTCCCGCCGCCGCCTCCGCGTCCTCGTGATCCGCCCACTCCCGGCCTGAGCCGGGCAACCCTTACGCCCCCGCGTCCGTCTATCCCCTCGCAGGACCGGCCCGACCCGCCGTGACCTGCGTCGAAGCAGTGGTACGCAGCCCAGGGCACCCCATACGCCCGCTGCGGGGGAAGCGGAACGCGAAGGGTGCGCGGCGTGACGGATCGACCTGCTCTGCCCACAGTCGGAGTACGGCGGCGGACGGCGGTGATTGCGGCCACCGGTCTTGTGGCGCTCACCGCCTGTTCCGTACCGGCCCCCCGGCGCCGGAACCCGATGCCGAATCCGGCTCCGGGTTTCCCGATCAGCACATCCGGGCGGGCCCGGCTGATGCAGATCCTCGCCCACCCGGACGACGACCTGTACTTCATGAACCCGGACGCCCGCCAGACCCTCGACTCCGGGACGCCCCTGGTCTGCGTCTACCTCACAGCGGGCGAGGCCGACGGCGTCAACAGGATCCCCGGTGGGCCCCGCCCGGCCGCGGACAGGTCCGCGTACTCCTCCGCACGCCACCAGGGACTCCGGCAGGCGTACGCCACCCTGCTCGGCCTCGACAGGTTCACCCCCTGGCAGCGCTCCGTGGCGACCCTGCACGGGCACCACCGGGCCGAGACCGACGTCCTCGTCGACGGCGGCCGCCGGGTCGAGCTGATCTTCCTCAACACCGCCATGCACACCTCGTACCGACGGCTCGGACTGCCGAGCCTCTGGCGCGACCGGCACCGCGTCCTGCGTACCGTCGTCGCGGACAACTCCCCTCTGCACAGGGCGGGTTCGTATACGTACGAGGGTCTCGTCGACGTACTCACGGGGCTGCTGGAGCAGTACCGGCCGACGGTCGTCCACACCCTGGACCCCGATCCGGACATCCAGCACAGCACCGAGGCGGTCCGCCGGCGGGACAGCGAGCAGCGGGGGTACTCCGACCACGCCGACCACACCGCGGCGGCCTGCTTCGCCTGGGCGGCCATGATCCGCTGGGCGGCCCGCTCGACCGGGAGCGGCAGTACCGTGCCCGCCTTCGTGGCCACCTCGTTCCGGGGCTACTACAACCGCCACTGGCCGAAGAACCTGCCGCCCGCCGTGCTCGCGCGGAAGGCGGGCCACCTCGTCCCGTACGGCGGCTCCCCCGACTGGGAGTGCGGCAACCCGGGGGGCTGCGGGGACTACAACGTGGGCGGCGACCGGCCGCTGACCAACAGGAAGGGCTGGGTCCGCTCCACCCACCACCGCTACCCGGGAGCCAGGACCGCCCTCGCCGCCGAGCCGGACGGGCGGCTCGTCGCGTACGGGGTGCTGGGGCTGCGGGCGGTCCGGTGGATCGAGAGCGCGCCGGGCAGCGGGAGCTGGGACGAGCCCGAGGACCTCGGCGGCGGCCCGCTCGCCCCCGTACTCGGTTCGGCGGCCCTCTCCGACGGCCGGCAGCTGCTGTTCGGGCTGCGCTTCGCCGCTCTCGGCGGGCACGGCAGTGACAACGAGCGCGAGATCGTGCTGCTGGAGCAGCGCTCCCCCGGCGGCGGTTTCCGGCCCTGGCGGGGTCTCGGCAATCCGGCCCACGGCCAGGACCACGGGCGCCGGATCGGCATCCCGGTCGCTCTCGCCTCCCCCGACGGACGCGTCCATCTCTTCGTACGGAACGCCGAGGGCGGGCTCAGTACGCGGGTGCGGGCCACGTCGGGGCGGTGGAGCGGGTGGCGTGACACCGGTGGCGGGCAGGTGCAGGACGGCTTCGGGACCGCGGTCGACGGGCAGGGCCGCGTCCATGTCTTCGCGGCGGGCCATCACGCGGTGCACCACTGGACGCAGGACGCACCGGGCGAGCCGCTGACCGCCCGCACCCAGTTCGACGGGCCGCCCGTGCCCGGTGTGGCGCCTGCCGCGCTCACGGCCGCTGACGGGTCGGTGGAGGTGTACTACCGCGCGCAGGCGGAGCCCGGACTGACGGTCGTGCGTCCGGGAGGCGTCGTTGAGCGGGACGACTTCGACGGGTACGGGCCCGTCGGCGTCTCACCCTCCCCGCTCGGCCCGGTGCTGCTCGGCCGCACGGCGGAGGGCCTGGTCCAGCTCCGTACCGGCAGGGGACTCCACGTACGGACCCGGGGGCCGGCGGCCCTGGACGGGACCGCGCTCCACATCGGCGCCGACGGCAGGCCGGCCGTGGTGGGCCTGGGGTCGGACGCGGTGCCCTGGATCTGGCGGCCGTAGACACCGCACATTCCGTAGACACCGCACATGAAGAAGGGCCCCGGTCCACCGCTTGCGCGGCGGGCCGGGGCCCTTCTCGGTGCTCTGTGCGGAGCAACCAGGTCAGACAGTCAAGTAATTACTTGACGATCGAGGTGACCTGGCCGGCGCCCACGGTCCGGCCACCCTCACGGATGGCGAACTTCAGGCCCTCTTCCATGGCGACGGGCTGGATCAGCGAGACGTTCATGAGGGTGTTGTCGCCCGGCATGACCATCTCGGTGCCCTCGGGAAGGGTCACAACGCCCGTTACGTCCGTGGTACGGAAGTAGAACTGCGGGCGGTAGTTGTTGAAGAACGGGGTGTGACGGCCACCCTCGTCCTTCGACAGGATGTAGGACTGCGCCACGAACTCGGTGTGAGGCGTGACCGAACCCGGCTTGATGATGACCTGGCCGCGCTCGACGTCCTCGCGCTTGATGCCACGGAGAAGCAGACCGACGTTCTCACCGGCCTGGCCCTCGTCGAGCAGCTTGCGGAACATCTCGATACCGGTGACCGTGGTGGTGACCTTCTCGGTCTTGATACCGACGATGTCGACGGTCTCGTTGACCTTGAGGACACCACGCTCGATACGACCGGTGACGACGGTGCCACGACCGGTGATCGTGAAGACGTCCTCGATCGGCATGAGGAACGGCTTCTCGACGTCACGCTCGGGCTGCGGGATCGACTCGTCGACGGCCTTCATCAGGTCGAGGACGGTCTGGCCCCACTCCTTGTCGCCCTCAAGAGCCTTGAGCGCCGAGACCTTGACGACCGGAAGGTCGTCGCCCGGGAACTCGTACTCGGAGAGGAGCTCACGAACCTCGAGCTCGACGAGCTCCAGGATCTCCTCGTCGTCCACCATGTCGGCCTTGTTCAGCGCGACGACGATGTAGGGGACGCCGACCTGGCGGGCCAGGAGCACGTGCTCCTTGGTCTGCGGCATCGGGCCGTCGGTGGCGGCAACCACGAGGATCGCGCCGTCCATCTGCGCGGCACCCGTGATCATGTTCTTGATGTAGTCGGCGTGACCCGGGCAGTCGACGTGCGCGTAGTGACGCGACTCCGTCTGGTACTCGACGTGCGCGATGGAGATGGTGATACCACGCTGGCGCTCTTCCGGCGCCTTGTCGATCTGGTCGAAGGCCGAGGCCTCGTTCAGGTCCGGGTACGCGTCGTGCAGCACCTTGGTAATGGCGGCCGTGAGGGTCGTCTTACCGTGGTCGATGTGACCGATGGTGCCGATGTTGACGTGCGGCTTAGTCCGCTCGAACTTTGCCTTCGCCACTGGGGTCCTCCTGAGTGGTTCTGTACGCCTTGCTTCATCGGCGCCAGGTGATCTTTGCTGGGATGCCGGGGCCCGGGGGCATTCGCCGCATCGCTCGCGCGTCGCGTCAAATGCCCCACCGGGCTCCGGTGATAAGCCTAAAGCGTCAACTCGGGAGAGTTACTCGCCCTTGGCCTTCGCGATGATCTCCTCGGCGACGTTCCGCGGAACCTCGGCGTAGGAGTCGAACTGCATCGAGTAGCTTGCGCGACCCGAGGTCTTGCTGCGGAGGTCTCCGACGTAGCCGAACATCTCCGAGAGGGGCACGAGGCCCTTCACGACGCGAGCGCCGCTGCGCTCCTCCATGGCCTGGATCTGGCCACGGCGGGAGTTGAGGTCGCCGATCACGTCACCCATGTAGTCCTCGGGCGTGGTGACCTCGACGGCCATCATCGGCTCAAGAAGTACGGGGGACGCCTTGCGAGCACCCTCCTTGAACGCCTGCGAACCGGCGATCTTGAAGGCGAGCTCGGAGGAGTCGACCTCGTGGTAACCACCGTCGAGAAGGGTGACGCGGACGCCGACCATCTCGTAACCGGCCAGGATGCCGAACTGCATGGCTTCCTGGGCACCCGCGTCCACCGAGGGAATGTACTCACGGGGGATGCGGCCACCGGTGACCTTGTTGACGAACTCGTAGGACGAGTCGCCACCCTCGATGGGCTCGAGGGCGATCTGCACCTTCGCGAACTGGCCGGTACCACCAGTCTGCTTCTTGTGCGTGTAGTCAATGCGCTCGACGGTCTTGCGAATCGTCTCGCGGTAAGCGACCTGCGGCTTGCCGACATTCGCCTCGACGCGGAACTCGCGCCTCATGCGGTCGACGAGCACCTCGAGGTGAAGCTCGCCCATACCACCGATGATGGTCTGGCCGGTCTCCTCGTCGGAGTGCACCTGGAAGGAGGGGTCCTCCTCCGAGAGGCGCTGGATGGCGACACCCAGCTTCTCCTGGTCACCCTTGGACTTGGGCTCGATGGCGACCTGAATGACCGGCGCCGGGAAGTCCATGGACTCCAGGATGACCGGGCTCTTGTCGTCACACAGCGTCTCACCGGTGGTGGTCTGCTTCAGGCCCATGACGGCGACGATGTCACCGGCGCCCACCGAGGGGATCTCCTCACGCTTGTTCGCGTGCATACGGTAGATCTTCCCGATGCGCTCCTTCTTGCCCTTGACCGAGTTCAGCACCGCGGTGCCGGCCTCGAGGCGACCGGAGTAGATCCGGACGAAGGTGAGCTTGCCCAGGTGCGGGTCGCTCGCGATCTTGAACGCCAGGCCGGAGAACGGCTCGTCGTCCGACGGCTGACGCTTGACGACCTTCTCCGGGTCCTTGACGTCGTGGCCCTCAATGGCCTCGACGTCCAGGGGGGAAGGCAGGTAGCGGACGACCGCGTCGAGCAGGGGCTGGACGCCCTTGTTCTTGAACGCCGTGCCACAGAACACCGGGGTGACGGTGACGGAGTCGGCCGAACCCTTCGACGCGAGGGTGATACGGCGGATCGCCGCGTAGAGCTGGTCCACGGAAGGCTCGACGCCCTCCAGGTACAGCTCCATCATCTCGTCGTCGTTCTCGGAGACGGCCTCGAGCAGCTTGCCGCGCCACTCCTCGGCTGCCTCGACGTGGGTGTCCGGGATGTCGACGGTGTCGTACATCTCGCCCTTGGCGGCCTCTTCCGACCAGACAAAGGCCTTCATCGTCACGAGGTCGACGACACCCTTGAAGTCGGCTTCGGCGCCGATGGGAAGCTGCATGACCAGCGGAACCGCACCGAGGCGGTCGATGATCATGTCGACGCAGCGGTGGAACTCGGCACCGGTGCGGTCGAGCTTGTTGACGAAGCAGATACGCGGCACGCCGTAGCGGTCCGCCTGACGCCAGACAGTCTCGGACTGGGGCTCGACGCCCGCCACACCGTCGAACACGGTGACGGCACCGTCGAGGACGCGGAGCGAACGCTCCACCTCGACGGTGAAGTCGACGTGACCGGGGGTGTCAATGATGTTGATCGTGTGATCAACCTCATTGAGCGGCCAGTGACAGGTCGTCGCGGCAGACGTGATCGTGATGCCGCGCTCCTGCTCCTGCTCCATCCAGTCCATCGTGGCTGCGCCGTCGTGGACTTCACCGATCTTGTAGCTCACACCGGTGTAGAAGAGGATCCGCTCGGTGGTGGTCGTCTTGCCCGCGTCGATGTGGGCCATGATCCCAATGTTGCGGACCTTGGCCAGGTCAAGCGAAGTGGTGGCCATAAGGCTCAATCTTCTCTCGGTCTCGATGGGGTAAGCGACTACCAGCGGTAGTGCGCGAAGGCCTTGTTCGACTCGGCCATCTTGTGGGTGTCCTCGCGCTTCTTGACGGCAGCGCCAAGACCGTTGGAGGCGTCGAGCAGCTCGTTCATGAGGCGCTCGGTCATCGTCTTCTCGCGACGGGCGCGGGAGTAACCCACGATCCAGCGCAGCGAGAGGGTGGCGGCGCGACCGGGCTTGACCTCGATCGGCACCTGGTAGGTGGCGCCACCGACACGGCGGGACTTGACCTCGAGCGAGGGCTTGACGTTCTCAAGCGCGCGCTTCAGCGTGATGACCGGGTCAGCGCCGGTCTTCTCGCGGAGGCCTTCCATGGCGCCGTACACGATCCGCTCGGCGGTGGAACGCTTGCCGTCGAGGAGGATCTTGTTGATCAGCGAGGTGACAAGAGGAGAGCTGTAGACCGGGTCAATGATGACCGGGCGCTTCGGGGCGGGGCCCTTACGAGGCATTCTTACTTCTCCTTCTTGGCGCCGTAGCGGCTTCGGGCCTGCTTGCGGTTCTTGACACCCTGGGTGTCGAGCGAGCCGCGGATGATCTTGTAGCGAACACCCGGCAGGTCCTTCACACGGCCACCACGCACGAGCACGATGGAGTGCTCCTGCAGGTTGTGTCCCTCACCCGGGATGTAGGCCGTGACCTCGATACCGGAGGTCAGACGCACACGCGCGACCTTACGGAGCGCCGAGTTCGGCTTCTTCGGGGTGGTCGTGAACACACGCGTGCAGACACCACGACGCTGGGGCGAACCCTCGAGCGCGGGTGTCTTGTTCTTCTCGACCTTGTCCTGCCGGCCCTTCCGGACCAGCTGCTGGATCGTAGGCACTACTTCTCCGGTTTCTGTGTGCCGTTCGTTGAAACTAACCTGGAACCCACCGACCCACGCGGTCGGGTGTGTCGAATACTGCGCACTCCCGCCCGAGAGCAGGAAAAGCGCTGATTGCGGTGGCCACTTACGGACTCGCCATGCGGTTGAGGACACGCACCCGAGCCCAGGCACACCCCAGGCACAAGGCTTGAGCGTACCTACCTCACGGACTCCGGTCAAAACAAATGCTGTCCACCACAGCGAACCGGCGCGCGGCCGGTCCCGTACGGGCTCCGCAGCACCACTCCCCCGCACTCCGGGCACCTGCCCGCCCGACCTCACGGCCGCGACCTCGCACAGGACCGGCAGGAGGCCGTCACGGTGGTACGCCGCCACGCGCCGGCCCCGGATACGCCGGAGGGCGGCCACCCCGTACGCAACGGAGTGACCGCCCTCCGGTCGTCGAACGACCTGCCTACTGGTTGTACGGACCGTAGTCGTAGTCCTCCAGCGGAACGGCCTGGCCGGAGCCCGTGCCGAACGGCGAGTAGTCGATGTCGTCGTAGCCGACGGCCGAGTACATCGCGGCCTTGGCTTCCTCGGTCGGCTCGACCCGGATGTTGCGGTAGCGGGACAGACCCGTACCGGCCGGGATGAGCTTACCGATGATGACGTTCTCCTTGAGGCCGATCAGGGAGTCCGACTTGGCGTTGATCGCCGCGTCGGTCAGGACCCTGGTCGTCTCCTGGAAGGACGCCGCCGACAGCCACGACTCGGTGGCGAGCGAGGCCTTGGTGATACCCATCAGCTGCGGACGGCCGGAGGCGGGGTGACCGCCCTCGGTGACCACACGACGGTTCTCGACCTCGAACTTCGACCGCTCGACCAGCTCGCCCGGCAGCAGCTCCGCGTCGCCGGACTCGATGATCGTCACACGGCGCAGCATCTGCCGGATGATGATCTCGATGTGCTTGTCGTGGATCGACACGCCCTGCGAGTTGTAGACCTTCTGGACTTCGCCGACCAGGTGGACCTGGACCGCGCGCTGACCGAGGATCCGCAGCACGTCGTGCGGGTTGGTGGCACCGACGGTGAGCTTCTGGCCCACCTCGACCGGGTCGCCCTCGCCCACCAGGAGACGGGCACGCTTGGAGATCGGGAACGCCGTCTCCTCGCTGCCGTCGTCCGGGGTGACGACGAGCTTCTTGGTCTTCTCGGTCTCCTCGATACGGACGCGGCCCTTCGCCTCCGAGATCGGGGCGACACCCTTGGGCGTACGCGCCTCGAAGAGCTCGACGACACGCGGCAGACCCTGCGTGATGTCGTCACCGGCCACACCACCGGTGTGGAAGGTACGCATCGTCAGCTGGGTACCGGGCTCACCGATGGACTGGGCGGCGATGATGCCGACCGCCTCACCGATGTCGACCAGCTTGCCGGTGGCGAGCGAGCGTCCGTAGCAGAAGGCACAGGTGCCGACCGCGGACTCACAGGTCAGGACCGAGCGGGTCTTGACCTCCTCGACGCCGGCGCCCACGAGGGCGTCGATCAGGACGTCACCGAGGTCGACGTTGGCAGGCGCGATGACCTTGCCGTCGACGACGACGTCCTCGGCGAGCATGCGGGCGTAGACCGAGGTCTCGACGTCGTCCGTCTTGCGGAGCACGCCGTCGGCACCCTTGACCGCGATCTTCAGCTTGAGGCCACGGTCGGTGCCGCAGTCCTCTTCACGGATGATCACGTCCTGCGAGACGTCCACCAGACGACGGGTCAGGTAACCCGAGTCGGCGGTACGCAGGGCGGTGTCCGCCAGACCCTTACGGGCACCGTGCGTGGAGATGAAGTACTCCAGAACGGTGAGGCCCTCACGGAAGGACGCCTTGATGGGACGAGGAATCGTCTCGTTCTTGGCGTTGGACACCAGACCACGCATACCGGCGATCTGACGCATCTGCATCATGTTTCCTCGGGCACCCGAGTCAACCATCATGAAGATGGGGTTCGTCTTGGGGAAGTTCGCGTTCATCGCCTCGGCAACCTCGTTGGTCGCCTTGGTCCAGATCGCGATGAGCTCCTGCGTGCGCTCGTCCTTGGTGATCAGACCGCGCTCGTACTGCTTCTGGACCTTCTCGTCCTGGTCCTCGTAGCCCTTGACGATGGCCTTCTTGGCCTCGGGGACGACGATGTCCGAAACGGCGACGGTGACGCCGGAACGGGTGGCCCAGTGGAAGCCCGCCGCCTTCAGGTTGTCGAGCGTCGCCGCCACGATGACCTTGGGGTAGCGCTCGGCGAGGTCGTTGACGATCTCGGAGAGCTGCTTCTTGCCGACGGAGTAGTCGACGAACGGGTAGTCCTCGGGCAGCAGCTCGTTGAAGAGCGCGCGGCCCAGGGTCGTCCGCAGCCGGAAGGTGTCACCTGGCTGGTACTCGGGCTCGCCCTCCTCGGCGACCGGCGGCACCCAGCCACGCGGCGGGATGGTGCCCACCGGGAAGCGGATGTCGACGGGCGACTGGAGCGCCAGCTCGCCGGCGTCGAACGCCATGATCGCCTCGGCCGTGGAGCCGAACGCGCGGCCCTCGCCCTTGGTGTCACGGAGTTCACCGTCGGTGGTCAGGAAGAACAGACCCAGCACCATGTCCTGGGTCGGCATCGTGACCGGACGGCCGTCTGCCGGCTTCAGGATGTTGTTCGAGGACAGCATCAGGATGCGGGCCTCGGCCTGCGCCTCCGCGGAGAGCGGAAGGTGCACGGCCATCTGGTCACCGTCGAAGTCCGCGTTGAACGCGGTGCAGACGAGCGGGTGGATCTGGATGGCCTTGCCCTCGACCAGCTGGGGCTCGAAGGCCTGGATGCCGAGGCGGTGCAGCGTCGGCGCACGGTTCAGGAGAACCGGGTGCTCGGCGATGACCTCTTCCAGGACGTCGTACACGACCGTGCGGCCACGCTCGACCATGCGCTTCGCGCTCTTGATGTTCTGCGCGTGGTTCAGGTCGACCAGGCGCTTCATCACGAACGGCTTGAAGAGCTCCAGCGCCATGGCCTTGGGAAGACCGCACTGGTGCAGCTTCAGCTGCGGGCCGACGACGATCACGGAACGCGCGGAGTAGTCCACACGCTTACCGAGAAGGTTCTGACGGAATCGGCCCTGCTTGCCCTTGAGCATGTCGCTCAGGGACTTCAGCGGGCGGTTACCGGGACCGGTGACCGGGCGACCGCGGCGGCCGTTGTCGAACAGCGCGTCGACGGCCTCCTGCAGCATCCGCTTCTCGTTGTTCACGATGATCTCGGGGGCACCGAGGTCAAGGAGACGCTTGAGGCGGTTGTTGCGGTTGATCACACGGCGGTACAGGTCGTTCAGGTCGGAGGTCGCGAAGCGGCCACCGTCCAGCTGCACCATCGGACGCAGGTCCGGCGGGATGACCGGCACGCAGTCGAGCACCATGCCCTTGGGCTTGTTGCTGGTCTGCAGGAACGCGGAGACGACCTTGAGGCGCTTGAGCGCACGGGTCTTCTTCTGGCCCTTGCCGGTACGGATGATCTCGCGGAGGCGCTCGGCCTCCTCGTCGAGGTCGAACGACTCGAGGCGCTTCTGCAGAGCAGCGGCACCCATGCAGCCGTCGAAGTACGTGCCGAAGCGGTCACGCAGTTCGCGGTAGAGCAGCTCGTCGCCCTCGAGGTCCTGGACCTTGAGGTTCTTGAAGCGGCTCCACACCTCGTCGAGGCGGTCGATCTCGCGCTGCGCACGGTCGCGCAGCTGCTTCATCTCACGCTCGGCACCTTCGCGCACCTTGCGGCGTACGTCGGCCTTGGCGCCCTCGGCCTCGAGCTCGGCCAGGTCGGTCTCGAGCTTCTTGGCGCGGTTCTCCAGGTCGGAGTCGCGACGGTTCTCGACCTGCTGACGCTCGACGGAGACGTGCGCCTCCAGCGAGGGCAGGTCACGCGTGCGGCGCTCTTCGTCCACGAACGTGATCATGTACGCAGCGAAGTAGATGACCTTCTCGAGGTCCTTCGGAGCGAGATCCAGCAGGTAGCCGAGGCGCGACGGGACGCCCTTGAAGTACCAGATGTGGGTGACGGGAGCGGCAAGCTCGATGTGGCCCATCCGCTCACGACGCACCTTGGCGCGAGTGACCTCGACGCCGCAGCGCTCACAGATGATGCCCTTGAAGCGGACACGCTTGTACTTGCCGCAGTAGCACTCCCAGTCCCGGGTCGGACCGAAGATCTTCTCGCAGAAGAGTCCGTCCTTTTCGGGCTTGAGCGTGCGGTAGTTGATGGTCTCCGGCTTCTTCACTTCGCCGTGCGACCAGGTCCGGATGTCGTCCGCGGTGGCAAGGCCGATCCGCAGCTCGTCGAAGAAGTTGACGTCGAGCACTTGTCGTCAATCCCTCTTTCAGGGTCGAGCCCCTCGCGTCAGCGAGACGATGGGGCGCTTCAGCATGGTCTGAACGGTCCGGGGCGGCCGGGGCCTCACGAGGAGGCCCCGGCCAGGCCCGTCAGACCTCTTCGACGCTGCTCGGCTCGCGCCGGGACAGGTCGATACCGAGCTCTTCCGCAGCGCGGAAGACGTCCTCGTCCGTGTCGCGCATCTCGATGGACATGCCGTCCGAGGACAGCACCTCCACGTTGAGGCAGAGCGACTGCATTTCCTTGATGAGCACCTTGAAGGACTCGGGAATGCCGGGCTCGGGGATGTTCTCGCCCTTGACGATGGCCTCGTAGACCTTCACGCGGCCGGTCACGTCGTCGGACTTGATGGTCAGCAGTTCCTGGAGGGCGTAAGCGGCGCCATAAGCCTCGAGCGCCCACACCTCCATCTCACCGAAGCGCTGTCCACCGAACTGAGCCTTACCACCGAGCGGCTGCTGGGTGATCATGGAGTACGGACCCGTCGAACGAGCGTGGAGCTTGTCGTCGACGAGGTGGTGGAGCTTGAGGATGTACATGTAGCCGACCGAGACCGGCTCGGGGAACGGCTCGCCGGAGCGGCCGTCGAACAGGTTGGCCTTGCCCGAGGGCTGGACCAGCCGGTCGCCGTCGCGGTTCGGGATCGTGGCCTTGAAGAGGCCGGTGATCTCGTCCTCACGGGCACCGTCGAAGACCGGGGTCGCGACGTTGGTGCCGGGGGCGACCTGGTCGGCGCCGATGGTCTGCAGGCGCTGGGCCCACTCGTCACCGAGGCCGGATACGTCCCATCCGCGGCTGGCTAGCCAGCCGAGGTGGATCTCCAGGACCTGTCCCGGGTTCATTCGGGACGGGACACCCAGCGGGTTGAGGATGATGTCGACCGGGGTGCCGTCCTCCAGGAACGGCATGTCCTCGATCGGCAGGATCTTCGAGATGACGCCCTTGTTGCCGTGACGGCCGGCGAGCTTGTCACCATCGGTGATCTTGCGCTTCTGCGCGACGTAGACACGAACCAGCTGGTTCACGCCCGGCGGCAGCTCGTCGCCCTCTTCGCGGTCGAAGACGCGGACGCCGATGATCTTGCCGATCTCGCCGTGCGGGACCTTCAGCGAGGTGTCGCGCACCTCGCGCGCCTTCTCACCGAAGATCGCGCGGAGCAGACGCTCCTCCGGCGTCAGCTCGGTCTCGCCCTTGGGCGTGACCTTGCCGACGAGGATGTCTCCGGCCGTGACCTCGGCACCGATACGGATGATGCCGCGCTCGTCGAGGTCCGCGAGGACCTCTTCGGAGACGTTCGGGATGTCCCGGGTGATCTCCTCCGGGCCGAGCTTGGTGTCACGGGCGTCGACCTCGTGCTCCTCGATGTGAATCGAGGAGAGGACGTCGTCCTGCACGAGGCGCTGCGACAGGATGATCGCGTCCTCGTAGTTGTGACCCTCCCACGGCATGAACGCCACGAGCAGGTTCTTGCCGAGGGCCATCTCACCGTTCTCGGTGGCCGGTCCGTCGGCGAGTACCTGTTCGGCGACGACCCGGTCGCCCTCGGAGACGACAACCTTCTGGTTGACCGAGGTGCCCTGGTTGGAGCGCATGAACTTGGCGATGCGGTACGTGGTGTACGTGCCGTCGTCGTTCGTGACGGTGATGTAGTCCGCGGAGACTTCCTGGACCACACCGTCCTTCTCGGCCTTGAGCACGTCACCGGCGTCGGTGGCGCAGCGGTACTCCATGCCGGTGCCGACGAGCGGAGCCTCCGACTTGATGAGCGGCACCGCCTGCCGCATCATGTTCGCGCCCATGAGGGCACGGTTGGCGTCGTCGTGCTCCAGGAAGGGGATCATCGCGGTGGCGACGGACACCATCTGGCGCGGCGAGACGTCCATGTAGTCGACGTCCGTGCCGGGCACGTAGTCGACCTCTCCGCCACGACGGCGGACCAGGACGCGGGGCTCGGTGAAGCGCAGCTCGTCGGAGAGCGTCGCGTTCGCCTGGGCGATGACGTAACGGTCTTCCTCGTCGGCCGTGATGTAGTCGACCTCGTCGGTGACCTGGCCGTCGACGACCTTGCGGTACGGCGTCTCGATGAAACCGAACGCGTTGACGCGTCCGTACGAGGCGAGCGAACCGATCAGACCGATGTTCGGGCCTTCAGGGGTCTCGATCGGGCACATGCGTCCGTAGTGGGACGGGTGCACGTCACGGACCTCGAAGCCGGCCCGCTCACGGGAGAGACCACCCGGGCCAAGAGCCGACAGGCGGCGCTTGTGGGTGAGACCCGACAGCGGGTTGTTCTGGTCCATGAACTGAGACAGCTGGCTGGTGCCGAAGAACTCCTTGATGGAGGCGACGACAGGCCGGATGTTGATCAGGGTCTGCGGCGTGATGGCCTCGACGTCCTGGGTCGTCATCCGCTCACGCACGACGCGCTCCATACGAGCCAGACCCGTACGGACCTGGTTCTGGATGAGCTCGCCGACGTTACGCAGACGACGGTTGCCGAAGTGGTCGATGTCGTCGGTCTCGACGACGATCGAACGTCCGGACTCCCCGACCGTCTCGGTCTCGCCCGCGTGCAGCTTGACCAGGTACTTGATCGTCGCGATGACGTCGTCGCTGGTGAGCACACCGGCGTCGAGCGGCTCGTCCGCGCCGAGCTTCTTGTTCACCTTGTAGCGGCCGACCTTCGCGAGGTCGTAGCGCTTCGGGTTGAAGTAGAGGTTCTCGAGCAGCGTCTGAGCAGCCTCGCGGGTCGGCGGCTCGCCGGGGCGCAGCTTGCGGTAGATGTCGAGAAGCGCGTCGTCCTGGCCCTGGGTGTGGTCCTTCTCCAGGGTGGCGCGCATGGACTCGTACTCGCCGAACTCCTCGAGGATCTGCTCGGTGGTCCAACCGAGAGCCTTCAGGAGAACGGTCACGGACTGCTTGCGCTTGCGGTCGATGCGGACACCGACCATGTCGCGCTTGTCGATCTCCATCTCCAGCCAGGCACCCCGGGACGGGATGATCTTGGCGGAGAAGATGTCCTTGTCGGACGTCTTGTCGATCGAGGAGTCGAAGTAGACACCCGGCGAGCGGACCAGCTGCGACACGACGACACGCTCGGTGCCGTTGATGACGAAGGTGCCCTTGTTGGTCATGAGCGGGAAGTCGCCCATGAAGACCGTCTGGGACTTGATCTCGCCGGTCTCGTTGTTGGTGAACTCGGCCGTGACGAAGAGCGGCGCGGCGAACGTGAAGTCGCGCTCCTTGCACTCGTCGATCGAGTTCTTCGGGGGCTCGAAGCGGTGGTCGCGGAACGTAAGCGACATCGACCCGGAGAAGTCCTCGATCGGTGAAATCTCCTCGAAGATTTCCTCCAGGCCGGACTTGGTGGGGACGTCTTGTCCACTGTCCAGAGCAGCCTCGACGCGAGCCTTCCAGGCGGCATTACCGAGAAGCCAGTCAAAGCTCTCGGTCTGCAGCGCGAGGAGGTTCGGAACCTCGAGGGGCTCCTTGATCTTTGCAAAAGAGATGCGCAGCGGGGCGGTGCTGGCGCCGTGGTTCGTATTCGCGGTCGAGGCGTTGCGCGAGGCGGCCAAGAGGGGGTCCTTCCGAGGGCTCGGACTCACTACGCGCGTACCGGTCCCAAGGTGGACACGGAGACAGTCCGTCCCGAATCAGCCAAGAATGGCCAGGTCAGAGATGAACGGTCATCGGTGCTCAGTCTGGGTATGCCCCTGGTGACGGGCAGGAGGCAGCTAACAGGCAGCGCAAAGGGTCAGTGTAGCCAATGGCCACACTGATGTCCAGTCGGGGTTCTCAGAGACCCACGTTGCTCTCAACAGCTGTTCTCAACACCTATGCCTAGCCCTCGCGCGGGGTGCGCACTTCTTTACTGCCCTCTTCACTCTCGATCCATGCCTCGGATACGGATCGATGTGACGACGCGTCCTGAGAATTGCGCGCCGCGTGCGGTTCGTCAAGGCCCCTCCGTCAGGACGGAACCCCGGAGATCCCCTCCGGACGCCTCAGAACGCCTGCTGGCGGCCCCTGAGAGGCGCACGGCGAAGATCACGATACTCGTCACCGGCAGAAGAGCAAGGCAGCCGCCACGGGTACGCCAAAGGGCGACCACCCGAATGGGTGATCGCCCTTTGCGATGTGACATCCCCGCCTCGCGGCAGAGACGGTCCTGGGGAGTCAGATGACTCGCAGGGTCACTTGACCTCGACGGAGGCGCCGGCGGCCTTGAGGGACTCGGCAGCCTTCTCGGCGGCCTCCTTGGCGACCTTCTCGAGGACGGGCTTCGGGGCGCCGTCGACGAGGTCCTTGGCCTCCTTGAGACCCAGCGAGGTCAGCTCACGCACGACCTTGATGACCTGGATCTTCTTGTCACCGGCAGCGGTGAGGACGACGTCGAACTCGTCCTGCTCCTCAGCGGCCTCGGCGGCCGGACCGGCGCCCGCGGGGCCGGCGACGGCGACGGCCGCGGCGGCGGTGACGTCGAACTTCTCCTCGAACGCCTTAACGAACTCGGAGAGCTCGATGAGGGTGAGCTCCTCGAACTGGGCGAGCAGGTCTTCCTGGCTGAGCTTCGCCATGATGGCGGGTCCTTCCACTAATTCGGCAGGTGCCGGATGTATATGTCGGCGGGCGTGCGTGGTGCCCGCTGGACTGCCGAGTGGTTACTCGGAAGCCTCGGCGGGAGCCGGCGTACCGGCACCGCCCTGCTCGGCCCTCTTGGCGCGAAGCGCTTCCGCGGTGCGGACGAACTTCGACGGCAGAGCCTGGAAGAGCTGCGCAGCCTGAGTCTGCTTGCCCTTCATGGCGCCGGCCAGCTTGGCGAGCAGAACCTCGCGGGACTCGAGGTCCGCGAGCTTCTTGATCTCATCGGCGGACAGCGCCTTACCGTCAAGGACACCGCCCTTGATGATGAGGTTGGGGTTCTCCTTGGCGAAGTCACGAAGACCCTTCGCCGACTCCACCGGGTCACCGGTGATGAAGGCAACCGCCGTCGGACCCGAGAACAGGTCGTCCAGCGTGTCGATCCCGGCCTCGTTGGCCGCAATCTTGGTCAGCGTGTTCTTCACCACGGCGTACTGGGCGTTCTCACCGAGCGAACGACGCAGCGTCTTGAGCTGCGCCACGGTGAGACCCCGGTACTCGGTCAGCACAGCGGCGTTCGAGCTGCGGAACTGGTCCGTCAGCTCGGCTACCGCGGCAGCCTTGTCGGGCCTTGCCATGAGCGTCGGCCTCCTTCCGGGTGATGAGGACCGCTCAGAAGGGACCGGCAAAAACAAAACGCCCCGGCACAAGTGCCAGGGCGTAGCTCAACCGTACGAAGTCCGGGAGCTTTCCACAGTCACCTGCGCAGGTCGTCCGTTCTTGACGGAGCCTTCGGTCACCGGTCCCTCTTTCGAGAGCACAGCAACGACCAGCGGTCTTTGGCTTCTTCAGGAGAGTACGTGACCCGGGGCGCGCGGAGCAAATCCGTCCCGGCCCGGCCTCGACGGCGTCCCTGGGGATACGGGGACGGGCCCCGCACCTGGGAAGGTACGGGGCCCGTCGGAATGCCGTGACGCGGCTACCGGATGAGCACGGGGGCTCAGACGGAGGCCGGGTCCTCCTCGACGAGGAGGTTGCGCACGCGGTTGGAGTCCAGCGGGATGCCGGGACCCATCGTCGTGCTCATGACCGCCTTCTTGATGAAGCGGCCCTTGGCGGCGGACGGCTTCAGACGGAGGATCTCCTCGAGCGCCGCGGCGTAGTTCTCGACCAGCTTCGTCTCATCGAAAGAGGTCTTTCCGATGATGAAGTGCAGGTTCGAGTGCTTGTCGACGCGGAACTCGATCTTGCCGCCCTTGATGTCGTTGACAGCCTTGACGACATCGGGGGTGACGGTGCCGGTCTTCGGGTTCGGCATCAGACCACGCGGACCGAGCACGCGGCCCAGGCGGCCGACCTTGCCCATGAGGTCCGGAGTGGCGACGACGGCGTCGAAGTCCAGACGGCCCTTCGCCACCTCGTCGATGAGCTCGTCGGAGCCGACGATGTCGGCGCCCGCGGCTTCCGCTGCTGCAGCACGGTCACCGGTCGCGAAGACCAGGACCCGGGCGGTCTTGCCGGTGCCGTGCGGGAGGTTCACGGTGCCACGGACCATCTGGTCGGCCTTGCGCGGGTCAACACCCAGGCAGAACGCGACCTCGACGGTGCCGTCGAACTTGGTGGCGGCGGTGTCCTTGGCGATACGGACGGCCTCGAGCGGGGCGTAGGTGCGCTCCCGGTCGATCTTGGCGTCCGCAGCGCGGAGGTTCTTGCTGCGCTTCACTTCTACTCCTGTGGTTTCAGAGTGTGGAGTCGTGGTGCGGACCAGCGCTTGGTCCTACCACTGAGGGCTTGAAGGGCTGGATCAGCCTTCGACCGTGATGCCCATGGAACGGGCGGTGCCAGCGATGATCTTCGACGCGGCGTCGAGGTCGTTGGCGTTCAGGTCGGGGAGCTTCGTCGTGGCGATCTCGCGGACCTGGGCAGCCGTCAGCTTGGCAACCTTGGTCTTGTGCGGCTCGCCGGAGCCCTTGTCCACACCCGCGGCCTTGAGGATCAGCTTGGCGGCCGGCGGAGTCTTCGTGATGAAGGTGAAGGAGCGGTCGTCGTAGACCGTGATCTCCACCGGCACGACCATGCCACGCTGCGACTCGGTCGCGGCGTTGTAGGCCTTGCAGAACTCCATGATGTTGACGCCGTGCTGGCCCAGTGCGGGACCGACCGGCGGAGCCGGGTTCGCCGCACCGGCGTTGATCTGGAGCTTGATAAGCCCCGTGACCTTCTTCTTCTTGGGAGGCATTGCTCTCTCCGGGTCCTAGTGAGAGTTTTTCGCCCGCGTCCGGTCATCCGGATGCAGGCATACCGCACAACGATAACGGGTATAGCTGCGCGACCAAAAACCGAGCAGGTCAGACGGCTGCGAGAGCCTGTCTGACCTGCTCGGTAGGCATGTGTCCAGAAACCTGCGGAAGCTGCTAGTTCTTCTGGATCTGGTCGAAGCTGAGCTCGACCGGGGTCTCGCGACCGAAGATCTCGACGAGGCCCTTGACCTTCTTCGAGTCGGCGTTGATCTCGTTGATCGTCGCCTGGAGCGTCGCGAACGGGCCGTCGGTGACGGTGACCGAGTCGCCCACCTCGAAGTCCAGCACCTGGACCTCGACCTTGCGGGACGGAGCCGGCTTGCCCTCGGCCTCGGCGGCCTCGCGGGCTGCCTTCTCCTCGGCCTCGGGGGCGAGCATCTTGACGATCTCGTCGAGGGTCAGCGGGTACGGGTCGTAGGCGTTGCCCACGAAGCCGGTGACGCCGGGCGTGTTGCGGACAACACCCCAGGACTCGTTCGTCAGGTCCATGCGCACCAGGACGTAACCCGGGAGCTTGTTCTGGCGGACGTTCTTCCGCTCACCGTTCTTGATCTGAACGATCTCTTCCTCGGGGACTTCCGCCTGGTAGACGAACTCCTCGACGTTGAGCGAAACGGCGCGCTGCTCGAGGTTGGCCTTCACACGCTTCTCGTAACCGGCGTACGTGTGGATGACGTACCACTCGCCGGGGAGCGTGCGGAGCTCTTCGCGCAGGGCTGCGACGGGGTCGACGGGGGCGGCCGGCTCGGCCTCTTCCTCGTCGGCGCTCTCGTCGTCGGCGTCTTCAGCGTCGGACTCGACGTGCACGGCGGCCTCCTCGGAGGGCTCACCTGCGGCTTCGTCGGCAGCTTCGGCCTGGTCGGGCTCCACGGAATCCGCCGCCTCAACGATGTCGAGCTCGTCCTCGGCGGACTCGACGGCGTCCACCGTAGGCTCGGCGGCGTCGTTCAGGTTCGGGTCAGACACGATGGCTGCTTCTTCCTGGATACAAATGGCTGGAACATGCGAAAGGGGCGCCTGTGAGGCGCCCTTCGCGGGATCAGCCGAAGACGTACTTGATGACCCGCGCGAATCCGAAGTCAATCACGGTAACGAGACCAATCATGACGACTACGAACACAATCACCACGGATGTGTACGTCGTCAGCTGATTGCGAGTCGGCCAGACGACCTTGCGCAACTCGGCGACGATCTGGCGGTAGAACAGCGCGAGCCGGCCCAGGGGGCCCTTCTTGCCGCGCTTCCCGCCCTTCCGAGTCTTCTTCTTCGACTCGGGGACTTCATCCTCAGCATCAGGCATGTCGATGGAGCCCACGGCGTCCGTCACGCTACTCACCTGATTCCGGGTCGTGGCCGTGCCGCGCCCGGGGGAGCCGCACGACTGTGCAATGAAGTACGTACATGCGCACACATCCTGGCGAAGATGTGTGTAGCAGGGCCGGAGGGACTTGAACCCCCAACCGCTGGTTTTGGAGACCAGTGCTCTACCAATTGAGCTACGACCCTTTGTGGTTTCCACCAACCTACCGCATCCCCCCGGATTGACCGGGTGCTGAAACGGTGAGGGCCGGTGAAGGCCAACGACAGGTGAGTGTACGTGCTCAGGGCCGCTGCGTCGAACAGATAGGAACCGACCGGTCCTGTCCGCATGTTGTCCGAGTGCTGTCCGGTCCCTGAAACCCCTGTGCCGACGGCTTTTCCGGTCTGGGAGCATGGGCGCCATGAGCGCTGCAACTTCTCCCTCCGAGCGTCGGGTCTCCGCCCGCATCGGTGCGATTTCCGAGTCCGCGACCCTCGCCGTCGACGCCAAGGCCAAGGCCCTCAAGGCCGCCGGCCGTCCGGTGATCGGCTTCGGCGCCGGTGAGCCCGACTTCCCGACGCCCGACTACATCGTCGAAGCCGCGGTCGAGGCATGCCGCAACCCGAAGTACCACCGCTACACCCCGGCAGGCGGGCTCCCGGAGCTCAAGGCCGCCATCGCAGAGAAGACGCTGCGCGACTCCGGCTACGAGGTCGACCCCTCCCAGGTCCTGGTGACCAACGGCGGCAAGCAGGCCATCTACGAGGCATTCGCCGCGATCCTCGACCCGGGCGACGAAGTCATCGTCCCGGCGCCCTACTGGACCACCTACCCCGAGTCCATCCGTCTCGCCGGCGGTGTCCCCGTCGAGGTCGTGGCCGACGAGACCACCGGCTACCGGGTCTCCGTCGAGCAGCTGGAAGCGGCGCGCACCGAGCGTACGAAGGTCGTCCTCTTCGTCTCGCCGTCCAACCCGACCGGCGCCGTCTACAGCGCGGCCGACGCCGAGGCGATCGGCCGCTGGGCCGTCGAGCACGGCCTGTGGGTGCTGACCGACGAGATCTACGAGCACCTCGTCTACGGCGACGCCACGTTCACCTCGCTCCCGGCGATCCTGCCCGAGCTGCGCGACAAGTGCATCGTGGTCAACGGTGTCGCCAAGACGTACGCGATGACCGGCTGGCGCGTCGGGTGGATCATCGGCCCCAAGGACGTCGTGAAGGCCGCGACCAACCTGCAGTCGCACGCCACGTCGAACGTCTCCAACGTGGCCCAGATCGCCGCGCTGGCCGCCGTCTCCGGGAACCTGGACGCGGTCGCCGAGATGCGTACCGCCTTCGACCGCCGCCGCAAGACCATCGTGAAGATGCTCAACGACATCGACGGCGTGCTGTGCCCGGTCCCGGAGGGCGCGTTCTACGCGTACCCCTCGGTGAAGGCGCTGCTCGGCAAGGAGATCCGCGGCAGGCGCCCGGCCACCTCGGTCGAGCTCGCGGCGCTCATCCTGGACGAGGCAGAGGTCGCCGTCGTACCGGGCGAGGCCTTCGGTACGCCGGGCTATCTGCGGCTGTCGTACGCACTCGGTGACGAGGACCTCGTCGAGGGTGTCTCGCGCATCCAGAAGCTGCTGGGCGAGGCCAAGGACTGATTGCCCGCTCGCATTGCTCACCCGATCAAAGAAGCAGGCCCCCGGCTCCGGTCCGGGGGCCTGCTTTTTTGTTCGAGGACCGACCCAAGAGGGAAAGCGGCTACCGCGAGGGCACGCCCGTGCGGCAGGATCTTGGGATGGAGCGTGATGTACGGCTGTTGCCCAAGGCCCACCTGCACCTGCATTTCACCGGGTCGATGCGGCCCACGACGCTGCTCGAACTCGCCGACAAGTACGGCGTGCGGCTGCCCGACGCGCTGACGGGCGGCGAACCGCCGAGTCTGCGGGCGACGGACGAACGGGGCTGGTTCCGTTTCCAGCGGCTCTACGACATCGCCCGGTCCTGTCTGCGCTCGCCGGAGGACATCCAGCGGCTCGTGCGCGAGGCCGCCCAGGAGGACGTCGCGGACGGCTCGGGGTGGCTGGAGATCCAGGTCGACCCCACCTCGTACGCCCCGCTGCTCGGCGGGCTGATTCCGGCGATCGAGATCATCCTCGACGCCGTGGACTCCGCGGCCCGGGACACCGGGCTCGGTATCCGGGTCGTGATCGCCGCCAACCGTATGAAGCACCCGCTGGACGCGCGCACGCTGGCGCGGCTGGCCGTGCGGTACGCGGACCGCGGTGTCGTCGGCTTCGGGCTCTCCAACGACGAGCGCCGCGGCATGGCCCGTGATTTCGACCGTGCCTTCGCCATCGCCCGCGAGGGAGGACTGCTCGCAGCCCCGCACGGCGGCGAACTCGCCGGTCCTTCGAGCGTGCGGGACTGCCTGGACGACCTCGACGCGTCCCGTATCGGGCACGGTGTGCGGGCCGCCGAGGACCCGCGGCTCCTGCGCAAGCTGGCGGAGAGCGGGGTGACCTGCGAGGTCTGCCCGGCCTCCAACGTGGCGCTCGGGGTCTACGAGAAGCCGACGGACATCCCCATCCGCACCCTGTTCGAAGCGGGCGTTCCGATGGCGCTCGGCGCGGACGATCCGCTGCTCTTCGGTTCCCGGCTGGCCGCCCAGTACGAGCTCGTACGGCGCCACCACGCCTTCACCGACGAGGAACTGGCCGAGCTGGCCCGGCAGTCCGTACGGGGGTCGGCGGCGCCTTCGGACGTACGGGAGAAGCTGCTGGCCGGGATCGACGACTGGCTCGGCTGCTGATTCCGCGCAGCAGGGTGCGGCCTACAGACCGACGCCGACCGTCACCGGTTCGTTGACGAGCGTGACGCCGAAGGCCGCGTGCACGCCGGCCACGACTTCGCGGGCCAGGGCGAGGAGGTCTTCGGTGGTCGCGTCGCCCCGGTTGGTGAGGGCGAGCGTGTGCTTGGTGGAGATGCGGGCCGGGCCCGTGCCGTACCCCTTGGTGAAGCCGGCCTTGTCGATGAGCCAGGCCGCGGAGGTCTTGGTGCGGCCGTCGGCGGCGGGGAAGGCGGGGGGCGTCACGGCCTCGCCCAGGCGCTCCTTGGCGCGGGCGAGGAGCGCCTCGTACTCCTCGGGGGCCAGGACGGGGTTGGTGAAGAAGGACCCGGCCGACCAGGTGTCGTGGTCCTCGGGGTCCAGCACCATGCCCTTGCCCGCACGGAGCCGCAGGACCGTTTCCCGGGCCGCGGTCGCGGGAACGCGGTCGCCCTGCTCCACACCCATGGCGCGCGCCGTCTCCGGGTAGCGCAGGGGCGCGGACAGGCCGTCCGCGTCCTCCAGCTCGAAGCGGACGCGGAGCACCACGTAACGGTCGGGATCGGCCTTGAAGCGGCTGTGACGGTACGAGAAGTCGCACTCGGCGTTCGGGATGGTGACCGTTTCGCGGGTGCGGCGGTCGTAGGCGACGACCTCCGAGATGGTGGTGGACACCTCCTGGCCGTACGCACCGACGTTCTGGATCGGTGTCGCGCCCGCGGAGCCCGGGATTCCGGCGAGGCACTCGATGCCCGCGAGACCCGCCTCGACGGTCCGGGCGACGGCGTCGGTCCAGACCTCGCCGGCGGCCAGCTCCAGTGTCGTACCGGACAGGGCGAAGCCCTTGGTCGCGATACGCAGCGCGGTGCCCTCGAAGCCCTTGTCTCCGATGACCAGGTTGGAGCCGCCGCCGATCACCAGGAGCGGGGTGGACGTCTCGTCCGCCTCGCGCACGGCGGCGACCACCTCGGCGTCGGTGGTGGCCGTGAGGAGGCGGGCCGCGGGTCCGCCGAGCCGGAAGGTGGTCAGGGGGGCGAGGGGGGCGTCGTGGAGTTCCTGCACGGGGACAAGAGTACGGTCCGTGGCCCTGCCGCTCGGGCGGGGCCACGGACCGTACACGCGGAGCGGCCGGTCAGGCGGCGACAGGGGTCCGGTCCTTGACCGGCTCCGGCCGCGGGGTCCCGGCGGCGCCGCGGCCGGGGATCATCAGGGCGACGAGCGCGGCCAGGGCCACGGCTCCGGCGCCGATCCAGAGAGCGGGAACGGTGCCGTCCGAGAACGCCTGGGGGGACTCGTACCCGCCCTGGGCGGAGAACACGGACGCGAGCACGGCGACACCGAGCGCGCCGCCGACCTCCCGCAGCGCGTTGTTGGCCCCGGACGCGATGCCCTGCTCGCCGCTCCGGACGCTGGACATCACGAGGCTGGCGGCGGGGGCGAAGTACATCGCCATGCCGATGCCGCCGATGATCAGGCCCGGCAGCTGGGCGGCGTAACTCACATCCGGGGCGAGGACCATCGCGAAGAGCGCGAGGCCGACGGCCTGGAGGGCGAGACCGGTCACGACGACCGGGCGGCCACCGAACCGGTCGGAGAGGTAGCCGGCGATCGGCGCGACCAGCATCGGCATCCCGGTCCACGGGAGCATCCGGAGACCGGCCTCGGTGGGCGAGTAACCGAGCGCGCTCTGCAGGAACTGGCTGAGCAGGAAGATCGATCCGAACATTCCCAGGAACATCAGCAGGCTGGCGATGTTGATCCCGAAGAAGGCGCGGTCACGGAACAGCCGCATGGGGAGCATCGGGTTCTTCGCCGTGAAGCCGTGGTGCACGAATCCGGCCAGGAGCGCGGTGCCCGCGAACAGGCCCGTCAGGACGGTGGGGCTGGTCCAGCCGTCGCCGGTGGCGCTGACCAGCGCGTAGACGATGCCGAAGAGCCCGCCGCTGACGAGAAGGGTGCCCGGGACGTCGAGGCGGGCGTTCGGGGCGTACGACTCGCTCAGGCGCAGCCGGGCCAGCGGGAGCAGGACCAGGCCGATCGGGACGTTCAGCCAGAAGATCCACTGCCAGGAGATGTGCTCGGTGAGACTGCCGCCGATGAGCGGACCGCTGGCGACGGCGAGGCCGGTGACCGCGCCGAAGATGCCGAGGGCCATGCCTCGCCGGGCGGCCGGGACGGCGGCGGTGAGCAGGGTGAGGGTCAGCGGCATCATGATGGCCGCGCCTATGCCCTGGACCGCGCGGAAGGCGATGAGTTCGCCGATCCCGGGCGAGAGGGCGGCTGCGGCGGAGGCGCCGGTGAAGACGGTGAGGCCGGTCATGAAGAGCCGGCGGCGGCCGAACCGGTCACCGAGCGCGGCGCCGGTCATCAGCAGGACGGCGAAGGTGAGTGTGTAGGCGTTCACCGTCCATTCGAGCTCTTCGAGTCCGCCGCCGAGGCTCTTGCGGATGGACGGCAGGGCGGTGGTGACGACGAGGTTGTCGAGGGCCGCCATGAAGCTGGCGACGCTGGTGATGACGAGAGCCCAGACGGCTCCCCCGCGACTGGCTGTGTGCTGGTTCACTGCTCCCCCAGGGGGTTAGTTATTGATGACTAACTTTCATGGGCAGAAAACCGGGCAGAACCCGGGGTGCGCTGTTCACTCGTCGGAAGAATCGGTCTCGGAGGGCTTGGCCGAGATGTAGAAGCCGGACCAGACCCGGTGGTCCGGCGGGAAGCCGAGCGAGGCCAGGGTGTTGATGAGCATGCCGTACGCCAGGAAGATGGTGGTCTCGTTCTGGTCCGCGCCCAGCACGATGTGGATCTCGTCCCACATCAGGGCCCAGCCCCTGCGCACCGATTCGCCGAACTCGTGGTCCCCCGACGCCTCGGCCGCCGCGATGGCCGCGTACATCTGCATCTGCATCAGCAGCTTGTCGGGGTCGTCGACGATGAGCTGCTGGTACGCCACCGCCATGGCGTGGAGCGCTTCCTCCCGCTCAAGCCCCTCCGCGGCCTCCATGAACACCTTCCTGGTGTCCATCAGGCAGCGCTCGGAGGCGGCCAGGAACATGGCCTGCTTGTTCGGGAAAAGACGGAAGAGGTACGGCTGCGAGACACCCACCCGCTTGGCGATCGCCTCGGTGGAGGTGCCGTTGTAGCCGCCGCGGGCGAACTCGGTGATCGCCGCACGCACGACGCTCTCGCGCCGGTCCTCCGCACTCATCCTTGCCATACAGCTAAGTTATTGCTCAATCACTAACTTGGCAAGTGGTATCCGTAACGCGAGAAGAGACGCAGTAAGGGGCGCCCCTCCAGGAGGGACGCCCCTTACTCACAGTCACCGGACTCAGGCGAGCCGGACCACGGCGCGGGACATGCCCAGCACCTTCTTGCCGTCGCTCATGGCGACCAGGTCCACCCGCACCTGGTTGTCGCCCAGCAGGGCGGCCACCTTGGCGCTGACCTCGACCAGCGCGCCCTTGTCGTCGTTCGGGACGACGACCGGCTTGGTGAAGCGCACGCCGTACTCGACGACCGCTCCGGGGTCACCGGTCCAGTCCGTGACCACCCGGATCGCCTCGGCCATGGTGAACATGCCGTGCGCGATCACGTCGGGCAGCCCGACCTCGCGCGCGAACTTCTCGTTCCAGTGGATCGGGTTGAAGTCACCGGAGGCGCCCGCGTACTGCACCAGCACGGCGCGGGTGACCGGGAAGGACTGCGCCGGCAGCTCCGTACCGACCTCGACCGACTCGTAAGCGACCTTGGCCGTCATCACGCCTCCTCGGCGGCGCGGGCCACCAGCTTCGTCCAGGCGGTCACCACGTGCTCGCCGGTCTCGTCGTGGACCTCGCCGCGGACGTCCACGATGTCGTTGCCCGCCAGGGACTTGATGCCCTCGATGGTCGAGGTGACCGTCAGCCGGTCCCCCGCCCGCACCGGACGCACGTAGGCGAACTTCTGGTCACCGTGCACCACGCGGCTGTAGTCCAGGCCCAGCAGCGGGTCCCGTACGACATCTCCGGCGGCCTTGAATGTGATGGAGAAGACAAAAGTCGGCGGGGCAATCACATCGTCGTGACCGAGAGCCGCCGCGGCCTGCGGATCGGTGTACGCGGGATTGGCGTCACCCACCGCCTCCGCGAACTCACGGATCTTCTCCCGGCCGACCTCGTACGGCTCGGTGGGCGGATAGGTCCGTCCCACGAAGGACTGGTCGAGCGCCATGGGCTCGCTCCCTCCTGATGCAAAGACGAATGGGCCGGAGTGCAGCCCTTACAAACGACACGAGGCCGCCCCCAATGGGGACGGCCTCGTGTACGAGCCTGTTTAGCGGGTTTCGCGGTGCGCGGTGTGCGAGTTGCAGCGCGGGCAGTGCTTCTTCATCTCAAGACGGTCCGGGTTGTTACGCCGGTTCTTCTTGGTGATGTAGTTCCGCTCCTTGCACTCCACGCAGGCCAGCGTGATCTTCGGGCGGACGTCGGTGGCAGCCACGTGAGTGCTCCTTGGACGGACGGATGGACGGATGAACGCAAAAAAGAGTAGCCGATCGAAGGACCGACCCCACAATCGGCTACCGTAAGTAGCGGTGACCGGACTTGAACCGGTGACACAGCGATTATGAGCCGCTTGCTCTACCGACTGAGCTACACCGCTTTGATGACGAGTCCCCCCGCCGAAGCGGGGTTTCCCGATCACCAGAGCCCCAATGCGGAATCGAACCGCAGACCTTCTCCTTACCATGGAGACGCTCTACCGACTGAGCTATTGGGGCGAGCGATGAAGACATTACACGGTCTGTCGCCGATCGCCCAAATCCGTTTCCATGGGGCTCTTCGCGGCGTCGAACGGACCTCCCCCGGACCCCTTGATCGGGGCCCTGACCAGGCACTTGGCCGAGCTCTTGATCGGGCTCCCGATCAGCCTCCCGACGGGGCAGGACCGGGGAGTCGCGCGCGGCGCCGGGCGCGGAGCCGGACAGCGCCCCGGCACGTTCCCAGGCCACCCCGTCCCGTGCCGCCCACATGGGTCCCGCGCGTCCCACGAGGCCACACCGGTACGACTATTTCGCTCCTCATCGAAGCGGACCGGGCACCCCCCTAGGCTCGACTCACTCTGTGTGATCTTGCCCCCCTCCTCCAGGAGCACGATGCCCGACAGCCAGCCGCGGCGGCCCGACGACAGCGCGGCCGACGGCGCGAGCAGCCCCGACGCCCCAGCCGCCCCCGACGCCGCACTCGTCCTGTGCGGCGCCAGGCTCACCGACGGCCGCATCGTGGACGTACGGCTCAGTGGCGGCCGTATCGAGGCCGTGGGCACCGCGGGCAGCCTGACCGTCCGCGGAGCCCGTGTGGACCTGCGTGGCTACCTTCTGCTCCCCGCCCCCGCCGAACCCCACGCGCACGGCGACACGGCCCTCACCGCCGACAGTGCCGGGCCGGACAGTCCGGGCCCGGCGTCCCATCTCGCCGAGGACATCCAGCGCCGCGCCACCGAAGCCGCCCTGCTCCAGGTCGGGCACGGTGCGACCGCGCTGCGCTCCCACGTACGCATCGGGGACGTCCAGGGCCTCGCCCCGCTCGAAGCCGTCCTCCAGGCCCGGCGCTCGCTGCGCGGCCTCGCCGACCTCACCGCGGTCGCCGTGCCCCGCCTGCTCACCGGCGTCGCGGGCGCCGACAGCCTCGCCATGCTGCGCGACGCCGTGAAGATGGGCGCGGGCGTGGTCGGCGGCTGCCCCGACCTCGATCCCGACCCGGCCGGCTACGCCGAGGCCGTCCTGGAGATCGCCGCCGAGCACGGCTGCCCCGTCGATCTGCACACGGACAGTGACGATCCGGCCCGGCTGGCCCGGCTCGCCGCCATGGCCGGCGGGCTGCGGCCAGGCGTCTCCATCGGCCCCTGCGGCGGTCTGTCGCAGCTGCCCCTCGAAGCCGCTGCCCGCGCCGCCGACCAGCTCGCAGCCGCCGGAGTGACCGTCATCTGCCTCCCCCAGGGCGGCTGTTCCGGCGTCGAGCGCCGGGGCACCGCGCCCGTACGGCTCCTGCGGGCCGCCGGGGTCCGGGTCGCGGCGGGCAGCGGGGCGCTGCGGGACGTCGCCAACCCCGTGGGCCGCGGCGACCCTCTCGAAGCCGCGTACCTCCTGGCCTCCCAGCACGGCATGCACGCCGAGCACGCCTACGAGGCGGTCTCCGCGGCTGCCAGGACGGCCATGGGGCTCCCCGAGGTACGCGTCGAGGCGGGCTTCCCCGCCGAGCTGCTCGCGGTGCGCGGGGAACGGCTCTCGGGGGTGCTCTCACTCGCGTACAGCAGGATCGTGGTCCACCGGGGCCGGGTGGTCGCCCGGACCAGCGCCGTGCGCGAGTACTGCGACTCGGAGGCGGCAGTCGCGCTCGACCTGCCCCGCCAGGGGCGCCCCGAGAAGGGCCCTCCTTCGGGTGGCTCCTGCGCCCCGGATGCCGGGCCGGGCAAGGGTCCTGGGTGCGGCTCGTAAGCACGGCCGCCCGCCGCGGCGTACGGTCGGGGGCATGCGCATTGTCATCGCAGGTGGACATGGTCAGATCGCGCTGCGGCTGGAGCGGCTGCTCGCTGCACGCGGAGACGAAGCGGTCGGAATCATCCGCAATCCCAAACAGGGCGACGATCTACGCGAGGCGGGTGCCGAACCGGTCGTCCTCGATCTCGAATCGGCTTCCGTCGAGGAGACCGCGGAGGTGCTGCGCGGCGCCGACGCCGTGGTCTTCGCCGCCGGAGCGGGCCCGGACAGCGGAACAGCCCGCAAGGACACCGTCGACCGGGGAGCGGCGGTGCTCTTCGCCGACGCGGCGGAACGGGCGGGTGTGCGGCGTTACGTGGTGGTCTCGTCCATGGGCGCCGACTCCGGCCACCCGGGCGACGAGGTGTTCGACATCTACCTCCGCGCCAAGGGTGCGGCCGACGACTACGTACGCTCCCGGCCCTCACTTGACTGGACGATCCTGCGCCCCGGCATGCTCACGAACGACGCGGGCACGGGCCAGGTCCTGCTGGCGGCCTCGACGGGCCGTGGTCCCGTCCCGCGCGACGACGTGGCGGCCTCGCTCCTGGAGCTCCTGGACACCCCGGCCAGCGCGGGCCTCACGCTGGAACTCGTTTCCGGGAGCGTGCCGGTGACGGTCGCGGTGAAGGACATCGCGGGCAACTGACGGGCCCTGCGGGGAACATGAAGAAACCCCCTGCCTCGCATGACTGCGAGTCAGGGGGTTCACTCCATCGTGGCGGCGCCAGGGTTCGAACCTGGGTAGGCTGAGCCGGCAGATTTACAGTCTGCTCCCTTTGGCCACTCGGGCACACCGCCTCGAAACAGCGCCTCGGCAGTCCGTGAGGACCCCCTTGGCGACGACGTAAACGATACCTGATGACTAGGGGTGCTCCGCTACCCAATTGATCAGCGCTCCTGGCGGGCGGGGATGGCTAGGCTTGGGCGTACCCCAAACGCATTCGACGCAAGGAGCCACACGTCATGGCCGACTCCAGTTTCGACATCGTCTCGAAGGTCGAGCGGCAGGAGGTCGACAACGCCCTCAACCAGGCCGCCAAGGAGATCTCCCAGCGTTACGACTTCAAGGGCACGGGCGCCACGATCTCGTGGTCGGGCGACAAGATCCTGATGGAGGCGAACGGCGAGGAGCGGGTCAAGGCCATCCTCGACATCTTCCAGTCCAAGCTGATCAAGCGGGGCATCTCGCTGAAGTCGCTGGACGCGGGCGAGCCGCAGCTCTCCGGCAAGGAGTACAAGATCTTCGCCACGATCGAGGAAGGCATCTCCCAGGAGAACGCCAAGAAGGTGGCGAAGATCATTCGCGATGAGGGTCCCAAGGGCGTCAAGGCGCTCGTCCAGGGCGACGAGCTGCGGGTCAGCTCGAAGAGCCGGGACGACCTGCAGACCGTCCAGGCACTGCTGAAGGGCAAGGACCTCGACTTCGCGGTGCAGTTCGCGAACTACCGGTAGTCCGGTCGCTGCCGTGCGGCAGTCGCGGGCGGGGCGGGCGTGCCGGTGGGCACGGTCCGCCCCGTATTCGTTCCGGATTCGATGTCCGAATACCGCCGGTCGCAGGCCGCCGCGAACAGCAGACTCGGCAGGGCAGGAAGCGATACGGGCAAGGAGCGTGAGGGCCATGACGATGTACGCGAGGGTGGGCAGCCCGCTGGGCGAGCTGCTGCTCGTCGGCGAGAGGGCTGCCGGAGCAGCCGGTGCGGCGTCAGGTGCGGCCTTGGTGTCGCTGTCCCTGCCGGGCCAGAAGGGCGGCTCCACGGTCCAGGACGGATGGCTCCACGCCCCGGAGGAGTTCGCCGGGATCGCCGGACAGCTGGCGGCCTACTTCGAAGGGCGGCTGACCCGCTTCGACATCGCGTACGCCGATGGTGCGGGCACGGACTTCCAGCGGCGTGTCTGGAAAGCGCTGGACTCGATCCCGTACGGCGAGACGGTGTCGTACGGCCAGGTGGCCGAGCAGGTCGGCTCCTCCGGGCCGGGGGTACGGGCGGTCGGGACGGCGATCGGCCGCAACCCGCTGCTGATCGTGCGGCCCTGTCACAGGGTCATCGGCGCGGACGGGGCGCTGCGGGGCTACGCGGGCGGCGTGGAGCGCAAGAAGCAGTTGCTGGGGCTGGAGGGCGCCCCGGTGGCCGGTCCCAGGCGTGCGGGCTGACGCTTCCGCGCGAGTGAGGGCGAAAGGATGGTGTCCCGGTGTCAGGTCTCTTTCCACGGCCCCGGACCGTCGTCGCTCCGGGTGCCGTCCATGTGCCCGAGTGGCTTTCGGTGGAGCGGCAGCGGGAGTTGGTCGAGGCATGCCGGGAGTGGGCCAGGGGGCCTGTGCCGCTGCGGCACACGGTGCTGCCGGGTGGTGGCGTGATGTCGGTCCGGACGGTGTGCCTGGGGTGGCACTGGCAGCCGTACCGCTATTCGCGTACCGCCGATGACGTGAACGGCGCGCGGGTCGCCGCGTTCCCCGACTGGCTCGGCGAGTTGGGGCGGGCCGCGCTGGCCGAGGCGTACGGGGACGAGGGCGCCGCCGCCTCGTACACGCCGGACACCGCGTTGATCAACTTCTATGACGGCGCCGCGCGGATGGGCATGCATCAGGACAAGGAGGAGCGCTCCGGCGCTCCTGTGGTGTCGCTGAGCATCGGCGACCGGTGTGTCTTCCGCTTCGGGAACACCGAGGACCGTGGACGGCCCTACTCGGACGTGGAGTTGGCCTCGGGCGATCTGTTCGTGTTCGGCGGTCCGTCACGTTACGCGTTCCACGGAGTGCCCAAGGTGTATGCCGGGACAGCCGAGCCGGCGAGCGGGATGCGCGGCGGCCGGCTCAATCTGACGCTGCGCGAGACCGGGCTGGCAGACGGCTCCTAGCGGTTGGCGAAGGGCTGGTCCGTCCGGACGATCTCCTTGCCGAGCGGCATCAGGGAGACGGGGATGAGCTTGAAGTTCGCGATGCCCAGCGGGATGCCGATGATCGTGATGCACAGGGCGATGCCCGTGAAGATGTGGCCGAGGGCGAGCCACCATCCGGCGAGGATCAGCCAGAGCACGTTCCCGATACAGGAGGGGGCGCCCGCGTCCCGGCGCTCCACGACCGTGTAGCCGAACGGCCAGAGGGCGTAGACGCCGACGCGGAAGGCGGCGACGCCGAACGGGATGCCGATGATCGTGATGCAGAGCAGGAGACCTGCGACCAGGTAGCTGAGGAACATCCAGAAGCCGCAGAGAACCAGCCATATGACGTTCAGAATTGTCTTCACGGGCGATGACCTGCCATCTGCTCGAGTCGGGCAATGCGTTCCGCCATCGGCGGATGCGTCGAGAACATCTTGGACATGCCACGGCCGGGGCGGAACGGGCTCGCGATCATCATGTGGCTCGCGGTCTCGATCCTCGGCTCGGGTGGCAGCGGGAGCTGTTTCGTACCTGCATCGAGCTTACGCAGGGCGCTCGCCAGGGCAAGCGGGTCGCCGGTGAGCTGAGCCCCCGAGGAGTCCGCCTCGTACTCCCGGGAGCGGCTGACGGCGAGCTGGATCACCGAGGCCGCGAGCGGGCCGAGGATCATGATCAGCAGCATGCCGAAGAGTCCGGGGCCCTCGTCGTCGTTGGACCGGCCGATGGGAATCAGCCAGGCGAAGTTCACCAGGAACATGATGACGGAGGCGAGCGCGCCCGCGACCGACGAGATCAGGATGTCGCGGTTGTAGACGTGGCTCAGCTCGTGCCCCAGCACCCCTCGCAGCTCGCGCTCGTCGAGGATCTGGAGGATGCCCTCGGTGCAGCACACGGCCGCGTTGCGCGGGTTGCGGCCGGTGGCGAACGCGTTGGGTGCCTGGGTCGGGGAGATGTAGAGCCGGGGCATGGGCTGCCGGGCGGCGGTCGAGAGCTCACGGACGATGCGGTAGAGCTGCGGCGCCTCGAACTCGCTGACGGGCCTGGCCCGCATGGCGCGGAGCGCGAGCTTGTCGCTGTTCCAGTACGCGTAGGCGTTGGTGCCGATCGCGACGACGAGGGCCACGATCAGGCCCGTACGGCCGAAGAAGCTGCCGATGACGATGATGAGTGCTGACAGGCCCCCGAGGAGTACGGCGGTTCTCAGCCCGTTGTGCCGGCGGTGCACGGTACGCCCTCCAGATGGTGCGGCAGGGGAACCCTTTGCTTGGTGGTGCTCCACTCCCCAGTGGAGCCTCCCGTACTGGTCAACGCCAGGCGAGGAGAGCTAGTTCCCTTGTGCGCGCGGGCGCGGGCATGGGCCGTCCGGGTGGCGGGCCGCTGCCTGTGCTGTGTTCGGAGGGCGTACTCGCGACTGTCTCAGCGCGGAGCGGGAAGACCCGCGAGCGCCAGGGCCTCGTGGTCGGGCTCGACCTCGCTGGTGCAGTGACCGCAGCGGGAGGCGACGGCCGGGATCTCCGAGAAGCAGCGGGGGCAGTCGCGCAGAGCGGCCTTGATGTCGGCCTTCTGCTCCTCCTCCTTGGCCGTGAAGCGGTTCTGGACCTTGGCCATGGGGACGACGACGCAGAAGTAGAGGACCGCGGCGGTGATGATGAAGGCGATGGCGGCGCTGATGAAGAGGCCGTACGGGAACGTCACGCCGTCTGCGGTGAAGGTGGCCTTGCTGAAGTCTCCGGTCCCACGGGTGACGAGGCCGATCAGCGGGACGATGAACGCGTTGCTGAAGCCGGTGACGACGGCCGTGAACGCCGCTCCGACGGCCAGACCGATGGCCATCGAGATGACGTTCCCGCGCAGGATGAAGTCCTTGAAGCCGTTCAGCACCGCTCTGCTCTCCTCTTGCTCAATACGTGACGTATGCAGGCAAGACCATGCCGTGTGCCGGCTGCTCCGGGCAAACCGATCTTGGACGGGTCGTTCGCCGGGTCAGAAGAGGTTGACGGCGGCGAACCTGAGTACCAGTTGCGGGGCGCCGGAGAGGACGATGCCGACGAGAGTGGTGAGGACGATCGCGGTGGTGAGGGGCGCCGGGGCGCGGAGCCTGCGTGCGACGGGGGCCGGGGCGGCCTCTGTGCCGCCTTCGGTGGCTTCCGTGGCCTCCGGGGCCCGGAAGAGGATCGCGGTCCACTGGAGGTAGTAGTAGAGAGCGATCACCACGTTGAAGGCCATCACGACCGCGAGCCAGCCGAGCCCCGCGTCCACGGCCGCCGAGAACACGGTGACCTTGGCGAAGAGGCCGATGATGCCGGGCGGCAGACCGGCCAGGCAGAGCAGGAAGAAGCCCATCGCGAGCGCGGCGAGGGGACGTGAGGCGTACAGGCCGCGGTAGTCGGAGATCCGGTTGCCCGGGTGCGTACGGGCCACCAGGGCGGCCACCGCGAAGGCGCCGAGGTTCACGACGGCGTACATCAGTGCGTACGCGACGGTGGAGCCGATCTGTTCGTCGCTGGAGTACGCGGCGGCCGCGATCGGGACCAGGAGGTAGCCGGCCTGGGCGACGGACGACCACGCGAGCAGGCGTACGGCGCTGCGGGCGCGCGTGGCGCTCTGGCGGATGGCGGCGACGTTGCCGATGGTCATGGTGAGCGCGGCGAGGACGGCGACGGCCGGTCCCCAGACGTCGGCGTACGACGGGAACGCGATCACCGTGACGAGGATGAGGCCGGAGAAACCGACCGCCTTGCCGACGACGGAGAGGTACGCGGCGATGGGCAGCGGCGCGCCCACATAGGTGTCGGGGACCCAGAAGTGGAACGGGGCGGCGGCCGTCTTGAACGCGAATCCGACGAGAGTGAGGACGACACCGGCCTTGGCGAGGGTGTCGAACTGGCCCGGCACGTCGTCGAGACGGGCCGCGATCTCGGTGAGGTACATGGTGCCGGTCGTCGCGTACACGAAGCTGACGCCGAGGAGCATGACGGCGGTGGCGACGACGGAGGACAGGAAGAACTTCAGCGCCGCTTCGGAGGAACGCCGGTCGCCGCGCTTGATGCCGACGAGTGCGAACGCGGGCAGCGAGGCGACTTCGAGGGCGACGACGAGCGTGGCGAGGTCGCGGGAGGCGGGCAGGAGGGCCGCGCCGGCCGCGGACGAGAGCAGGAGGAACCAGTACTCGCCCGCGGGGAGTTTGCGGGTGTCGTCCAGGGAGAGCAGCGCCGTGAGCAGGGCGCCGCCGAGTACGAGGGCCTGGATGACGAGGGCGAAGTGGTCGGCGGTGTAGCTGCACGCGTCTGACGGGCCGGTGACGCAGAACGTGGACCGGTCACCGTCGCGCAGCGGTACGAGGAAGGCGAGAGCCGCGACGAGTCCTGCGATGGTCGCGTACCCGAGGAGCGGCTTGTGCCGTTCGGCGATGAAGAGGTCGGCGACGAGCACCCCGAGGGCCACCGCGGCGGCGATGACGGGGGGCGCGATCGCGAGCCAGTCGACGGACTGGACGAGGCTTGTGGTGCTCTCGGCCGCGGTGGTGACGACGGCTGCGGTCACGACTTGCCTCCTGCGAGGAGCTTCTGCACGGCCGGGTCGGTGAGGCCGAGGAGGACGGCGGGCCAGAGTCCGGCGAGGACGGTGAGGGCGACGAGCGGGGTCCAGGCGGCGAATTCGTACGTCTGGATGTCCGCGATGTGGGGCTGCTGCTGGTGCTTGGCGGGCTCGCCCATGCACACGCGGCGTACGACGAGCAGCATGTACGCGGCGGTGAGGAGGGTGCCGAAGGCGCCGATCGCCATGAAGGTGAGGAAGGCGGGGCGGCTGAGCCCTTCGGCGGGGTCGAACGCGCCGAACAGCGTGAGCATCTCGCCCCAGAAGCCGGCGAGGCCGGGGAGGCCGAGCGAGGCGACGGCGGCGAAGGCGAGGAGGGCGCCGAGGCGGGGGGCCCGGCCGTAGAGCGCTGCGCCGGTCGCGCCCGCGAGGGTGTCGAGGTCGGCGGTGCCGTACCGGTCCTTGACCGCGCCGACCAGGAAGAACAGCAGTCCTGTGATGAGGCCGTGGGCGATGTTGGCGAACAGCGCGCCGTTGACCCCGGTGGGGGTCATGGTCGCGATGCCGAGGAGTACGAAGCCCATGTGGCCGACGGAGGAGTAGGCGATCAGACGCTTGAGGTCGCCCTTGGCGCCGGTGCGCACGAGGGCGAGGCAGGCGAGCGATCCGTAGATGATGCCGACGACCGCGAACGCGGCGAGGTAGGGCGCGAAGGTCCGCATCCCGTCGGGGGTGATGGGGAGCAGGATGCGGACGAATCCGTATGTGCCCATCTTCAGCAGGACGCCGGCGAGCAGGACCGAGCCGACGGTCGGGGCGGCGGTGTGGGCGTCGGGGAGCCAGCTGTGCAGCGGCCACATCGGGGTCTTCACGGCGAGGCCGATCCCGATGGCCAGTACGGCGATGACCTGCACGGATGTGGTGAGTCCACGGCCGTTGTCAGTGGCGAGTGCCACCATGTCGAATGTGCCGCTCTTCAGACCGATGAGGAGCAGGCCCAGCAGCATGATCACCGAGCCGAGCAGTGTGTAGAGGATGAACTTCCAGGCGGCGGCCTGCTTCCTCTCGCCGCCCCAGCGGGCGATGAGGAAGTACATCGGGATGAGGACCATCTCGAAGGCCAGGAAGAACAGCAGCAGGTCGAGTACGGCGAAGGTCGCGAGGGTGCCGGATTCGAGTACGAGGACCAGGGCGACGAATGCCTTCGGGGAGGGGCCCGCGGGCATTTTGTAGTAGCTGTACAGCGCGCAGAGGAAGGTCAGCAGCGCGGTCAGTACGAGGAGGGGGAGCGAAATGCCGTCGACACCGAGGTGGATCCGGACGTCGAGCGCCGGGATCCAGCTGATGTCCGTGCTGGCCTGCATCCTCGACGGCTGGTCGTGGTCGAAGCCGATGGCCAGGACGATCGCCGCGAGAAGGATCGCGCCGGTGATGGTCACGCCGTGGCGGAGCACGGCCTGGCCGGGGTTCTTCCCCTTCAGTCCGGGCGGGGCGGGGAGCAGGGCCGCGGCGGCGCCGAGGAGCGGGCCGACGACGATGAACGCGAGAAGGAACTGCATCACGGATTCGCTGATATCGATCACGGCTCACGACCCGGCGTTGATGTTGGCGAACACGACGGCGGCGATCGCCAGGACAAAGGAACCGGCCAGCAGTGCGCTGAGGTAGGTCTGCACGTTGCCGGTCTGGGCGCGGCGGACGGCGGTGCCGAGCCAGCGTGCGCCGGTGCCGGAGCCGCGTACGTAGGTGTCGACCACCTCGCGGTCCAGGAAGCGGACCAGGCGGGCGGCGGCCTCGACGGGGCGGACGAAGAGCGTCGCGTAGAGCGCGTCGAGGTGGAAGCCGGCGGCGGCGTGGTGGTGGAGCTGTCCGAGGAGCAGACGGCCGGGGTCGGCGGGGTCGGGGGCGTCACCGGCGGCGCCATAGGCGGCCGTGTGCGCGGACAGTGCCTCGATCTCGACGAGCGCGGGTTCGGCGTCGGGGTGGGCCACGACCATGCCGACGGGGGTGCGGGCGGCGAGGGCGGTGGTGTGCCGCCAGGCGCCGTAGGTGACGAGTCCGCCGACGAGACCGACGCCGGTGGAGAGGACGGCGGTGGTGACGGACGGGGTGAGGGCGTGGCCGTCGAACCAGTCGGTGATCACCCCGACGGTCAGTCCGAAGCCGATGGTGGGCACGGCGAGGAGCCAGAGGACGGAGGTCATCGCGACGGGCTGCTTGCCGTGGTCGGGGACCTCGGCGCCGCGTCCCTTGAAGGCGAGGAGCCAGAGGCGGGTGGCGTAGGCGGCGGTGAGGACCGCGGCGAGCAGTCCGGCGACCAGGATCACCCAGCCCGCGGCGGCCGGGGCTACGTCACGGTCGCCGAAGGCGGAGTGCTCGGCGGCGACGAGGACGGCTTCCTTGGAGAAGAAGCCGGCGAACGGCGGGATGGCGGCCAGCGCGAGGAGGGCGACGGTCATCGTCCAGTACGCGTCCGGGATGCGCTTCGTCAGGCCGCCCATGCGGGACATGGCGGCCAGTGAGTTGGTCCCGGCGGCGTGGATGACGACGCCCGCGGCGAGGAAGAGGACGGCCTTGAACGCACCGTGCGAGATGAGGTGGAAGACGGCGGCGCCGCGGTCGGCGACGGCCAGGGCGCCCGACATGTAGCCGAGCTGGCCGATGGTCGAGTAGGCGAGGACGCGCTTGATGTCGTCCTGGGCGAGCGCGGCGAGCCCCGAGCCGATCATCGTGACGGCGGCCATCACGGAGAGGACGACCAGGGCCGCGCCGGATGCGGCGAAGACGGGGAGGAGCCGGGCCACGAAGTAGATCCCCGCGGCGACCATCGTCGCCGCGTGGATGAGCGCGGAGACGGGGGTGGGGCCGGCCATCGCGTCGGGCAGCCAGGTGTGCAGGGGGAACTGCGCGGACTTGCCCGCGACGCCCGCGAGGAGCAGCAGGGCGATGACGGTGGGGTGGTCGAGGCCGCCGTTCGCGACGGCGCCGAGGATGCCCGTGATGCGGAACGTGCCGGTGTCGGCGGCGAGCGCGAACAGGCCGATGAGGAAGGGGACGTCGCCGAGCTTGGTGACCAGGAAGGCCTTGAGGGAGGCCGCGCGGGCTTCCGGGGTCTCCCAGTAGTGGCCGACGAGGAAGTACGAGCAGATGCCCATGATCTCCCAGCCGACCAGGAGCACCATCAGGTCGCCGGAGTAGACGACGAGCAGCATCGCGGAGGTGAAGAGCGAGACCAGCGCCGCGTACGAGGGGTAGCGGGGGTCGTCGCGCAGGTAGGCCGTCGAGTAGATCTGCACGCACGTGGCGACGAGTCCGACCAGCACGGCCACGAGGACGGCGAAGCCGTCGAGGTGCAGGGCGAGGTCGATCGGTACGGAGCCGGTGGGCGTCAGCTGGGTGGCGGCGTCGATGGCCCGGCCACCGCCCTGACGCGCGGCGACGACGACGGCGATGACGGCGGCTGCGAACGTGGGCAGTACGGCGAGGGGGCGTACGAAGCCGGGGGCGGTCCTGCCCATGAGCAGTCCGGCGGCGGCGCCCAGGAAGGGGAGGAGGGGGACGAGGGCGGCGAGGGTCGTGGTGGTCACGCGGTGGCCTCAGCCTTCTTTGCCTTCCCTGCCGGAGCAGTGGCCTGGTCTTCGGTGCCGTGGATGTCCTCGTCACCGGGGAGCGCCTCGGCGGCGTCGGTCTCCGCGGTGTCGCGGAGACGGTCGACGTCGGAGCTGCCGCGGTTGCGGTAGACGGCGAGGACGATCGCCATGCCGATGCCGATCTCGGCTGCGGCGATGGCGATGGTGAAGAGGGTGAGCGCCTGGCCGGAGTGGAGTGCCTCGCGCAGCCAGACGTCGAAGGCGACCAGGTTGAGGTTGACGGCGTTGAGCATCAGCTCGACGGACATCAGGACCAGGATCGCGTTGCGGCGGGCGAGGACTCCGTACAGGCCGGTGCAGAAGAGGAGGGCGGCGAGCACGGCGGGATAGGCGAGGTGCATCAGCTCTTGTCCTCTCGGTCCTTGCGGGACAGGACGATCGCGCCGATGAGGGCGGCGAGCAGCAGGACGGAGAGCGCTTCGAAGGGCAGCACCCAGTGCCGGAAGAGGAACTCTCCGGTCGCGCCGGTGGAGCCCTGCGCCGGTCCTTCGAGGTCGATCCAGGTGGTCCGGAAGGCGTCCACGACCACCCAGACGAGGGCGGTGGCAGCGGCGGCGGCCACGGCGAGGGCGACCCAGCGGTTGCCGGAGTCGGCGTCCGGGGAGCGGCCGATGGGGGCCTTGGTGAGCATCAGCCCGAAGAGGAGGAGGACGACCACGGAACCGACGTAGATCAGTACCTGCACCCAGGCGATGAACTCGGCGGTGAGCAGGAGGTACTCGACGGCGATGCCGCCGAGCGCCACGACCAGCCAGAGCGCGGCGTGCACGAGCTGCTTGGTCGTGACGGTGATGACGGCTGCGCCGAAGGTGGCGAGGCCGACCAGGATGAAGGCGATCTCCACTCCGGTCGGGGAGAGGAACCCGGGGTGGGCCGCGGCTGCTGCGAGGGTCACTCCTGGCCCTCCTGTCGGGGTTCCTGGGTCTGTTCGGCCTCTTCGGTCTGCTGGGCCTTCATTTTTTCCGCCGTCTTGCGTGCGGCGGCGAGCTCCTTCGGGTCCTCGGCTCCCGGGTCGAGCGCGGGCGGCTCCGGCACGGTCCACATCCAGTCGCGGAGCCTGTCGCGCTCATGGGTGAGTTCGAGGATGTCCGTCTCCGCGTACTCGAACTCCGGTGACCAGAACAGCGCGTCGAAGGGGCACACCTCGATGCAGATACCGCAGTACATGCAGAGGGCGAAGTCGATCGCGAAGCGGTCGAGGACGTTACGGCTGCGCTCGCGGCCACCCGGTGCGGCGGCGGGCACCGTCTCCTTGTGGGAGTCGATGTAGATGCACCAGTCGGGGCACTCGCGGGCGCAGAGCATGCAGACCGTGCAGTTCTCCTCGAACAGTCCGATGACGCCGCGGCTGCGGGGCGGCAGTTCGGGCTGGACGTCCGGGTACTGCGCGGTGACCGTCTTCTTCGTCATCGTCCGCAGGGTGACGGCCAGGCCCTTGGCCAGGCCCGAGCCGGGGATCGGAGGCATTAGTTGATCGCCACCTTCACGATGCCGGTGAGCGCAATCTGCGCGAGGGCGAGCGGGATGAGCGTGGTCCAGGCGAGTTTCTGCAACTGGTCCTCGCGGAGTCGGGGGTAGGTGACACGCAGCCAGATGACGACGAAGGCGAGGACGGCCGTCTTGAGGAGGGTCCAGACCCAGCCGAGTCCGTCGGCGCCGAGCGGGCCGTGCCAGCCGCCGAGGAAGAGGACGGTGGTCAGTCCGCACAGCACGACGATGCCCGCGTACTCGGCGAGCAGGAACAGGGCGAAACGGAGGCCGGTGTACTCGGTGTAGGCACCGAAGATGATCTCCGAGTCGGCGACCGGCATGTCGAACGGGGGGCGTTGGAGTTCGGCGAGGCCGGCCACGAAGAAGACCAGGGCTCCGACGATCTGCCAGGGCAGCCACCACCACTCGAAGGCGTTGAGGATGCCGGGGAGGGAGACCGTGCCCGCGGCCATGGCCACGGAGGCGGCGGCGAGCAGCATCGGCAGCTCGTACGCGAGCAGTTGCGCGGCGGTCCGCAGGCCGCCGAGGAGGGAGAACTTGTTGGCCGATGCCCAGCCCGCCATGAGCGAGCCGAGCACGCCGACACCCATCACGGCGAGCACGAAGAAGATGCCCGCGTCGACGACCTGGCCGACCGCGCCCTCGCTGGGGCCGATCGGGATGGCGACGAGCACGAGGAGGTACGGGAGCAGGGCGACGGCGGGTGCGAGCTGGAAGACGCGTCGGTCGGCCTGCGCCGGGACGATGTCCTCCTTCTGCACGAACTTCACGCCGTCCGCGGCGAGCTGGGCCCAGCCGTGGAAGCCGCCCGCGTACATGGGGCCCAGTCGGCCCTGCATGTGGGCCATCACCTTGTGCTCGGTCTGTCCCACGATGAGGGGGACGAGCATGAACACGGCGAAGACGATGAGGAGCCGGAGGGCGACGTCGAGTACGTCGTTCACGCGGGATCGCCTCCGGCGGGGGGTGGTTGGGTGTCGTTCTCGGCGTCGGGGGGCGTGGGGGATTCGGCGGGCGTGGGCTCAGCGGGCGTGGGCTCAGCGGGCGTGGGCTCAGCGGGCGTGGGCTCGGGCGTCGGCTCGGGCGTCGGCTCGGGCGTGGCGCCGCGCTGGGCTTCTCCCTTACCCTCCCCTTCCCGAACCGGGGGCTCGTGCCAGGGCGCGTCGGGGGTTCGCGGCGTCGGTTCCGGGGCCTGGCTCGCCGAGCCCTCGGACACACTGCGCGTGCGGCGCGCGGCGGGCGGCGGAGTCGTGGGTACGCCCTCTGCCGCGGGGGCGGCCCGGCGGGCCGGGCGTTCGCCTGCCGGGCGCGCTGCCCTGGCGGGACGGGACGGGGCGGGTGGGAGCTGGCCCTTCAGGGGGCCCCACTCGTTCGGGTCCGGGACTCCGGGCGGCAGCATGGTGCGCCGCTTGGGGCCGCCGTGTTCGGACTCGCCCGGCTCCTTCGCGCCGGGCCACGCCTTCACGACCCGGGCCGCGAGGACGAAGTCCTTGCGCAGCGGGTGGCCCTCGAAGTTCTCGGGCAGCAGCAACGGGACCAGGTGCGGGTGGCCCTCGAAGGCGATGCCGAACATCTCGTGCGTCTCGCGCTCGTGCCAGTCGGCGCCCGCGTAGATGCCGATGGCCGTGGGGAGGGAGGGGGCGTCGTGCGGGACCGTCGTGCGGAGCAGCAGGCGTCGCACCCTTCCGGTCCCGGGTGCCGCGATGTGGGCGCAGACCCGGAAGCCCGTGCCCGCTTCGTCGACGGCGCTGAGCCAGTCGAAGTAGCTGAGGCCCAGTTCGTCCCGGGCCGTTTCGAGGGCGGCGGTCCAGGAGGCCGGCGGGACGTCCACGGTCAGCAGGTCGTAGGCGTGCTCGGCCGTGGCGTCCGGGCCGAAGATCTCGGTGACGGCGTCCGGGAGACGGTCGTAGGTGTCGGCAGCGTTCGCGTTCCCGTTCACCGGGGGTCCTCCCCCGGAGCCGTCGGGGGCGTAACCAAGCCGCTGCGGAGTGCCGCGGCGGAAGGGCGGCCCGCGTCGGCCTTGCCGTACCGCTCCGCGAGCGACTCGCGGGCGATCTTCTCCTGGAGCTTGATGATGCCCTGGAGCAGGGCCTCCGGGCGGGGCGGGCAGCCCGGTACGTACACGTCGACCGGGATGATCTGGTCGACGCCCTTCGTCACGGAGTACGAGTCCCAGTAGGGGCCGCCGCAGTTGGAGCAGGCCCCGAAGGAGATGACGTACTTCGGCTCGGGCATCTGCTCGTACAGGCGCTTGACGGCCGGGGCCATCTTGTCCGTCACCGTGCCGGACACGACCATGAGGTCGGCCTGGCGGGGGCCCGGAGCGAACGGGATCACGCCGAGCCGCATGAAGTCGTGCCGCGCCATGGACGCGGCGATGAACTCGATGGCGCAGCAGGCGAGCCCGAAGTTGAAGACCCAGAGGCTGTAGCGGCGGCCCCAGTTCAGGACCACCTTCATGGGTTCGGGCGCGAGCCGGGACAGCACGCCGAGCCGCTTGGGCTCCAGCAGTGTCGGGTCCGGCAGCGCGACGGGTCCGGGCTGCGGTTCGCTCGTCACGCCCATTCGAGGACGCCCTTCTTCCATGCGTAGAGCAGTCCTACGGCCAGGAAGCCGAGGAAGATGAACATTTCCACCAACGTCGTCGCCCCATATCCGGGTGCGGCGAATACCGTCGCCCACGGGAAAAGGAAGATCGAGTCGACGGCGAAGATCACGTACAGGAAGGCGTAGACGTAATAACGGACTTGAGTGTGTGCCCAGCCCTCTCCCACGGGATCGACACCGCACTCGTAGGTGAGGAGTTTCTCCGGCGTCGGGACCACGGGCCTGAGCAGTCGGCCGGCCCCGAAGGCGACGGCGACGAACAGCACGCCGATGAGGGCGAGCAGTCCGACCACTGAATAGCTCTCGAAGTACTCCGACGCGAGAACGGTCGGTTCCGGCATGCCCCGCACGTCTTCCACGTCCGCCCCTCGCTCCCTCGAACCTGTTCGACGATCTGTACGCACGGGAGTCTAGGCCCTGCTAAAGGGACGGTAAGCAGCCGCGTCGGACAACGGTGGGGTTATCCCTACTTCACCCCACCCATGTACCCCATGGCGTGCGCAGGTCGCGCCCGGCAGGCTGGAGCGTATGACCATGAGCCCCGATGTGCCGGACAACGACCGGCCGCCGCCCGCGCGCTTCGCCCTAGACCCGTGGACCTGGAAGGAGATCGCCTACCTCCTGGCCAATCTCCCGATGGCGATCGCCGGTTTTGTTTACACAGTGTTCATGATCGGTGTCGGCGTGGGGCTTTCGGTCACCGTCGTCGGCCTGCCGCTCCTCGTGGCGGGGCTCCAGGGCGCCCGCTGGATCGGCCGGATGGAGCGGGGCCGGGCGCGAGGGATGCTCGGGGTGCGGATCGACGAGCCGAGCGCGATCACGCGCGGCCGTCGGGAGAAGGGTTTCTTCTCCTGGCTGTGGGCGGGGCTGAAGGACCCGGTGGGGTGGCGTTCCCTGCTGTACGCGTTCATCCGGCTGCCCTGGGGCGTACTGACGTTCACCATCACGCTGGTGAGCCTGTTCGTGCTGTGGCCGGTGCTCCCCTTCATCGCCCGGGGCCTGACCAATGCGGACCGGGCCATGGTGCGGGGGCTGCTCTCCCCCTCGGACGAACTGGAACGCAGGATCGCTGAGCTGGAGTCGGACCGGGGAGTGGTCGTGGACACCGCCGCCGCCGACCTGCGCCGCATCGAGCGCGATCTGCACGACGGAGCCCAGGCACGCCTCGTCGCCCTCGCCATGGGGCTCGGCCTGGCGAAGGAGAAGCTCACCGAGGACCCCGAAGCAGCCGCCCGCATGGTCGACGAGGCCCACGGCGAGGTCAAGGTCGCCCTCCAGGAACTGCGCGACCTCGCACGCGGCATCCACCCCGCCGTCCTCACCGACCGTGGCCTGGACGCCGCACTCTCCGCCATCGCCTCCCGCTGCACCGTCCCCGTGAAGGTGGGCGTCGAGTTGCCGGGGCGGCCGGCGGAGGCGATCGAGGGGATCGCGTACTTCACGGTGTCGGAGCTGTTGCAGAACGTCAGCAAGCACAGTGGGGCCCGGTTGGCGTCCGTGGATGTGTGGCGGTCCGGAGACCGGCTGCTGATCCAGGTGCAGGACGACGGGGCCGGTGGCGCGCGGATGGACGGCGGTACGGGGATGGCGGGGCTCGCGGAGCGGCTCGGGGCGGTCGACGGGATGTTCGTCCTCGACTCCCCGGCGGGCGGTCCGACGACGGTCACGGCGGAGCTGCCGTGGCGGGACCGCGTGGACCGTGTGGAAGCGGTGGCGCAGAAGGCGCAGCAGAAGAAGTAGCAGTACGGAGTACCCCGGGGTGGGGAAAACCCCCGGCCGGATACGGCGACCGCCCTCATGGTGCGCGACCCTCCGGCACAGCACTCTTGAGACAGACAGCGCTCGCTGAGAAGAAGCCGAGTAGAAACGGACGGCACCCATGGCCACGGCATACGGACCGGACACGCGGGACCACCAGAGGTCCGGGTCCGGCTTCGGGGAGCATCCCCCGGCGAAGCACTTCTTCCCCGCCGCGCTGCGCGCACCCTTCGAGGGGCGGACCTGGCGCGAGTTCGGCTATCTGATGCTGAGCTTCCCGATCAGCACGGTGCTGTTCTGCTTCGCGATCACCATGACCTCGCTGGGCATCGGCATGCTGATCACCTTCCTCGGAGTTCCGATACTCGCGGCCGGTCTTGCCATGTGCCGCGGCTTCGGCGCGATGGAGCGCACCCGGGCGCGCGGACTGCTCAAGCTGGACGTGGCCGACCCCGCGCCGGTGCGGGGGACGGGCGGCCTGATGTCCTGGGTCGGCGCGGTCCTGAAGAGCGGTGTGTCCTGGCGGCATCTGCTCTACGCGCTGCTGCACTTCCCGTGGGCCGTGTTCGCCTTCTCCGTCTCGCTGACGTTCTGGGCGTACGGGTGGGCTGCCTTCACCTACCCGCTGTGGCAGTGGATCTTCCCGGTGTACGCGGGGGTCGACGGCATCCAGCTGTACGGAGACCGGGGCCATCACATCTACCTCGACTCCCCCTTCGAACTGGTGGTGACCGGCGCCGTGGGGCTGGCCCTCGTCATGGTCACGCCGTGGATCATCCGTGGTCTGACGACCGTGGACCGGTTGATGGTGCTCGGTCTGCTGGGCCCGTCCAAGCTGGCGACCCGGGTCTCCGAGCTGGAGTCGGACCGGGGTGTGGTCGTGGACACGGCCGCCGCCGACCTGCGCCGCATCGAGCGCGATCTGCACGACGGCGCCCAGGCACGCCTCGTCGCCCTCGCCATGGATCTGGGCCTGGCGAAGGAGAAGCTGACCGAGGACCCCGAAGCAGCCGCCCGCATGGTCGACGAGGCCCACGGAGAAGTGAAGGTCGCCCTCCAGGAACTGCGCGACCTCGCACGCGGCATCCACCCCGCCGTCCTCACCGACCGTGGCCTGGACGCCGCGCTCTCCGCCATCGCCTCCCGCTGCACCGTCCCCGTGAAGGTCACCGTGGACCTGGACTCCAGGCCCGCCCAGGCGATCGAGGGCATCGCGTACTTCACGGTGTCGGAGCTGTTGCAGAACGTGAGCAAGCACGCGTACGCCACCCGTGCCTCGGTGGATGTGTGGCGCTCGGCGAACAGGCTGATGCTCCAGGTCACCGACAACGGCCGGGGCGGCGCCGACGCGACGGCCGGCAGCGGGCTGGCCGGTCTGACCGAGCGGCTGGACGCGGTGGACGGCATCCTGGTCGTCGACTCCCCGGCCGGCGGCCCGACGAAGGTCACGGCCGAGCTGCCCTGGCGGGGCTGAACCGGCCCCGGCCCGGTGGCGCTGATTCCGTTCTGCCGCGGCGGGGCGGAATCAGCCATTTCCCGCGTACCCCTCCGGCCATTTCCCCCGTACCCCTCGAACCCCCGTCCGGACGCCCGGCCCGAAAGTGCCTCCGCTCGGCCCATCGGGACGCCGATGCTGGGATGCTGGACCCCGCAAGGGGCGGGGCATGCGTCACGGGACGCGTGTCGGCGCGTACACATCAGCAGTGGGGGGACACAGCGTCGTGGAGGACAGGGTGCGGGTGGTCATCGCCGAGGATTCGGTGCTGCTCAGGGAAGGACTCACCCGGCTTCTGACCGATCTCGGGCATGACGTCGTCGCGGGGGTGGGAGACGCCGAGGCACTGCTCAAGACCATTGCGGATCTCGCCGCGCAGGAGACGCTTCCCGATGTCGTGGTCGCCGATGTACGGATGCCGCCGACGCACACGGACGAAGGCGTGCGCGCAGCCGTACGGCTGCGCAAGGACTACCCGGAGATCGGGGTGCTCGTCCTGTCGCAGTACGTCGAGGAGCAGTACGCCACCGAGCTGCTCGCCGGCAGCACCCGGGGCGTGGGCTATCTGCTGAAGGACCGGGTCGCCGAGGTCCGGGAATTCGTGGATGCCGTGGTCCGCGTGGCGCAGGGCGGCACGGCGCTGGACCCCGAGGTCGTGGCGCAGTTGCTGGGGCGGAGCCGTAAGCAGGACGTGCTGGCGGGACTGACGCCGCGCGAGCGGGAGGTCCTCGGTCTGATGGCGGAGGGCCGGACCAATTCGGCGGTCGCGAAGCAGCTGGTCGTCAGCGACGGTGCCGTGGAGAAGCACGTCAGCAACATCTTCCTGAAGCTGGGGCTCTCTCCCAGTGACGGGGATCACCGGCGGGTTCTCGCTGTCCTGACCTACCTGAAATCGTAAATTGACTGACCCCTCGTCAGATGCTGGCGAGGGGCCCGGGGCCTGCGGCAGGTCCTAGATCCAAAGAATGAGCGCACGGCGTCTTCGACGAACGGCCGGGGGGCCTGTTAACTATGACGAACCAGGACAAACGCGCGTCTCAAAATGTAGTCCACCATATGATCGGTCCAGGGAAGGCGACCCTTACCGAAGTAGGGTGGGTTGCGGGACCGCCGGTGGGCCGGCCGATCCCGAGCCGCCGCCCCGAGGGAGGTCCAGTTCAGTGACCCAGGTCAGTAGCCCAGCCGAAAGGGCCGACGAGGCCAGTGAGGCTGTCGTCGGGGAACAACGAATCCCCGTGTCCGACACAGCGGGCGGCACCGGCGAGAAAGAGGTACGCCGCCTGGACCGGGTAATCATCCGGTTCGCGGGTGACTCCGGTGACGGCATGCAGCTCACCGGTGACCGCTTCACCTCCGAGACCGCGTCCTTCGGGAACGACCTCTCGACGCTGCCCAACTTCCCGGCCGAGATCCGGGCCCCCGCAGGAACCCTGCCGGGCGTCTCCTCGTTCCAGCTGCACTTCGCCGACCACGACATCCTCACACCGGGCGACGCGCCGAACGTGCTGGTCGCGATGAACCCGGCCGCACTCAAGGCCAACATCGCCGACGTGCCGCGCGGCGCCGAAATCATCGTCAACACCGATGAGTTCACCAAGCGGCCGATGGCGAAGGTCGGTTACGAGACGAGTCCGCTGGAGGACGGGTCGCTGGAGGCGTACAACGTCCATCCGGTGCCGCTCACCACGCTGACCGTCGAGGCGCTCAAGGAGTACGGGCTCTCCCGCAAGGAGGCCGAGCGCTCGAAGAACATGTTCGCGCTCGGGCTGCTGTCGTGGATGTACCACCGGCCGACCGAGGGCACCGAGAAGTTCCTGCGGCAGAAGTTCGCCAAGAAGCCGCAGATCGCCGAGGCGAACGTGGCGGCCTTCCGGGCCGGCTGGAACTTCGGCGAGACCACCGAGGACTTCGCGGTGAGCTACGAGGTGGCTCCCGCCTCGCAGGCGTTCCCCACGGGCACGTACCGCAACATCTCCGGCAACCTCGCCCTCTCCTACGGGCTCATCGCCGCCGGCAAGCAGGCCGACCTGCCGCTGTATCTGGGTTCGTACCCGATCACCCCGGCCTCGGACATCCTGCACGAGCTCAGCAAGCACAAGAACTTCGGCGTGCGGACCTTCCAGGCCGAGGACGAGATCGCGGGCATCGGCGCCGCGCTCGGCGCCGCGTTCGGCGGTTCGCTCGCGGTGACGACCACGTCCGGTCCGGGTGTGGCGCTCAAGTCGGAGGCCATCGGGCTCGCGGTCTCGCTCGAACTGCCGCTGCTCATCGTCGACATCCAGCGCGGCGGCCCCTCCACGGGTCTGCCCACCAAGACCGAACAGGCCGACCTGCTCCAGGCGATGTTCGGGCGCAACGGCGAGGCCCCGGTCCCGATCGTGGCGCCGCGGACCCCGGCCGACTGCTTCGACGCGGCGATCGACGCCGCCCGGATCGCGCTGACCTACCGCACCCCGGTGTTCCTGCTCTCCGACGGCTACCTCGCCAACGGCTCCGAGCCCTGGCGGATCCCCGAGGTCGACCAGCTCCCCGACCTGCGCGTGCAGTTCGCCACCGGACCCAACCACGAACTGGCCGACGGCACCGAGGTGTTCTGGCCGTACAAGCGCGACCCGCACACCCTGGCCCGCCCCTGGGCCGTGCCCGGAACGCCCGGTCTCGAACACCGCATCGGCGGCATCGAGAAGCAGGACGGCACGGGCAACATCTCCTACGACCCCGCCAACCACGACTTCATGGTCCGCACCCGCCAGGCCAAGATCGACGGCATCGAGGTGCCCGACCTGGAGGTCGACGACCCCGCGGGCGCCAGGACCCTGGTGCTGGGCTGGGGTTCGACGTACGGACCGATCACCGCCGCCGTACGCCGGCTGCGGGCCGCCGGAGCGCCCATCGCCCAGGCCCACCTGCGCCACCTCAACCCCTTCCCGAGGAATCTCGGCGAGGTGCTGAAGCGTTACGACAAGGTGGTCGTCCCCGAGATGAACCTCGGTCAGCTGGCCATGCTGCTCCGGGCGAAGTATCTGGTCGACGCCCACAGCTTCAACCAGGTCAACGGAATGCCGTTCAAGGCCGAGCAGCTCGCCACAGCTCTCAAGGAGGCCATCGATGCCTGACACCAACGAGCTTCTTCAGCTGGTGCCCAAGGCCGAGGCAAAGCAGTCCATGAAGGACTTCAAGTCCGATCAGGAAGTGCGCTGGTGCCCGGGCTGCGGTGACTACGCGGTCCTCGCCGCCGTCCAGGGCTTCATGCCCGAGCTGGGCCTGGCGAAGGAGAACATCACCTTCGTCTCCGGCATCGGCTGCTCCTCCCGCTTCCCGTACTACATGAACACGTACGGGATGCACTCCATCCACGGCCGCGCCCCCTCCATCGCGACCGGGCTGGCCACCTCGCGACGCGACCTGTCGGTCTGGGTCGTCACCGGTGACGGCGACGCGCTGTCCATCGGCGGCAACCACCTGATCCACGCGCTGCGACGCAACGTCAACCTGAAGATCCTGCTGTTCAACAACCGGATCTACGGGCTGACGAAGGGCCAGTACAGCCCCACGTCCGAGGTCGGCAAGATCACCAAGTCGACGCCGATGGGCTCGCTGGACGCGCCCTTCAACCCGGTGTCGCTGGCGATCGGCGCGGAGGCGACCTTCGTCGCGCGCACCGTCGACTCCGACCGCAAGCACCTCACGAGCGTGCTGCGCGCGGCGGCCGACCACCCCGGTACGGCGCTGGTGGAGATCTACCAGAACTGCAACATCTTCAACGACGGCGCCTTCGAGGTCCTGAAAGACAAGGACCAGGCGCAGGACGCGGTGATCCGGCTGGAGCACGGGCAGCCGATCCGCTTCGGCGTGGACGACGCGAAGGGTGTCGTACGGGACACGGTCACCGGCGATCTGTTGGTGGTCGCGGTCACCGAGGAGAACCAGTCGCAGATCCTGGTCCACGACGCGCACTCCGCGTCGCCGTCCACGGCCTTCGCGCTCTCCCGGCTCGCCGACCCGGACACCCTGCACCACACCCCCATCGGGGTGCTGCGCAGTGTCGTCAGGCCGGTCTACGACACCCTGATGTCGGAGCAGCTGGACACCGCCATCGAGCGGGACGGCAAGGGCGACCTGAGCGCGCTGCTCGCGGGCAGCGACACCTGGACGGTCGTCGGCTGACCGGCGCACCACCACGCACCACGCGTCACCCAGAGGCCCGGGGCCGACCGAACGGTCAGCTCCGGGCCTCGTCGTATGCCTCCCGAGCCGCCTGTACGGCGGGTACGCGGCTCTCCGTCCAGCGCGCCAGCGCCCACACCTGCTCGGCGGCCTCCCTGCCGAGCGGGGTGAGCGAGTAGTCCACCCGCGGCGGGATCACGGGCTTGGCGTCCCGGTCGACGAAGCCGTCGCGCTCCAGCGTCTGCAAGGTCTGGGCGAGCATCTTCTCGCTGACCCCGTCGACCTTGCGGCGCAGCTCGCTGAAGCGGTACGAGCGCTCCAGCAGCGCGGCGAGCACGAGGACGCCCCAGCGGCTCGTGACGTGTTCCAGCACCAGCCGGGAGGGGCACATCTGCCGGTTGACGTCGGGGATTCTGTCCATCGGACTAACGGTCATGCCAGTACCTTACTTCAAAGTGGGTACTTTCCCAGAGTTAGTACCATCCGTAAGGTGAGGACCCGAAGCCGGTAACGGATCAGAAGCACCACGAAGGAGCAGCCCCCCATGAGCATCGTTGTCACCGGAGCCACCGGAGCGCTCGGCCGCCTCGTCATCGACCAGCTGCTCGCCACCGTCCCCGCCGGGTCGGTCGCCGCCGTCGTCCGTGACAAGGAGAAGGCCGCCGGCCTCCTCGCGCGGGGAGTCGAGCTGCGCATCGCGGACTACGACCGCCCCGAGACGCTCGCCGAAGCCTTCCGGGCCGGCGACCGGGTGCTGCTCATCTCCGGCAACGAGGTGGGCCGGCGGACTCCGCAGCACGCCGCCGTGATCGACGCGGCCAAGGCGGCGGGCGTCGCCCAGCTCGCGTACACCGGCGTACTGGGCGGGCCCGGGGCCGACTTCGAGCTGGCCGCCGAGCACAAGGCCACCGAGCAGCTGATCCTCGAATCGGGGCTGCCGTACACCTTCCTGCGCAACGGCTGGTACACGGAGAACTACACGGGGAATCTGGCGCCGGTCCTGGAGCACGGCGCCGTGGTCGCCAACGCGGGCGAGGGTCGCGTCGCATCCGCCGCCCGCGCCGACTACGCAGCGGCCGCCGCGGCGGTGCTCACGGGCGAGGGCCACCTGGGCGCCGCGTACGAGCTGAGCGGCGATGTCGCCTGGTCCCTCGCGGAGTACGCGGCGACGGTCGGCGCGGCGGCCGGCAAGGAGATCGCGTACAACAACGTCCCGGCCGCCGTGCACCAGGAGATCCTGGTCGGCGCGGGGCTGCCCGAGGGCTTCGCGGCGATCCTCGTCGATGTCGACGAGGCGATCGGCCGCGGGCTGCTCGCGGGGACGAGCGGCGAGCTGGCCCGGCTGATCGGCCGGCCGACGACGCCGCTCGCGGAGACGGTGAAGGCAGCGGTCGCGAGCGCCTGACCCGTTTGGTCGGGGTCGCGGCGGTCAGGGCCGTACGGACCGGGCGACGCGGAATCCCACGTCGTCGATCCGGAAGGTGGGGTGGCTGCGCCGCCGCACCGAGGCCCGGCAGCTCCAGGGCTCGTCGAACCAGCCGCCGCCCCGCAGCACCCGGTAGGAGCCGTAGACCTCGGCGTCGTAGACGTCCCAGCACCACTCCCAGACGTTGCCGAGCATGTCGTACAGACCCCAGGAGTTGGGCTCCTTGCCGCCCACCTCGTGGATGCGCTCCGCCGAGTTGGCGCGGTGCCAGGCGATCGCGTCGAGCTGCCCGTACCTCGCCCCGTCCGTACCGGCGCGGCACGCGTGCTCCCACTCGGCCTCGGTCGGCAGCCGGTATCCGTCGGCCGCGGGGTCCCACTCGACGGCCTCTGGGCGGCCCGGTTCGACGGCGTACGCGGGCGCGTACCCCTCCTGGCGCGACAGGGCGTTGCAGAACTCGACCGCGTCCAGCCACGAGACGCCCTCGACGGGCACGCGATCACCCTTGGCGGTGCCCGGCCGGAGGCCGGTGACCTCCGCGTACCGCCCCTGGGTCACCGGGAACGCCGCGAGCAGGTAGGGCGCGAGCTCCACCGGCCAACTGCGCCGCGTACGCCGGTCGGACAGCGTCACCCGCCCCGGCGGAACGGCGACCATCTCGTTCTCAGCGCTCTCGTCCATGAGCCGGAGAGCATAGCCGTTCATGGACGTCATGACCGTTTCCCTGAGACGGCCATGACACAGCACCCCTGACGGCGCTACCTTCGTCAGGTCGGCCGCCGGGCCGACGAGGACGCCGGGAGGGCCCGTGCAGGGGAAGAACGAACAGCGGGCAGGACTGCTGTACGGAATCGGCGCATACGGAATGTGGGGAATCGTCCCGCTCTTCTGGCCGCTGATGAAGCCCTCCGGGGCGGTCGAGATCCTGGCCCACCGGATGGTCTGGTCGCTGGGCGTCGTAGGCATCGCCCTTCTTCTCGTACGCCGCTGGGCCTGGATCGGTGAACTGCTGCGGCAGCCCCGCAAGCTGGGCCTCATAGCGATAGCCGCGGCCGTCATCACGGTCAACTGGGGGCTGTACATCTGGGCCGTGAACAACGGCCAGGTCGTCGAGGCCTCGCTCGGCTACTTCATCAATCCGCTGGTCACCATCGCGATGGGCGTCCTGCTCCTCGGCGAACGGCTGCGGCCCGCGCAGTGGGTGGCGGTCGCGACCGGATTCGCCGCGGTGCTGGTGCTCGCGATCGGGTACGGGCGACCGCCCTGGATCTCGCTGACGCTGGCGTTCTCCTTCGCGACGTACGGCCTGGTGAAGAAGAAGGTCAACATGGGCGGCCTGGAATCGCTGGCCGCCGAGACCGCGGTGCTCTTCCTGCCCGCACTCGGATTCCTGCTGTGGCTGGGGGCCACGGGCGAGGCGACGTTCACGGCCGGAGGCCCCTGGCACGGCGTGCTGCTCGCCGCCACGGGCATCGTCACGGCGGCCCCGCTGGTGTGCTTCGGCGCGGCGGCGATCCGCGTACCGCTGTCCACGCTGGGGCTGTTGCAGTACCTGGCGCCGGTCTTCCAGTTCGGGCTCGGCATCTTCTACTTCCACGAGGCGATGCCGCCCGAGCGCTGGGCCGGATTCTCGCTGGTGTGGCTGGCGCTGACGTTGCTGACCTGGGACGCGTTGCGGCAGGCACGGCGGACGAGGGCGCAGGCGGTGCGGCTGGCCGCAGCGGTGGCGAGTGCCGCCGCCTCCGCTCCGGGAGCGTCGCTGGACGCAGCGCCGGCCGACACGCCGGACGCAACACCTGACGCGGCGTCGGAGCCGTCGCCGGAATCCGGTGCGCCCAGGATCGCCACTTAGACGCTCAGCACGCGTCTTCTTCGGCGGGTGCCGCAGCCGTACGGCGGGCCCGGTGCGCCCGCACCTTGTGGCGGTTCCCGCAGCGCTCCATCGCGCACCAGCGCCGCCTGCCGGGGCGCGAGGTGTCGACGAAGAGCAGCGCGCAGTTATGGGCCTCGCAGACCCGGACCCGCTCGGCGAACGGACCGGTGAGGAGGTCCACGGCGTCGCGGGCGACCGTCGACAGAAGTCCGGTGCCGGTCGCCCCCGGCGCCCACTCCCGGCGGCCGTCGGCGCCGAGCCGGGCCACCAGCGGCGGGGCGGCGGCCACGGCGTTGACCGCCTCCAGGTCCCCCGGAGCCGGCTCCCGCCCCTCCACGCGGCTCCCGGTCAGCCTCCAGAGCGCGGCGCGCAGTTCGCGCGCGAGCTCCAGCTCCGCCGCGCTCACGGAGAGCGCGAGACCTGCGGGCAGCCGGCTCTCCCCCGCCCAGCGGACCAGGTCGGCTGGCTCGTGGAGCACCTCGTACACCGCGTACCGCCCGAGTCCGCCGGTGGGCAGCAACTCCAGGCACAGAGCGCCCGGGTCGAAGCGGAAGGGGCGCCCCTCCCGCGGCCGGAGCACCAGCCCCGGCGTGTCCCTTGCCGCTTCGGTCATGTAACCACTATAAACGGTTGCCATGACTCTGGAGTGGAAAGTCGTCATCGACGCAGCCGATCCGCACGCCCAGGCCGGCTTCTGGGCGGAAGCGCTGGGATACCTGGTGGAGGACAACAGCCCCCTGATCGAGGAGTTGCTCGGCATCGGGGCCGTGCCCGAATCGCAGACCACCCAGGCACACGGCCGCCGCGCCTGGCGCGACCTCGCGGCGGCCCGGCACCCTGACGATCCGTACGAGGAGAAGTCCGGCACGGGTCTCGGGCGCCGGCTGCTGTTCCAGCGCGTACCGGAGCCCAAGACGGTGAAGAACCGCGTCCACCTGGATCTGCACGCAGGTCCCGGACGCCGGGAGGCGGAGGTGGCCAGGGTGGTGGGGCTGGGGGCGAGCGTCGTGCGGAACGTCGAGGAGCAGGGAGGTTCCTGGACGGTGCTCACCGACCCCAACACTGCTAACTACCGGTTCTGAGAGACAGAGAGTCCCGCAGTACCGGGGAGCCCCGCACGGCACCAAAGCCGCACGGGGCGTTTTGCTGTTTAGGCCCGTCCGACTACGGGGCCCGTAGTTCGTCCTCGGGGGTCGGTCCCGCCCCGAGCTTCACGGCGTGTTCGGGGCAGGCGTAGAGGGTCGTTCCGGGTCCGCTGTTGCTCTGTATGTAGCGGACGGGGATTGGGGCGCGCGTGACGGTCTTGCACTCGACGCAGAGCGCGACACGTCCCGCGAGGACGACCGGGAACAGTTCTTCAACGTTCATGCCGACACCCCCGCAGCGGCGAACGCGGAAGCCGGGAATGGGGCTCCGGGGTACGTATATGGGTAGTCCACGCCGAGTGAGGCAAGTTCGGCAGCCCGGCGACGCTCACGGATGATGCCAAGTTCCAAGGTTGCATCCATGCGGCAGTACGGGCGGGTGAGTGCCACGTCTTCTCCGCGCAACGGGGCGTAGAGCGCTCGGACGTGCTCGGGGGTCGGTGTGGGCCACGGCTTGTTCCACGGGTTCACGGGGGCGGGCTTGGGCAGCTCGGCGAGGAATTCGGCGGTGTGGCGTCCGGGCCGGCGAGGGGCGAGGGCGGAGAGCACCCAAGCGAGGATGCGGCCGATAAGATTGCGCATGAGTCGTTCAGCTCCCATAAAGCTGTTCGGCGGAGCCCCGGCGGACCGGTCCTAAGCGGTCTTCCGGGGCGCTTTCGTGTTCGGAGAATCACGCTAAGCCAACTTGTCTAACTCGTCTACCTGTCTAGCTCGTCTGCCTGTCTAAGTCGCCCATGTTTGGCGGGTTGTCTACGCTCTCCCCATGCCAGAGAGCCCGAGCGATCCGAACGCCCCGCGAGCCCCGTACATGCGTGTTCGGGATGCCCTCGCGGCTGATATCGCGTCGGGCAAGTACGTACCGGGCAGCCCGCTTCCGAGCGAAGCCGAGTTGTGCGAGCGGTTCGGGGTGGCTCGGGAGACTGCCCGCCGTGCGGTGCGGGTGCTTCGGGAACGTGGGCTCGTCCGGACCGAGTGGGGTCGGGGCAGCTTTGTTGCCGAGCGAGCCGGCGAGGGCGAGCACCAGGGCGACGCATAGCCCGCTGTGCGGGTAGGGGGAATCAGTGCGTACGACGAGCCACGGTGTACGCCACGGGGCCAGCGAGCCCCGTCCGGACCCCATCCGTCATGTCCACGATTTCGAACCCGGCTGCCGTTGCGTATTGCTCTAGTTCGCGAGGGAACAGAACTCGCCGTTGGATGTCATCGCAAGCCCGCTCCCCAGACGCAAGAACCCATTCCCGGCGCAGAGTGTTGATTTGGGTTCGTAGGTCCCACTCATAGCGGATGGTGACAGTTGCGGGCCCGTCCGGGGTGTTCACGATGGCTTGGGTCGGCTCGGTCTGCGTGGTCGGCCATACAGGCGAGCAGAGCACCAGGATTCCCCCGGAACGGGCGTGAACCGCGAACGTCGAGAACACGCGCCCGATGCTGCGGTTGTCATGGACGTACGCGAGCGAGTTTCCAAGGCACGTCACAGCGTCCATGCGCTTCCCGAGCCGCACCGTGCGCATGTCCCCAACCTGGAAGTCCAGCCCCGGACGTACACGGCGGGCGTACTCCACCATCCCGGGTTGGAGATCAACCCCCACGCACCCATAGCGCTTGGCAAGGATTTCGACGTCTCGTCCGGTCCCGCACCCGAAATCCACGAGCGTGCGCGCGTCGGGGCGGTGCCGTTCGATCAGCGCTTGACACGTCTCCGCGCTGCCAGAGTCCGACTGCACCGCGTCATAGAGCCCGGGTCGCCGGTAGAAGACGTTCGTATCTTCCATGCGCCTAGCTTCCGTGTCGGGGCTCGTCATGTCAGCGTCCGCAACCCGACTTCCAGGGCGAGCACGTCGCACAGCAGATCGGGGACCGTGGGGGCACTCTCGGCGTGCTCTCTGGCGTGCGCGAGAGCCTTGCCGTCAACGTAGCCGAGATCAACGAGCAACGAGCCCCGCAACATGTCGTCCAGTACAGGCAGCCCAAACGAGCGTAGTCCCGACTCCATGACCGCTAGGAAGTTCTCGGGCTCCGCCGGCTTGGCGACCGAGCGAGACAGACCCGCGCGGCGCAGACGAGCGCGGAACATGGCCTTACCGCGCTTGTGCTCGTGCGGGAGCTGTTCCATGAACCGGACGATTCGGGGATGGGTGAGCGGGGACACGGGCCAGATGCCGCGCCGCAGGAATCCGGGGTTATGCATCCCGAAGCCAATAAGGCTCGGGAGCGGCAGCATGGGCATGGGTGCCAACGCTTGGCCAACGTCCCCGAGCGCATCCACGGAACGCTTCCCGAGCCACGGAACCAAGGGCGGGTCCGGCAAGCGGGTGTCGGTCCGCGAGTGGTGCGCGTTGATCTCGTCGCCACCGGTTCCGGTGAACATCACTTCGCATTGCCGTGCGGCTGCCTGGTCGCGCAACACGTCAAACGCCTCTTGGTAGAACGCCCCGGCAGGGTCGTGCGGCTGCCGTAGCGAACGGACACCCCCCGGCACGAACGGCGGGTGTTGCGGTGCGGGAATCGTCGTGTCCCGAAACCCGCAGCACTCCAAGATTGCCGCGCGCCTGTCACGCTGTGCCGTGCCGATAGAACCACCCATGAGCAACCCGAACGAGTGCACGCGGGGGAAGTCGTGCGCGTGGACAGAGAGCGCCACGTTCGCCGAGTCGGCTCCGCCGGACAGCTCCACCCCAACGTGACCGGTCACCGTGGGAGCGTCCGCAACCACCCGAGTCAACAGGTTGCCGAAGATGTCCACCGGATCAATGCCGGGCCGGAGGGTCCGGGGCTCTAGCACGTGCTCGGCGGGCTCCGGGTAGTGCACGGACAACCCCGCAGCATTGAACACGGCGGTAGCACGCTCGGTGAGCTGGTACACCCCTTCAAACAGCGTGTCCGCGGTGTACCGGTGTTGTCGCGTTAGCGTCCGCGCAACCACGCGAGGAACAAGCCGGTCCGTGCGGAGGTAGGGGCGTAGGTCCACGAGATCCCATGACCCGTACAGCACGTCCCCCGCGGCGACAAGGTACACCGGAGCCGTGCCAAACATTCCCGCGGCCAACTGGACTTCATCAGGTCTCATGTTGAGAGACAGATAGTCCGGGTCATCTTCCTTGTTCTCGCGGACGAGTAGGTGTGCCACGGGGGGCTGGTCGTTGAACACGTTCGTCAGCGCGGCAACGTTCGCCGGCTTGACCCAACTGGACCCCGTGGACCACGTGTCGCCGAAGCGCACCCAACGCGGATCGCGTAGATCCCGCAGGCGTAGAGACAGTGAGAGCACTTGACCACTCCTTAAAGTCGAACGGCGGGGCGAGGCTCGATCAGCCCCACCCCGCCGCACTACGGAACCGGTGACCGTTAGGCGGTCACGGAGCAGTGGTCACCGTTGTTGTCGCCACCGCCGGGCATCTTGTCCATGAGACCGGCGTCCGTGCTCGGCACACCGGTGATCAGGTCGCCAGTGAACAGCTCGTCTACGTTCACGATGTATCTCCTAGGGTTGCTGCTACTACGCGGCGGTTGCCGCGCAGTGGAACCCGTCCGGCTGCCCCCCTTCCTGTGTGCAGAGCAGCCGGACGGGGGCTTATCGGTGGTAGCGCTGCCGTGGGGGCAGCACCGCCCCTTGCCGGGGCACGCCCCATGACTCGGGCCTACGGTCCGAATTGGGCGTCGCGGGCGGAACGAGCGCGTGTGTCTCTCGCGTCAACGGTTCCTCTTTGGGTCGTGACCCATCCTGGTCGCCCGTGGGGGAGCCACTGCGAACGCGACCAGGACGGGGGCTTGTGGGGTCAGGCATGAGCAAGCACCCCGCGGACGGGAAGCGGACTCGGAACGAACAGCGGGTAAGCGGTGAGCGCGAACCAACAGGTGTCGTCATGTGCCAGGAACTCATACGGGCGCCCCGTGGTGAGCTGGTGGAACGCGTCGCCCCGGTGCTCGTCGTCCTCGGCCCAAAACCGAAGCTCGGCGGGTGCGTCCCTGTTGGCGTGCGTGACCGATTGAAGCGCTTGGGGCGGTACCCACTCGGCGAACGGGGACGGGTCCAGCGCATCGGCGAACCGGTGTGCCTGGCCCCGTAAAAAACGGAGAGCCCGGCGAGCGCTCCGCACATCGAGACCCCCGAGAAAGACGGTCGTCTCAGCGTCTCCCGCGTACACCTCGGCCCGGAACTGGAACGTGTCCGTCATGCGGCACGCTCCCCGTTCGGGCGGACCATGGCTTGCAGCGTCTCGCCTGCCACGTCCACGGCGTCCGCGAACGCTTCCAGCTCGGCCACTGCGGAAGCACGCTCCGCGATTGCAGCGTCCAGCCCGGCGAGGAACAACGCTCGGGAGTCAGGGTCCGTCGCGATCCGGTCCAGCTCGAACAGCTCGGCTCGGTACCGCTGCGGAGTGAGCGCGGTCATGATCCGAGGGAAACGGGCCCGTAACCGGATCTCCGCAGCCCCCGCAGCAAGGGCGAAGCGAGCGGGTAAGCGGGTCGGGGTGGTCACAGCAACTCACCCCGGCTTCGGGCGTTGTCGGCTAGCAGCCGCTCTATCGAGTCGGCGGGGCGGACATGCTTGGGCTCCGCTTCCCACTCGGCTCCGCCACCGATGGGCCGCAGTGACCAGTACGGGCCGGCGACCCCGCGGAACTCTCCGACGCGGCTACGGCTCGTGTCCACGATCAGCGCACCCCTGGAGGGCGGTACCGGCTCTGTATTCACTCGCCTATGTCCCTTCCGCTGCGAACCCGTCTGTTCGCTCTAGGCAACCGCCTGATCACGCCCAGCGGTACTGTTGGGAAGCGCACAAGGATTAAGAGCGTTAAGCGCTTAAAGCAGTCGTGCATGGGGAGTTGAACGACCGTGGGCACCAGCGAGCCGAACACAGGACTACAGCGCCTGTTCCGCGAGACCGGGTGGACGCTGCGGCAGTGTGCGCAAGCCATCAACCGCGTTGGGACCGAGCGCGGCACACCGAAGCAGTACCGTGCACCTTCCGTTCACCAGTGGTTAAGCGGGAGCGTGCCGCGCGATGACGCCCGGCCACTGATCTTGGAAGCGTTCGCCCGGAGACTCGGGCGGCCCGTCACGTATGCGGAAGTCAGCTTCCCGGCCCCCGAGAGAGGGACGGAGGCAACACAGTCCAGCACGGTTGACGGGATCATTGATCTCGGAAGGCTGGACATGGACCCTTCCCGCCGTAGCGTGCTTAGCGTCGCTCTGTTCTCCGTCGCACTCACAGTCCCCGACTGGCCGGATGTGGTGGGGCGTATGGAAGCCGCGCAGAAGGGCACCCGGACCCGCATCGGCATGTCTGACGTGCACACGGTGTCTGCCATGACGGAACAGCTCTCATCGATGGACGATCAGTTTGGGGGCCGGACCGCTCGTCCCCTTGCCGCAACCTTCCTGGTAAACACGGTTGCGCCGTTCCTACGGGCGAGCGGCCCCGAGGACGTGCGGAAAGCAATGATGTCCGCGGCGTCCGATCTTTGCTACCTCACCGGTTACATGGCCGTTGATGAGGGTTTGCACGGGCTAGCACAGCGCTACTACCTCCAAGCGCTAGAGCTTGCAGGAGCATCGGAAGATCACTTGACGTTCTGCACCACGCTTCGGGGCATGAGCGTGCAAGCGGTAGACCTGAATCAAGGGCCGATGGCAATGCGGCTCGCGGACGCTGCGGCAGCTTCCTCCCCGCAGGCTGGCCCCCGGATGCGCGCCTTCCTCGCCGGCCAGCAGGCACACGCAGCGGCACAGATCGGGGACCGCCGGTCCGCGCGCAAGTACTTGCAGGAAGCCGAAGTTGCCATGGACAAGGCAGAGTCCCATGGGAAGGTGTTCGGCTCGTACGACCCCGCCTCACTCAACTACCACACCGCCCAAGTGCGGTTCGAAATGGGAGACGTCCACGGCGCTGTTGCTGCCATGCAGGAATCGGACCGACTTCGGTACAGCATCTATCGGCGCACGCGCGTCAAGGAACGGGCAATCCTCGCCGAGCGGCAACTAGCCGTGGGGCATCTCGAAGCCGCATGCAAGACGTGGGGGCTCGCGCTAGACGATTACCCGCTAGTCAACTCGGGGCGCATCGATAAGCGGATGACGGACATGTTCAACCTCATCCGCCCCCATAGCCGAAACCATGACGTCCAAGGACTGTACGAACGTGCACGCGAGACTGTCCGGCCCGAACTAATCCCCGCATGAGGAAAGCCCCGCCGCACCTCCAATGATGGAAGTACGGCGGGGCGTTGGTCACGCTGCCCGGCGGTAGCGCTCGGGACGTGCGAGGGTGCCGAAGCTGAGTACGGCGGGAGGGTCCTGGTCGGGCTCGCGGTCTGTGAGATACACGCCCCAACCCTCGCTGGTGCGGGACACAGGGATGCGGTGCACAGACACTCCAAATCGCTCCGTGAGCCGAGCGCGGACAAGCACGGCAGCGAGCCGCGAAGCTACGGCGGTAGCGTCGTTGCGCTCGTCGTACCCGTCTACGAACCTTCGCCGGCTGTCTGTGGCAGTCATGCGACCAGCGCCAACGGAGTATTCGGGCGGCGCGCTATCGGGAAGTGCTGGCCATAGGCACATGCGGTCATGGGCTCGTCGTGCTGGACCCAGAGTCCACACGTGTGCTGGACCCATTCCACGGACCCAACCAAGCATGCCGTTTCGGGGTCGCGTGCGAGCAGCCGGAACCCCACCCAGGCAGCGCCGCGAAGCAGCCGCGAGACCAACCCACCCTGGGACACCAGGACCCGCGTCAGGTCCTCGCATGACTTGATTTGGTCCACTCCAAGTACCTCGGGCAGCACGCCACACGGCATCCACATGCCGAGTTCGGCGGGAACTTCTACTTTTGTCTGTACCTCGTAACCCTTGCTGTGCGTGACCATTCCCTCACACTAGTACACGCGTTCGATAAGCGGAAGCCTCATTTGCCCCGTGGCGTGGATCACACGATGGCACCCGCTAATCAGACCGTCCAGTTTTTTCTTACGTCTGACCTGCGTTGACTGCGTACATGCCAAGTCGCTCTGTTCGTCCGCGAAGCAGGCGCCGGACCTGTTCGACCCCGTAACGGAGCGTGCACCAGCGACCCGCCCCACAGCGCACTTCCGGGGACTTCACATCACCCGGCGGATTCCAGACAGCAGCCGGACACCCTCGGCAGCTCGGCGGGTCACCGTGGCAACGGTCCGCCCCGCACCGTCCCGAACGTGAATGTCCACCAGTTCACCGCAGCGGGTCACGGTCACCGTGCCCCCGTCCCTGGTCGCCATGGTCACCATGCGCGTGCACCAGCTCGGTACAGCTCGGCGAACCGCTTGGAACCCTTGGTGCGGGCTTGCTGGACTTGATAGCGGGTCGCCCCCATGTCCGCGGCCAACTCGTCGTCATCGGCTCCGGGCTGGTATATGGCGACCGGGGCAATGCCGAACCCGGCTTTGAGGACGTGCCGTTGACGCTCGGAGAGAGCCCCCAATGTCTTGTGCACCTGGTCCCGGATGACGGTCCGGCGGTGCGATGCGATATCCGCCGCGGTGATCAGCTCGGCGGGGGTTCCGGTCTCGCGCTCCACCTTTTCGGCGAGGGTGAGCGGCTGTCCGTCCTCGCCGGAAACCGGGCGGTCCAAGTAGTCCAGCCCGAGCCACGAAAGCCGAGCCCCGTAAGCGTGCTCCGGGCTCATCTTGCGGTCACCCATGGCGGGGCTGGTGGCAATCCGCTCGGCTTCGTACGGGTCGCCGGCTGCCAGCACTAGGGCGGTTTCAAAGTCCTTTGCGGCTCGCGCAGTGACTCCGGGGCGAGTCTCTGCCCGCAGTGCGTCCAGCATTGCCGCGCTCACATGGCGGTCTATGTATGCCATGAATGCTTGCGGGGTGTCGCCGTCGAACTTGGATATGCATTGCCAAACGGCTATGCGTCCGGTCTGCGCGAGGTCTTCCGCGAGGGTGTTGCCGTTCTCCATTGCGGAGCCCGCATAGTGCCGGGCTCGGGCATTTACCAGGGATTCGGTTTCCCTGATGACCGATGAAACGGCTTCCAAGTCGTTGGACTTGGCCGCTGCAATTTGGGTGTGCGTAAGGTGCGTCATGGACCGTCGCTCCGTGTCTCGGGGGCTTTGGTCCCTGTGGGGACCAAGGAATTCCCGGAACGGAGCGCGAGGGGTCAATAAAGGAACCCACGGCTCTATGCAATGCGCGTTGTAAAGGGCATGAAAATGCCCCGTCCCGGATTAGCAGGACGGGGCTTGCGCATTGCCGTATCGCTGCGTGGCAATGAACTTAGGTATATGCCAGCAGCACAGCACTGCACATAAGACGGGCATAGCTACGCAGAGGCGCACATACCCCATGGATTGACACATCAGCCGCAACGTTCGATGACGCTCGGCCAGATAGTTACCGTTAACGACTACGGCTTGTCATTGAATGTGGAGAGGTGATGGATACCGTGGCCAGGTCGTGATCAGCGACAACGCAACTAACGAGAATGCGAAAACGTCGCCCGGCGGCTTTCTGCTAACTCTCCGTATAGCGGTGACGGGGCGTGATCAGAAGTCGGCCCCGTACAGCGAGCCCCACGACCGTCCGCCGATCTCTGCATCCGCCACGATGGGCACCCCGTAGAGATTCATGGTCATGCACTTCTCAAACTCTCGGGCGAACTCCTGCGCTTCCCGCTCGGGCACCGAAGCCAACAGCTCGTCATGAATTGGGAGACGGCAAAAGTCGAGCAATCCGGCACTCTCGACATTCAACATGGCTTGCCCGAGTAGATCCCTCGCGGCACTCTGGCACGCGTAGTTCACAACGCTGTACGTACGGTCCCGGTCGAGCGGAAGCCGGCGACCGGTAGCCGAGATAAGGACCATGCCGTTTTGGAAAGCCTGCCGCTGCCACCGCGAGGACGCCCGTTTGATCTCCGGGAAAGCCCGGTCGTACGCGCTAACCGCTTGCGCAATCTCGGCTTCGCTCGCCCCGGTCTGTTTGGCAATGGTGGCGACTCCGCCCCCATAAACCTTTCCGAAACCGGCCCCCTTGAATACCTTCCGGTCCTTGGGAGTGGCGTTCTCGCCCTTGATGAGCTTTGCCGTGAACGTGTGAATGTCGAACTCGTCGCCACCGTTCACGAACCCTTCCGTCATGCGGCGTACCTTGGCGAGAGCTGCCAGAACCCGCATTTCCACGGCTTGAAAGTCCGTGCTGACCACGACGTGACCGGGCTCGGCGAGGATCGCGCGCCGGATGACGTGATCCGAGGACGGAAGTTGGTGGAGTCCCGCCGTGACACTCATACGTCCTGTCCTCGCGGCGAGCGGGGAAATGGTGGGGTGGATGCGTCCCGCGGCGGACGCTTTGGACAGGAAGGCTTCCGCGTACGTAACGCCCCACTTGGAAGCCCGCTTGGCCCGTAGCACGGCGTCCGCGAGCGGGTTGGGCTCTCGGGCCCCGATGCGCTGCCAGTCCCGGTCGAGGTCTGCGAGCGGCAACAAGACGGTCTTGTCGGTCGAGAGCGCTCCGCCCTTTGTGCGGTCCGTGAGCCGTTCGCCCATGCCCAAGAGGGCTTCCGCCACCTGGGCAGAGCTGCCTACCTTGGCTACCCCGTAGCGGGCTGCCATGGACGCGAACTGTTCGGCTTCCTTGGCGAGCCGGCGAGCGAGCGGCGCGGCGTACTCCTGGTCCACCAGCAACCCGGCACGCTGCATGACCGCACACATGCGGGCTATCTCGTGCTCGTACGTCACCAGCTCGGCGCGCACGGACAGCCGGTCCAGCTCTCGCCGAAGCATCGGGTACAGGCGAGCGGTGTAAATGACGTCAAGTCCCGCGTACAGGAGGTAGGTCGGGTGCGTGAGCGGGATGTTCGCCCACCCGGTTTCCTTGGTGAACCCCAAGCTGTTGAACACCTTGGTAAGCCCGTTCTGCGTGTCCGGGGCCGCGGGGTCCACCCAATATGCAGAAAGAGGCTTCAACGCGGTTCCTATGCCGCCCTCGGACGGCTGCCGTGGATCAATAAGGGCCGCTAGTACGCGAGTGTCTGTGGTCCACGGCGCGAGGTCTTCCAAGCGCGTTTCCGCGTGCTCGTCCAAGACGAGCCAATCGAAAATGGCGTTATGGATGAGCACTTGGCGACACCGCCGCAGTGCATCCCGTGCGTAGGAAGCGAAGTACCCCCCGCGCTCGTACAGCAACACCCAAGCGTCCCGCGCATCCCCAAATTGCACCGTGCGCAAGCGGTAGCCGGTCGAGTAGATATCGAGACCGGTTGTCTCGGTGTCCAACGCGATAGGTCCCCGCTCGCGTGCCCGGTAAAGCCACTTCCAGAACTCTGCGAGATCCTTTGTGTCCTCGGGCACGTGCACGGTTATGCGCTCGCCGGCTACGTCGTGATGGAACTCAAGCATTCCTCCCCCTAAACAAAAACGGACCGCCCACCCGTGATAGGTAGACGGCCCGTATTGGTGCGTGCTTATCAGCTTCCGAAGATGCCCGGTCCGGCAGACTCGGGATGTTCGTCCGCACGATGAATACCGGCGAGCCCGATACCCCGCATAGTCTTTCTGCGGGGCACGCCACGTTCCTCCATGGCGTCGTAGAACATGCGCCGAGTCCAACGTTCTCGCGCCGGAAGGTTCTCAGCTTCGCACCAGTCCAAATAGGAATTGAACGCTTCGGTCCCATTCATTACGTGGTCTTCCGTGGTGAGTTCTAGTACGCCCGGAAAGAACCCGGCTAGCTGGTCGCTCGTCTCGCGGTACTCACGTGACGCACCTGTGATGACCTGCGGGTCTTGCAGTCCACCCATGTACCACTCGACAGATCCGCGCACCGCCCACGCTGCGATTCCCTCGGCTTCGGCGAGTAGCCGCGTGTCTAGCGCATGGTCTCGCTCATGGGGTGCGAAGTACCGTACGAAAGGCAGCAACTTGACGCGTCGCCAAAGCCCCTCATCTTGCGACTTAAAGCGGGGCTTGTGATTCGTCGCAAGTAGCAACAGAAACGACGGCTTGAATTCGAAAAACTCGCGCCGTAGATACCGGGCACTAATCATGTCCTTACCGGTGACCCGCTTTAGGATCGCTTCGGACATAGGTGCCCCACTCTCACCCTCGGACGCCATGACGAGCCGAGCACCGCGCAACGCGGCAATGTCGTTCGGAATGCCACCACTGGACTTTGCTTCGAACGTGGCGAACGGAGTTGTCTTGCTAATCGCCCGAAACACCGCCGTGAGCGTGTCCACCAGAACCGATTTACCGTTAGCCCCCTTTCCCCACATGACCGCGAAAGCCTGCTCCGTGACATGTCCCGTGATGCCGTAGCCGACGAGCCGCTGTATGTACGCGGGCATGTCTGGCATACCGGGGAAGATTTCTTCTAGGAAGGCTTCCCACCGGGGGCACTCGGCTTCCGGCCGGTAGTCGATATCAAGCCCGTCCGTCAGCATGTCGCGCATGTCGTGCGAGCGAATACGGCCCGAACGGAGATCCACCACGCCGTTACGGAAGGCGAGCAGATCGGGGCGGTTATCAAAGTCCACCGCTTCCACACGCACCGTAGGAACAGAGCGGAGCTCGGTCATCAGCGCGTCAATGCGGCTGGTCATCGTGAATCCGCGAGCCGCTTGGGTCTGCCCGGCAAGGACGAGCGCGGCCCCCATACGGTGGATTTCCTGCCGTACGCGGGTGTCCGAGCGGACCCACACGGACCCGTCCCACGAATAGAAGCCAAGCCCCGGTGCGTACCGGATTCGGCCCCCGCACCAAGCAACGAGCGCGTGCGCGTTCATGGCGTCCGACTCGCCAAGCTGCCCCACCAGCCGGGCAAGGATCTCCGCGGCTTCGGCCCCCTGGTCGCGCGTTACCGCGTCGGCTCCGGTGCGTTCGGCAAGCTCGGCGGACCGTGCTTCGGCCACCACGTCCGCGGAGTCCCGTACGGGCCGGGCCCCCTTGACTGCGCGGTGCAGCTCGGGAGCGAACCGCTCGGGGTCTCGCTCGCGCCATGCGGTCAAGTCGTCGCCCTGGTGCGGGAGTTGGAGCCGAAGCGCGTTTACGCCGTGCTCTGCGAGTCCGGACGCGAGCCGGGACGTGAACCCTTGCCCGGCGGTGTCGTTGTCCCCGGCGAGGATGACGAGCGAACCCCGCAGACCCTCGGCAAGTTCACGCACCAGCTCGGGCGAGCCGGCGAGGGCAGCACCGCGAATCGCCACGGCGTCATAGCCGCACGCAACCGCTGTGAGCGCGTCCCCCGGTCCCTCGCAGACCAGGACGACCCCGTAACCGCCCGCCCCGCGGAACACGCCGTAAGGGGTCCAGCGGTGACCGCGGGGGTTCATGAGCGAGAGCCACCGTGCCGGGCACTGCCCGGACAGGTCACGTCCCTGTAGCCCTCGCGCCACTCCGTCGAACCCGCACAGCGGGACCGTCAGACGGGGGTGTGCCCGGTACTGCCGAGACAGGTACGGGAAGTCCTCGCCCTGGTCGCCCCCGTCCACGCCCAAGCGGAGTTCCGCGGCTGTTGCAGCGTCGATTCCGAAGCGCTCGGAGAGGTAGGCGAGCCCTCGCCGGCTGAGTGCGGACGCGTCGTCCTGGTGCTCGTCGTCCTCGCGCTCGTCGGATCGTCCGCCCTGGTCAACAAGGGTGGCTGTTGCGCGGTCTATGTAAACGGCGAGCCCGGCAATGTAGCGGGCGGGCACCAGCTCGGGGCGTTCGGCGGACACCGTGGCACCAGGGCCGGACACGTCGAACAGATCGGACCAGCCGAGCCCCACGGCCCGAATCACATCCTCGGTACGGCAGCCCGCCCGGCACGTGAGCCGAACTTTCAGGTCCTCGCCCCGCCATATCCGAAGCGAGGGACGGGAGTCCGGGTGTGCGGGGCACTGAGCGGAGTACCCGCCGTCCTGGTGCTCGTCCACGGTCCCGAACCGTGAAAGCAGATCAGCGAGCAACACGACGCGCCACCCCCGCCCGCATGTCATCGAGCAGAGCGGCGAACCGTTCGACGTCGGTCGTCAGATACCAGCGGCCGGAGTCGAGACCGCGCAGTGAAGCGGCGAACCCGTACCGCTCGAACATGGCGCGCGTGGACAGCCCGAGGGCTGTACGTGTCCGGGTCCACGTACGTACGTCAAAGTGGACCCGTCCCGAGCGCACGCCGAGCCCCCGCCGCTTGTGCACGACCACGCCATAGGGGAACCCCGCGTGAACGGCTTCCACCTTGGATTGACGGAGCCACGTCGGTACTGCGGGGCTCCGCACGTCCTTACATTCGAGAATGAACGGGACAGCGTGCACGTCCCCGATATCGCGTGCGCCTTCCTGTGCGGGTCTGCGGACGTTCATCCCGTCGAACGGGTCCAAGAACACCCCATTGTCATCCACCAGCCCGAGGAACGCGTTAAGGAAGTTCCGCACGGCGCTTTCCCAAGCGGTTCCCCTGGTCTTGTTGGGGTTAGCCATTGTCGGCCCCCTGCCGTACAAGGCAGCCCCGGCCCATTGCGTGAGCTGCCGCAGCGAGATACCGAATCCAGTCCGGACGCTGCCGCCACCCGTCACGCAAAATGAGTTCGTCACCCACGGAGAGTTCCCGCACGTCCCCGAGCGGGGGTGCGTCCTCGGCGGTTATCTCTAGAATCATGCTTCCCCCCACATGACAAAGGGCCGGACAACCCGATTAGGTCGCCCGGCCCTTTGTCCGGTCGTTCGTGCTAGTTGCGTTCGCTGGCCACACCCGGAATGACGAGCCGGACGTGTTCGGCTGAAATCCATTCCTTACGGAGTGAACGACGCTTGGTGAATCCTGACTCAACTCCGGTCGGCTTGACTCGCAACATGGCGCGCAAACGCCCGTCAACAAGCCGCGTGGTTACCTTGTCAACGATGGCGTCCGCCATTCGTACCCGGTTACCCTGCCGTGCCGAATAGGCCACCAGGTCCCCCCGGTACAGTTCCTCACCGCTGTAATCGGTGACGACCCCCCGTTTACCCATCGTTCTTTTCCCCCTTGTGATTCAGCAAGTGCAGATATGCCGTGAACGCCTGTTGGCTCACGACTCCGTTACCGGCTGCCTTTAGCTGCCTGGAACGGTTGAGCCCCAGAATGTGCGTGATCCAGCCTCGCGGCAACCCCATAAGCCACTCGGCGAAAACGGACGCGAGACGACGACCGCCACGGGGCCCGAACTCGACCGGAATTGGAGCCGGCGAGCCCATGAGGGTTTCCCATCGGTGCACGGCGGGGGCGAACTCCGCCCACCATTCCGGCGGGGAATGGAACGCCCCTGGTGTTTCCTCGGCAACGTCCGGGTCCACGGGCAGCAAGAACGAAACCTCATCATCGAGATTCGGGCCGTGACCGCCCGCCCGCCGCTTTTCTGGATGCTGCGGGGCACCGTTGGTGCCGAGATTCGCGGTAGGGGTTTTGAATAGCTTGGTGGCCCTGTCCTTATCGAATAGCCGAGCTACTGCGGTAACGAGATCGTCCCCGCCCGCTCCTTCCCTGTCAGCCTTTGCGAAGTCAGGTCCGCGCGAGCTGTCCGAGGCTGTTGGGGTCGGTAGAAGGGGTGGCAATGCAGAACCACCGATCTCGCATGTGGGGGGCTCCAGCGTTGGACGCGCGGAAGCAACACCAGCGCGCGTCATACCCGCTCGCGGCCAATCCCGCGAGTAGGTGCGCGAGGCCCCGGTTTCGGATGGCGGATACGTTCTCCAGGAAAACGACCCGTGGTCGAAGAACGCGAACGGCCCCGAGAACGCTTTCCCAAATCCCCGAACGCTCGCCATGAATCCCCGCCCGCTTCCCCGCGTTTGAAATGTCCTGACAGGGAAACCCTGCCGTGATGATGTCCACCTTTCCCGCGAGGGTGGACCAATCGAACTTGGTAATGTCTCCGATGTTCGGTGCGTGCGGATAGCGGGTGGCCAGGATCAGGGACGCGTACGGATCGATCTCCGCTACGTACCTGATCCTGTCCCCGGTCAGAGCCTCCACGGCCCGACCGATTCCCCCGTATCCGGCGCACAATTCAATAATCGGTATGGTGACGCTCCCCCTTAGCGGGGGCCCCGAAGATGACCCCCGGAGCCCCCTTGGCCGGCTAGTAGGTCGGCTCAGCCACGGCGTCGTTCCAGCTCTTGAGAACCTTTACGACCGGCTTGAAATACGACACGTCCCGGCCCTTCTTGGTGGTGTACTCGACCAGCTCAATGCCGAGTTCGGCGAGGGCTTCCGCACCCACCTTGTCCAGCGCGTTGCCGATTTCGTGCAGAACCTCGGCGAGCTTCCACGAACCCGTCTGGAACCGGAAGAGGCCAAGGTCGTAATCCTCGGCGAGCCGGAACAGAATCGAAATGCTCGGGCCCGGACCCCGCTTAGCCTTGTGAGCTGCCTTACGGTCTTCCATGAGGCTCGGGCAGCCGCACGGCTTGCCCCGATCCTGGTCCGGAGAAAGGAACTCGACTCCGTCGCAGTGGTGGATAAGGACATTGCCGTTCCAGAGCTTCATGTCCGACGTGATCGCGTCCGGGCCGGAAAGAACCGCCTTGACGCGCTTGGTGTCCGTCAGAATCTCAATGAAATTTTCGGACGTGGAATCGGTCTCTACCGGCTGCCCGCCCATGAGCTGAGCAATAGCCGCGGCAACGTCCGGGTCACCGGTCGTCACCTTCCACTCTGCGAGGGCTTCCGGAATGCCGTTGACGGAGCGGCCCGAGTGGAACCGCCCAACGGTGTCATCCGAAAACGAACCCTTCGGCTTGGCATCCGGGTCGGTCTCGAAGATGCGAATAGCCATACTGTGAATCCCCCTGGTTTTGGGCATGAAAAAAGGACGAGCCGTTGTGTGTGCTCGTCCTGGTCCTGGTGGTGCGGGTGCTGTTAGCCCCGCCGCTGCGTGCCGGTGATGAGCCGGCGGACGCTCTGCGCAATCGGGCTGCCGAACACGGTCTTGGAAATCTCGCGGTCCCACTGGAAGACGTGCCGCAGCGTCAGAAAGACATTGAAAATCTCTTCGTCGATCCGTACGGGCTTGAACACCCATCCGTCCGGAGTGATGTGGAGAACGGCAGCCCCGTCCACTGCGGGCATGGGCTCGGAAGTACCGTCCGGCGCAATGATCCGGTCCGCATGGGCATAGGCCGACAGCTGTAGAGCCACGTCCGGATACGCGCTCTTGCTGGTCTTCCAGTCCACCAGCAGCGTGTGCCACGTACCGTTTTCGTGGTCGGGCTTTCCGTCCTCGCCGAGCCGTACGCGAATGATCGCGTCAAAGGAACCCGCGTACTGGTGCTCATCCGACCAACACACGTCCTCGGCCCTGATCAGCTCGGGACGGACCGCTAGAAGGAACTCGGCGAACCCGAGCCGGTACGGCTCCAAGTCCGGATGCACTCGGCCGAACTCTTCCAGCCGGATCATGCGTTCAAAAAGGTCGTGAGCATCGCTGCCCACCTTTGCCCGCAGATTGGTGTAGCGGGTGTGGCTGTTCCGCAGGAAGTCAACAGCCCCGGCAGGGTCGCGCTCGGCGATTGCACGCACAGCGTCCAGGTTCTCGACTGCTGTTTCTGCGGTCATACGTGCAGCCCAGAAAGTCAGGAAGGGCTTAGGGAGCATCCCGACAACGGACGTGACCCCCGGAACCTTCTCGGCGGTCTCAGGGCTGATATAGAAGCGCGAGCCCCCGCGCTTGATTGTCCGGACGGTTTCGGGCATAGGTGTCCCCTCGTGGTTATTGATGTGTGATCAGCGAGGGATGACGGGATGACGTTTTAGACCTCTGTTTGGTATGCGTCTAGAAAATTAGAGAGAAGCCAAAAGGGGGGTCATGTCGTCATCCCGTCATGCCCCGCGCGCTGGTGTCAGCGAGGAACGGCGAGCCGGTCCGCGAGCGCGTGCAGCTCGGCGAGGGTGCCCCCGTTGGTGAGCACGGCATCCGCCGGATAGTCGTCTAGCTCGGTCTCGCTGGTGTGCTGCCGCTCGTCCTCGCCGGCTGGTCCGTGCTCGCCCGGACGCTCCACACGAACGAGCAGGAACCCGCGAGCAGTGAGCGCTTCGGCTTCGTTCTCGTACCGGCAGTCCGTGACGACTACCGGGAGGTTCCACCGGTCGGCTACGTCCACCTTGGCGAGGGCTGCCCGGAGCCAATACCGCTCGTCCTGGTCCCGGACCGACTGCCCGAGCCGCTGCAACGTGCGCCGTACTTCCGGACGAGCCTTCGCCCGGTCCCATCCCTCGCGCCGCACTACGTCAGACAAGCGGATGGGAAGCGGTCCGTACCCGGTCGGCTCGCTCGCAACGATGGGGTCCACGGACAGAGCTAGGTCCCGCAGCGGGTCCGCGAACGCCACACGGGCGAACACGAACCGCGAGACGAGCCGGGCCCCGATGGTGTCCTTACCGGAGCCCGCTCGGCCCATGAGGGCAACGTGCCTGTGGCTCACTCCGCGGCACCCTCGGCGTGGTCCTGGTGCTCGTCGATGGTGTCGCCCTGGTTGCCCTCGCCGGCCGTAGCGGTCTTGGCGTTCTCGGCTCGCTGGACAGCCTCACCGGTACCGAGTACCGCGGCGACCAGACCGAGGACGAGTGCGCTCGGCAGCTCGGGGAAGTAGTGCGCCACAAGGGCGAGGACTGCTACGGCCACGGCATAGAGCCGAGCCGGATGGGACTTGATGAACGTCATGGGTTCCCCCTGAAAGTTGCTGTGTGTGAACGAATTGGATTTGCGTTCCCGAGCTGGTCCCCGCCGGGCGGGGCACCGGTTACGGGGAGTCGCTAGGACTTGGGCACCCGCAGTGCGTCCCACGTGGTCTTGCCGGGCCAGCCATCGGCAGCCGAGCCGGTATAGCCGCGCTTGCGCTGCCAAGCCGCGTAGCTCTTGCGGTCGCTCTCGGTCCACTGCGGACCAGGGCCGGACGCGTACTTGCCACACCCCTCGGCTACCAGCCGCTTCCCCATGGCCGTGACGAGAGCGGAGCGCGGGTTCTTCCTGAACCACGCGGCACCAGGGAACGGGGCATACACCGGGGTCGGCTTCGGCGTGCTCGCCTTTGTCTTGAGCTTCTGGCCGGGCGTGATCCGGTAAGGCGACTTGAGACCGTTAAGGGTGGCGAGGGTCTGCCACTTGATACCGAGAGTGGCCCCGATGGCAGAGAGCGTGTCGCCGGGCTTCACGGTGTACGTGCCCGAGCTGGACGAGCCACCCGAGCGGGAGAGTGCCTTAGCGCGGCGGGCAATCTCGGGAAGCTGAGCCACGATCTTGGTACCGGGGCAGCTCGGGTGATTGCCCCAGGAAGCCCCGCCCATGGCGTGATACCCGAGACCCCGCCCAGATGGGCCGGACGCCACCTGTAGAGGTACGCCGTAGGTCTTGTGGACCCAGGCGAACACTTCGGCAATCCGGTCCATCTGCGCGGACGTGAGAGCGTCCCCACCCTTTCCCTCGTTCTCGATGGAAAGCCACGTGGTGTTGCCGTTCGCCTGTGCCCAAGCACGGTTGGCAGTGTCCACCCACTGATAGAGCGCGCCGCCCTTACCAGTGCCGAAGTGCGAGGACGAGCGGGCAGCCGGATTGCGGAACCAACTATCAGTCCCGGCGAGGGTGCCCGCCATGATGTGCACGACCAGCCCGCGGACCGAACTCTGTCCGCCGCTGGTGTAGTTGAGCGCAATGGGACGCCACTGCGCCCCGCTGTACTTGGCCATTCATTCCCCTGTTTTGGGCATGGAAAAGCCCCGCCCGGTATCAGCCGGCGGGGCTGGTGTCTGGTGGTGCTGGTGGCTACTGCGCGAGCTTGACGACCGTCAGCCCCGCAGCAACTACGGTTGCCACGGCAGTAATCACGGCCACGGGGATAACGAACTTTCCGCGCTCGCTCTCAAGCCCGCGAATGCGGTTCTCGTGATCCTCTAGCGTCTCGGTCACGTTCTCCCCTTCCTGGCCGAGTGACCGCACGTCCTCGCGGAGCCCGACCACTTCGTCGTAGATTTCGCGTGCGCCAATTCGGACCCCCAACGGGTCGTCCTGGTGCTCGTTCATGTCCCCCCTGGTGCTATGTGGGCGGGGGTGCATTTGGACGCGTTGGTGGGTCCGGAGTCAACCCCGAGTCCGCGGGCACTCCGTTACTTTTGGTGCCTCTGAGTGTGAGGACTTGGGTAACCTTCCCGCCGCTTCCCGATATTCTGTTGCCGACGACCCAAGCGAGCGTGTCTAGCTTCGCCCCCGATTGGTCTACTACTCGGACCACGTCCCCTAGATCTATTCGGGGGTCCGGTAGGATCTCCAAATTTTGCAGCAAGGGAGCCGGATAGGCCGATGCATCCAACAAGGCTTTCGCCACGTTGGACGCGTCCTGCGCGTATTGCAGCCACACCCCACCGTCATGCTTGTACGACTGGACCCCGTAAGCCTTTTGGCTTTCCGCATGCTGTGCTTTGGCCAGGGAGTCCACGGGGCTTCCGGTATTGCTCCCCGGCTTGGTCGCAATCAGGTTGGAGGCGTGATAGTACACAGCGCTGGACGAGAGATTACGAACGGTTAGAGTCACCGTGCCGCCCTCGCGCCGCACACTCGATTCAACGGCACCCCGTACTACGGCTGATGTTGTGCTGGCAGTAGCGCGGACAATGAGGTTTCCGAAACCATTCAGGTCCGCACTCAACGCCGGACAGCGCGGGTCGAATTGATTTTCGTTGATCGGCATATCACGGGTGATAGCACCGCCCGCAGAAATCGCGATGGGGTCTGTTGGATTGTCTGCCACCCCATCCAGTTCGTATTCGTAGCCGCCCCAGTTCTGCCAAGCCACGGTGACGTCATTCCGGCACGCGTCGATCTCTTCGGAAACGGTGAGCTTGCCGAGTTCCCGAGTAGCCGACACGGTGACGTTCGGAGCCGTGGGGACAGTCGCCCATCGGCTGTAACCTCGCCACCGGAAGAACCCGTCCCGGTCGAATTCAGCCGTTGAAAGGGTGGCGCGAGCTATATCGGTAATCACGCTCCACGCATCCCCACTGACCCGCGGGAAGGTGGCTAGCGGCCCATACGGGACACCGAGTGTCGCCCCCTTGGTCCACATGCCTTCCAACGTGGCGTTAGCCCTGGTCACGGGCCTCGCCGGCAGTTGCGATATCTGCAAGGCTTCGGCTCGAACGTTGGTGAGCGTCAGGTGGATTGCACGCAGTTCACCCGGCGGTGAAAGCGTGGTTGTCAGGCTCTGAATCGTCCCCGTCCACATGCTCGTTCCCCGCGTAATGATAGGGACGACCGATGGCATACCCCCGGTCCACTTGAGCCACCACCCGAAATGATAGGTGTCCTGGAACAAATAGGTGTCGGTGTTCCACGTCACCCGCTGATTCAAAAGCGGATTGGGGTCCGGCCCATGACTCACCGTCAATACGCCGGTATAGAAGTTCACTTCAAACGAAATGAACATGTCGCTACCGGAACCGTTCTCGTACTGGAGTCGGTAACGGAATATCTTGTCCCCGGTCGAACCCGTGGTGGTGTTCGCCCATCCTTCCAGCCACAACCCATCTGACGAGCGATTAACCGCCTTCGCTCCGGGATAGTAGTTCGCGGTGCACGACGTCAGATAGGAAGTATCAACAACGCTTTCGTGAGGGGCGGCAGTGCGAGACCAGAAGGACCACACGCCCGAGATGCTTTCCAACGAACCTATGGCCGGAGCTGCACCACCATGCATTGCCGCGTAAAACAGCGCGGTGCTACGTGGCGGGGGACAAGTATGGATACCCGCTCCCCGCAATAGGTGATCAACAACCCACGTTGCCGAAGTGTGCCACTGAAACGGAGTTCTCCACGGGTTGACTGTGGCTAGCGGGATATCCGGGTAGGGCAATCGAGCAGGCATCCGAAGCCGCTCCGCCCCGTCCAAAGCGGACAGTTGAACAAGATCCGTCCCGCTCTGCGCAGACCGATTGCGGACAGTACCGCGGAAGGCATCCAGGGATGTCCCGCTGATTCCCCAACCGTGCACCGCAGATTGGCCGGGCCGGGCCATGTCCCCGGTACTCCGCGGAGCCCACGGCCCATACAGCGCGGGAGCCGACGTGTCCCCAGCCCCGGTTACCGTTACGTCCAGTTGGGCACTGGTGGACCCGCTGAATGCCCGCATGGCGTCCGGCAGATCGGTTGCGTATGCCCGGTCCAGTGACCAGCTCTGGACTTGCCCAGTCACATCCTTTCCGCCGAGCCGGACCACTTGGGAAGGCGACCGTTCGCCCTCGCCGAGAGCATTTGTCAGAGCGGAGTTACCCGGTTGCACTGGATTTCACCTCCACCAGCTCTAGGCCAATATCTCGATAGGCACCGTTGCCCGCACTCATGGCGTGCGTATAGCCCGTAATGCTGTACGGCGGGCAGCCGTCACCCGCGGGACGCTCGCCGGCCAGCAGGGCAGCGGAGACATCCCCGAGGGAAAATATTGACGCCCCCAAGTCCCATAGCCCCGTTGCTGTAAAAGCCACATAGGGGCGGACATAAACGGCCCCGGCTGGTGCCGTAGCTACCAAGGGCGTCCCCGGTTGGCTGGCCGTGGCCGTAGTCATGAAATTCTTCGCAGCGTTGTACCAAGCTACTTGCGAATTGACCATCGCTGCCCCAGCGGCAACTAGCCCCGGCGTCCACCACGTGTATTTCATTCCCGGAACAACTGGGATTCCGTGAAAGTACGGATGCCGCCACACCAAATCCGAGTGCCCGGATGTTCCGATGATCTCTACGGAGACCGTGTTAGGTGTGTAGGCCCCGAATGACCCGCCGTACAGGATGATTTGTGAGCCGGTCACTGCCCACTTACCGTCCGCCGCACCTAGCCCGGCTGCCTGGTCCGGGGCGAGTAGGTTGCGGGACAGCGGGTCCACCAGGGCGACGGGTCCCGGAGTGTCCACCCGCCGGGCAAGCCGGTCAAGGTGGTTCACGTCGTCCCGCTGCATGGCTGCCCATGCGACCTTGAGCCGGCGAGGGCGGACCGGGGGTGTCCATGTGGTGACACCCCCGGCAAGTGAGCGGAACTCTGTTACCCCTAGGTCGGGGCTCCGGTCGAATGAGCTTGCCCCGTCCCGGATTTCCCGGAGTGCACCGGGGCTACCAATCCACACCGGGTATCACCTCCTAGCTATCTGTCTGTTTCCAGCTGCTACGGCTCGCGCTATCTCTTGCTCGCCGATGCGAAGCACGATTTCCCGCGTGTCCTCGCCGAGCCGGTCCAGCAGCATTCGCCGAAGCTCCGCCCATGGTTCGTACGACTCCCGCACTCGGGAAAGTCGCCCGGCTGCCTTTGCAGCATCCACGGTCGGAATCTTCACCATTGCCTGTAGCCGTGCATCCAATGTGCGCTGTTCTTCGTCGATTCCCTCAATGACACCACCGGGAATCCAACGGCCGATCTCGTCGCGCATAAGCGTGGACGGAGAATTGATTCCGAGCGCGTCCGCAATGGGACCAGGAATCATGCTCTTGGCCCACCCCGTGAGGGTTTCTTTCAGCCAAGTTCCCATTGCCTTGATGCCGTCCCAAAGGCCGTACACCAAGTCCTTCCCCTTGCTGACCAAGAGATCACGGAAATCCCCGAGACTATCGCGGATGCGCTTCGGCAGCCCGCGCATGTAGTCCACGAAATCGCCCACTTTTTCGCGGGCTTTCTTTCCGAAATCTCCGACCCAACGCACGGCGTCAACGAAAGCGGTCCCCAACCGGCCGATAAAGCCGATCACGTCGCCTATCCAGTCGATTGCAGTTCCAAGCACTGAGAACAGCCCGGAAAAGATCGGCCCTGCTAGTCGAATGATCACCGGAATCACGGCACCGAGAATTTCCGCCGCGAGCTCTCCGAGCCACGAAAGAATCGTGGTTACAACAGAGATCACGGGTTGGGCTTTCTGCACCAGCTCGGAGAGCTTTCCGCCGATCATCTGCACCGCAGGGACTACCCGCGAAGTGATGAACTCGGAGAGTGCGGAAAAGATCGGCTGCACATTCTGGAGAATGGCGGTGTAAATCCGCATGGCAGCCGGATAGATGTTCTCGGTGAAGATAAGTGCGAGATTCGTGAGGATAGGTGCCAGAGCGCTATAGACCGCTGTGTAAAGGGACATGAGCGCAGGAATTACCTGCGTGGAAACGACGTTCCAAACGCCTTGCATAGCGGGCAACACGCTGGTCTGGAATTGCTGGACGAGTGCGCCGACGCTCGGAGCGAGCGTGTCACGGATGGTCGTTGCGAGCCCGAGCAGGGTTTGCCCGAATCCCGCTATTGACTGCCCGCCGGCTCCGGACTTAAGCGGGGGCAACACCTTGTTGCCGATGAAATTGCTAATCGCCACTTCGGCAGTGCGCTTGAACTGTTCAATACGGGCGGACGCATTGTTGTGCAGCGCGTCGCCCATTTTGTCCGCTGCCCCGGCGGTGTCGCCCATTGCCTTCACGGCCGTGGACGGGTCAAGGGCAAAGAGTGCTTGCCCAAGATCCTCGGCTTTCGTGCCAAATAGGCCGACTGCCGCAGCGTTCTTTTCGGCAGGGTCCTTAATGGCCTTGATGCCGTCTAGAACTTGCTGCAAGCCCTCGCGGGCACCAGCCCCACCACCAGCAATCTTGCTGGTCATGTCCGCGGCATTAAGCCCGATTGCCTTATAGGCGTCCGCACTCGCCTTACTGCCGTCCGTCGCCCTGATCTGAAATTCTTTCAGCGCGTCGGCAACAGTATCCGTGTCCCTTGCGCCTGCCTGTAGACCCTGGGACATGAGCCCCATTGCGTCCGCAGCGGAAAGCCCAAGATCACGAAACTTGGTCGAATACTCGTTGAACGTATCGGCCATGTCATCGGCCCTCGGACCCATCCGCTGCATTCCAGCGGTGAGAATGTCGAGAGCTTCCGTGCCATCCTTGGCCAAACCGTTCTTGAGGATCTGCCCAACAGCATTACTCGTCTGCGCTAGGTCGAGCTCGAAAACATCCGACAGGTTGGCAACCTTGCCGGTGATCTCTTCAATCTGCGCATTCGTCGCTTCGGGTGGCAGGATGCCAGAACGCATGATGCCCGAAACTGCCGCGGCAGCCTCTTCCACGGAACCGGTGATCCCGTGTGCGTAGAGCTGTCCGGCGGACTCTCCGTACCGCTTCGCTTCGGCTGGTGTCGCCCCTAGCGTGGCTTCGATCCGGCCGTTAATGGCGGTCTGGTCCAGCGCATCCATGAACCCTTTTGCGAGCACCGCAGCGGCGGCAATACCTACGGCTGCCAAGCCGCCTTTAAGGGCTCCACCCATTTTCCCGGTGAAGCCCTCGCCGGCTGCCTGCCCCCCTTGCTGCCCGACTGTATCGGCCGGTCCTGCAACTTGCCTTTCCAGCTCTGCCGCGAACCCTTGGACTTCGGGAACGACGGACACATAGCCCATGCCGACTTCCACGGCCATTAGCCATCACCCCCCGGTGTCGGCTGGAATTGGGCGAGATACGCGGCTACCTGTTGCGGATCACGCTCGGTGTTACCGATTCGGTCGGGACGGATACCCGGGCGAGGAATCGGGGCCGGTCGCCGGCTCGGGGTCTTAGCCCCCGCGTTTCCTCGCTGCCAATTCGCTTCGGCAAGCCGGTCATGCACTGCCGCGAGTAGCTGTGTGACGAGATCCCACCCGGCATCTTCCCCGGACATTTCTCGGACTAGGGCGGAGTCTGCGGGCAGCCCTGAAATCAGAGCCCGTACGCGTCGCCATGTGAGCCCGGAGCCGGGGCGGAACACATCTCGTATGTCCGTCCCATAGAAGCGCTGGAAATCGGCTTCTATAGCCTCCCCGTGCTCGCTTACGAGTCGGTAGAGGCGGAGGATTCCCCCAGCGGAGTACCCTCGTGCTTCTGCCACTGCCGAAAAAGCTCTCCCAGCGCAGCAAGCGGGACCGGGACGGAATCGAATCGGTCCCACTGGTCGCCGAGTCCAGCCCTTAGAAGGGTCTCGATATCGCGGGCAGACGGGGCTTCAATATTGACGGACGAGAGAACGGACTTATCCAGCTCACCCGCCGCGGGCATCTCGAAAAGGAGACCGGCCACGGAGAACCGGAAAGGGGTCTGCCGAGCTTCGGCAACCCAAACGTCAAGGTCAAAAGTCGTACTCATAGTGCCTACCTAACGGTTTGAGACGAAAGCTTTTGCTAGATCACGCGGCAGGCGTGGTTCCCCATGCCGGGTCGTCGCTGTACTTGATTGCAACCGTTCCGTCTGCACCGGGGTAGGCGGTCACGGTGAGTTCGTAGGCAATGGCCTCGTCACCCTTGTACGTGATATCGCCGGTCTCGGTTACCTCACCGTCCGGGATCACGATGCGAACGTGAGACTCCCCGTCGATTACGTCGAATCCGAACTGTCGACGGTCTGGGCCGGGAGCCTTAACGGCAAGCACGCTCTTACCGCTGGTCGTAACCACCTTGGAACCCTTGTGGTAGAGCTCAAGAACGGTCTTGCTGGTCTCGATTGCGGTGAACTTGTAAGCCACCTCGGACGAGCTGATGACCTTTCGGACTGTCTGCCCGCCCTGCCATCCCTTGATTTCCGTGGTGTCCGCCGAGTTGGACTCGGTAATACCGTCATCGGAGATCCATCCGATATCGGTAGCGGTCTCCGGCCACGGCGTAGTTGCATCTACCGGCTTTACGGAATCGAGCGGAGCTACGTAAGCGGCCCCGGTAATTGCGACGCGCACGGCGTTAGCGTTTAGAGGCATAAAGCACTCCTTGGTTGATATGCGTTGAATAATCAGGTTTGCCCGGCTGTAGAATCCCTGGCTATGGATGCAGGATTGGCCGCCGTACTCGGCGCATTGGCGGGCGCTACCGGAGCTGTAGGGGCGGGACTAGTTACCGGGGTATCTCAGTGGAAAACCGCTAAGTTCGGGGCTCGGGCGGAACACACCCGGCAGCGCCGCGAGTTCCGGCAAGCGTCATATCGAAAGTTCATCGAAGCCCATTGGAGCTTTGCTGAAATCGTTGACTCATTTTATTTCGAGCAGTACCCGACTCCCGAGATATTTACAATTCAGACAGCAGAGCGCCTAGAAGAATCCTGGAAGGGCCTCCAAGCGGCCTTCCTGGACGTCGCGCTAGCAGGTCCGAAAGAAGTTGCGCACGCTGCCGAAGAACAGAACTCCGCAGTGCGGGTAACGGCAAAGCGGTTCCATGAGATTGCACTTTGCTACACAGGGGCAGACGGATACGAACGCGACGCCATACCCGGATTCTTTCAGTCCCTGCAAGGTATTACGACTGAACTCGGAATACGCGATTTCCTAGACGTGGCACCAATAGCGCTTGACAATGATGGGTCGGACAAGAGCCCCGGGTAGCTACAGCACCCGCCCGCGCATGTGGATTTCAACGGCGTACGCGTAGCGCGCCTGGCCGGATTCGGAATCGGGAAGCCACTGCGGGCCCCCGACTTCCGTAACGGTGTAGACCGTCACCCCGCCGCGAACTCCGGGAATCACCCAGAGCAGTCCGCGGACCAGGGCGCACAAGTCGTATGCGGCGGCTTCGGTGTCCGCCCATGCGTGCACGTCCAGCCGGGCCCGGTCACTGACGACGGTCTGACGCGTGCCCCCAACCCGTTCCACGCGGACGAACCGCGTAGGTCGAGGCGAGGGGATGCGAGACACCGCGGGGACGGGCTCGCCGGCTGCCGCGAGGGCTTCCCGGAGATAGCCCGTCACCACGGCCACGGCGTCCGGCATGAGGATGACGGGGCGACTCAATCGGCACCGTCCATCCCGCGGAGCAGAGCCCGCCGAGTGCCTTCCGCATCCCGCTGTTTCTTGTAATTACCGATCACGGCAGCACGCCAACGGCGGGGACCTAGCGCGGAGTCCGTTCGGAACTCCCCGCCGTCCGTGCTCGCTGCGGCGGCAATCCGCTCGGCAACGCGCTGCACTTCGGCCCCCGCTTCCGACGTCTTCATAAGGCTGTTGATGCCGTTGCGGTTCGGTCGGAACCTCATCCGGTCACCTCCTTTAGCCGGGCTTCGGTGTGGTGGTGACGATCGGCGAGGGCCCAGCGGGCAACGTCCCCGTCCACGTCCAGCACCCGCCCGAGGGCAACCACACGGTCACCGGGGGCTAGGTCAATATCGGCTCCGCGGCGGGTGATCAGTCGCCACCCCGAGACCACAACGGGGCGGTCTCCGGTGTCCTCGCTGGACGTGTCCGGCTGGACAGCAACGCGCCGGTACGTCGTCCTGGTGGCGTTCTCCCAATCGCGTACGGACGTGGTGTTGCCGTACCGGTCCACCAGGAACGGGGCTCGGAGCGTCACGACGGTCTGTGTGTAATGGGCGCTCACCGGAGCCCCAACACGCTTACGCGCTTGCGGTATCGGCCGAGTAGGTCCCGGTCCGCCGGGGCGAGGGATGCCCCGATGGTCTCGGCGGAGTACGTCACGGACACCGAACCCACGGACTCTTGCCGTAGGTCTCCGGGGTTCGAGAGCACTCGGCCGGCGAGGGTGAGCACCACGGCGAGCACGTCACCGGGCACGGCTGCATACCCGTGCGTGTAGGTGACGGTCGCCGGCTGGTCGTCGGGAAGCCGAAGCCGGTCCCTGACGAGCTGCCACCGTTCGGCGGGGACGAGCTGCCCGCCCTGGTGGACGCTCTGCACGGAGACCACGGGACGTTGCGGCAGCACCGCCCATCCCTCATGCGGGTACAACAGTGCCGAGCTGGTCCCCCTGGTGAAGCTCTGCCGTGCTTCGGCACGCACGATGCGGGATGCCACATCGAGCACCAGGGCAGCCGACTCGGGCAACTCGTTCGGCTCGGTCTGCATCCACGCGCCGAGCTGGTCCACGGTGGCGAGGGCGGGCAATTCCATTCCGTCCCCCTCTTACTTGACTGTCTGAGCGGCGCACGCCAGACACCGCGTGACGGTCCGTGCCGCCCCGCCCGAATCGAGAACCGGAAAGCTCTCGATGCGGGTCGGGGTCGGGCACGAATCCGTGTGCGGAATCTTCGGGGCGGACGCTGCGGCTCGCTTGCGCGGCGGCAATTCCGTTCCCCCTCCGGTTACTTGGCGAGGACGCCGTTAAGACGCGCGGCAGCCTTACCGCCGAACACCGCGAGACCGCAGTAGAACTCAATGCGGGTGCGGTAGGCGGGCTTGATTTCGAGCTGTCCAAGGTCATCCACCATGACACCACCGTTGGTGAGACCGGTAACGGCCTGGTCGTCCTCGGTCTGGCCGAAGCGAACCGCGTAAATGCTGGACGCATCCGTTGCGGTACCGACGGTCTCAGTCTGCGGAAGAATGTCCGCACCCGCGGCAGTCGCACCGGGGTCGAGCAGCGGAATACCGTTGTAGGTGGCGACCAGCTTTCCGGTAAGAGCCTCCTTGACCATCTCGAATCCGCCGATTCGACGGGCGGCGGAACGCACCTTGGCAATCACCTGCCGGTTGGCATAGATCGCGCCGTTCGCGCTGTTCAGACCCGGCACGGCGGCAACGAGACCGTCCAGCAGGTCAAAGAACACGTGCGAATCCGCGGCACCGGTACCCACGATGGGAGCGCCGTTCGTGCCCGCGGAAACTACCTGCGAGCCGGTAAGCCGCTTACGCAGACCATCAAAGGACTTGGCGTCCGTCGCCACGTCACCGTTGAAAAACGTGTCCTGGAACTTGTACGCAGCGGCCTTGACCTTCATGCGGGTCTGAATCGCACGCTGATCATTCAGGTTGCCGCGGGTCTGGACAATGAAACGGTCCACGTCCGCGTCACCGCCGAGAATCACCAGGGATTCAGACTTCTGGTTTACCGTGCCGGTGCTCTCCGTGTACGCCTCATTGACGCTACGGAAAGCCACGCCCGGCAGCGTTGCTTCCTCGTTGTAGCTGTACGAGTTGCCCTCAATGGGCATCAGCGGAATACGGTCCAGAATGCTGGACTCCTGAACGAACGTCTCAATGACGCCCCGCTGAAGATTGGTGGTGCTGAGCTTGGCGGACTCGGCGAGAGAAAGCGCCATGAATGACCCTCCATTTGGGCATGAAAAAAGGGGCACACGGTTTGTGTGACCCTTGGGTTAGGCGTGTGGTCGTGCCTTAAGGCAGCGCCACGCGCGGCGTGCAGGCTCTCGACGTTCGAGCCACAATGGTGTGCATGAGTGGTACGGATCTACCTACGGACGTTGACGCGTTCATGGACGACGTCGGCCGCAATGTTGAGGCGTCTGGCTGCCTTGCGTGGGAAGAGCGGGACAAGATCAGATCGGACATGTGTAAGGTCCGCCATAGGTGGTATGCGTCCCGTGTTGCACCCGATGCGCTCCGCGCGAAGTGCCAGGCAATGGGGCTGCGTGATGATGAGACCGCGGATGTTCTTGGTTTGTTGGCCAAGATCCATTCGGGTAAGGAAATGCGGCGACCGCAGCGACCTACCTACCGTGACTACAGGTGGCCGCAGGACCCTACGGACGATGCTTAGCCGGCCGTACCGTACGCGTCCCGGAGCCGGTCAAACGGGGTGGAGGGCTCGGTGTCCGGCTCGCCGCTCTCGCGCTGCCCGGAGCCCACGTCACCCCACGGGGCCGGGCTCGTCGATGCGGTGTCCGCCGCGAGCGCAAGATAGGGCTTGTCCTTGACGAGCTGGTCCAGCGCGGCGGACACCTTGGCGGCATCCACGTCCCCGCCCTCGCCCACCAGCCCGGCAACGTCCACCAGGGCGAGAGCGTCCGCGGGGTCACGGAGCCGACCAGCGGCAGCCGCTCGAATCTCCGCGCGGACGAGCTGCCCCGTGAACTCGGAGCGGATTTCCTCGCGGAGCGCGTCAAGGTCGCCCGGCTTCTGTGCAGCGTTCGACCGGCGGAGCCGTGCGGTTTCTGCTTCGGCGGTCTCGGCTCGCTTCACTGCGGCGGACAGCTCGTCCCCGCCCTGGTCGCCCGGCTTCGGCTTCGGCTCGCCCTGGTCACCGGGCTTGGTGCCCTGGTCGTTCGGCTTCGGCTCGCCCTGGTCGCCACCCTCGCCGGGCTTCGGCTCCGGACCGTTCGGGTTCGGATTCGGGTTCTCTGGCATGTGCCCCCCTATGTGATGTATCCGTGTTTCTTCAACATGGCTATTTGGTGCTCGCGGTTATCACCAGCGAGTTTGAATATGGTTTCCGGCATTAGCCGGGCTTCCTTGGCTCGCTCGTTGCGCTTGCCGGGCTGTTTCTCGAAACCGGAGTTGAGAGCCTTGCCCCCGATTCCGCGTTTCGTCGTGCCTTCCGTGGTGACCTTTAGCGGCCCCCGTCCGGTGACAGCCGTTGCCATTCCTCGGCGAGCGTTGACTATCTGCCCCAAGTCGGCCCCGGCTTCAAGAGCCTTGACCCTCTTGGGTCCGAGTCGCTTCCGCTGTTCCTCGGGGTTCATCTGCCGAACCAAGTCTTCCGGGGTGCTCGTCTGCTTCCACTCGGCATCCGTCATGGGCTCCATGCCGCAATCACAGCGGGGATGCCGCTTGAACCCGGTCGAGTAGCTGTACTGACGACCACTCAGCAGAATGCAGCGGGCACACGCGGGCAGCTTGACCACCCGCACATACGAGATACACCGGGGCTCGACAGCCATGGACACGAACGTTGCCGCCCTCGCGGTGTCGGCTATCTGCGTGCTCACCATGGTTGCCATTTGGTTAAGCCCGGCGAGGGATGCCGCTTCCGTGGACTGTCCCGCCGCGAGGGCTTGCGCCGTGCGAATCGCCGGAAGGTACAGCAGAGTTGCGAGCGGACGAGTGTCCGACGCAAGGCCCACCAGGGCGCCGGGATTCAGTCTTGCCACCGGGCCGGCTGCCGCACCTTGGGCGAGCATGGACGCTGTGACGAAAGCCTGTGCCCCCTGTGCGGCGGAGAGTTGCCCCGCCATCACAGCGGCGAGGACTTGCCGCCCTGTCTCCCCTTGCATGGCGGACAGAATCCGGTCCGGAGTTACGTCCCGCCAAAGGGCTTGAACGGCTGCCACCACGCCCCGCGTGATGCTCTGTGTTTCGGTGTACCGAGCTGCCGCTAGCTCTCCCGTGCGGCTCATTACTCGGCGTCCGGCAGCTCGTCCGTGGGCTCGTCGTCCTGGTCGTCCTCGGGCTTCGGGCCGAACAGTCCGGCCATGTTCCCGCCGAGAATTGCGGCGGCTTGGTCGTCGCGCATCCGCTTCCAACGAGCGATTTCGTCCGGAGTGACACCGGGAATCCGCTCCCACAGAGCTTCGTCCGGGACACCAATGGACTTGAGCTTGACCAGGGCATCCGAATACTGCGAGTCGGAACGGAATTGCGGGTCTCGCCACACGACTGTTCCGAGGGCGAGGGAATCCGCGCGCTTGGTGTCACCGGCTGCCAACGCTTCCAGTCGCATCACTTCGCGGAGTGCCGCACCGAAGTGCCTTTGCCGCTCGGTCACTTTGGCCACTAGCCCGGCTTCCGAGGCGGCAAGGGCATCCGCGCTTACATTGGTGAGCTGCCCCGTCAAGTACGTTGCGGGGGTGCGGGTTTGGGAAGCGATGTGTTCAACGGCAGCGTCAATGACCCGGAGATAGTTCCCGAGATCAGCGGCGGAGAACTCGGCTATTCGCGCTGTGTCCTTTTCGAGCCACAGCAGACGGTCCGAGCGGAAGCGGTCTAGCGGTTCGTCCTCCTCTCCGATCACTTCCCCGGATTCGGGGTCCACGATTTCACGAACGGGCCGGTCCATGCCGAGCACTGCCCGAGCCGGGAGCGCTAGGTAATCGCTCGCGGTCATGAGGTGAGCCCAAAGGGTGTTCACCGCATCCTGTAGCGGGAGAACGGTCACGAGCTCGGAACGGGGCTTGCCGTGCAGCCGGGACCGGTTCGGGAGTTCCACCAGCGGAACAGCCCCAAGCGGGTTCTTGATATGCGAGGGCTCGCCGCGGGACAGCCCCACCGTGCGGCCGGTCCACTCATGGCTACGGCCCCGACGCTGCCACCGGTACACCATGTCCGGGGTGAACAGCGTTGCGAACTCCCACTGCCCGTCACGCCACGCTTTGAGCCCCGCCGAGCGAAGTCGGCGACGACCGGGGACGTACTCGACTATGGCGTTAGCTGCGTGCTCAAACGTGATTTCGGTGCGGACCCCATCGGGCTTCCACACCAGCGCGTAAGAGCGTCCCGTAATCAGGGCTTCCAGTAGGGCTAGCCCAACTTCCACGTCACATTCGGACGTGCGCCACGCCTTCCCGGCTGCCTGATCAATGGTCCCGTCTTCCAGGCGAAATCCGAGCGGCACAAGCCGTTCAACCGTGGCGTCCGGGACCGTCGCGCACCAGTTATCGGAAAAGTCCTTGAACAGCTCGCCGGCTTGCGCGTTGAACTCTGGCGACGCGAACAGCAAGGGACGGTTTCCCTCGTATGCGTCCGACCACTTTCGGGCTTCGTTCTTGCGCCGTTCGATCCTCGCGCGGAGCCGGACCGTCATCTGTAGCGGTGTTTCCGCCATGCATCCCCCTTACGGGCATGAAAAAGCCCCGGTCGGTAGGAATCCGAACGGGACGACTTATGCGCTTGCGGCGCGAGGACGTTTCAGCGGGCGGCGGACGTAACCGTCAAGCGCCATGACCGCAGCGGCTATCCCGTCGATACGGGCAGACGACTTTCCGCGGTCCGGCTTGACGGGTCTCATGTTGTCGTTCCCGTCCCGGTACACCTCCACCACGGACGCATTCCAGCGGAGCACCGGATTACCGCCATGCCGAATCCGACCCTCACGCAAGAGCCGTTCCAGCTCTTTGCAGCCGGGGGACATGCCTAGATAGGTCTGCGCGATCGGCACCACGTCCACGCCGCGGGTTTTGGATTCGATGCGCTGGACGAGTTGCCCGGCAAACATGCGGTCATAGCTGATTCGTTGCACGTCCAGCCGGCGACAGTCCGCCACTATCTGTTTCTCGATGGCGCCATAATCGATTGCGTCGCCCTCGGTGAGGGTCAGCAGACCATCGGCAGCCCATTGCCGGATCGGAACCTGTAGCTGTTGCTCTAGCTCGTCAGCCCGTTCCTCGGGCAACCAGAACCGCGAGATTAGTTCCAACTCGACACCGGGCACACGGGATTCAACCGCGAGGACCCAAGCGGATAGGTCAGAGACCGCGGAGAGGTCTACCCCACCCCATGCCCGCCGGTACCGGAATGATTTTTCGTTGACCGGTCCGTTGTTCTCGTCCCACAGCGAGAGCGGCAGCCATCGGCTAGCGGCTCGCATACGGCGGTTGAGTGACAAGCGGCAAAAGGTGGGAAAGTAACTCGGTGTGCTACGTGCCTTGTTGGCTTCACGTCGCATGTAAGCGAGCGAGGGTGACGCGCCGAGCCCCGGATTCGCCTTCCGCCACGTGCTCTCTGCGAACGGGTCGTCTTTCTCCTCGGCAGCCCAAATGACTCCGTAGTGTCCGGGGTCGTTTACGATGCCGTCCGCGCATCGACGGGTGTACGTGTGTTTCTCGTCGTAAATGCTGCCCTCGGTACCCTCATCCGCCGTGGTGATGTAGATAACCAAAGGCTGATCACGCGCACCGGTACCGGTCTCGATAGCGTCGATAAGGTCACGCCGCTTGTGAACGTGAACCTCATCCACAATCGCCCCGGATACATTGAGCCCGTGGGCGGTCTCGGCAATCTTGGACAGCGCGCGGAACACACCGCCGGTCCGCGGGACTCGGATAAGCCCCCGCAGAACCTCCACGCGGCCCCGTACGGCCCTGGAAGTCAGAGCCATACGCTTAGCGTCGTCAAAGACGCGTTCGGCTTGTGGAAGCGATCCGGCAGCCGCGTATACCTCCGCCCCGATCTCTCGGTCTGCCAGCAACAGAACGAGACCGATACCGCTGGACAGGGTGGATTTCCCGTTCTTACGCGGTACTTCAATCCACGCCGAACGGATAACCCGGACTGCTCGCCCCAACTCGGGGTCATGGGCGAGCCATCCGAATATGGGCGCGATCACCCACACCACTTGCCAGGGTGCTAGCCGTAGCCGCGCGTTACCCCAACGGCCCTTGGTGTGTTTGAAGCTCTGGATAGCGTCCAGAGCACGCCGAGCGGACCGAACATCAAAGTATGCGCCCGGAGCGTTCTTGGCTTGCGCAGAGACCACCAACGGGCGGGATTCAACCCCTTCGGCTATCTCGTCATTGGAGAGCCCGAGTTCCCGCAGTGCTTCCAGCGGAACGGGCAGATCATCAGTCGAAAACGTCTCCGTCATCATCCCCACCAAAGTCCGGCGGGGTGATCCGGGTTGCCGAAGCGGGGCTAAGCCCCAACTCACCCACCAGCGAGCGGAAGTGACTCCGGTACTGGTGGGCAATCGTCACCCACGGACTCTTGACGTTCCCGCGCTCTGTCTCGACAACCAACCCGGTCCGAGATAGCTCCCGCTCTGCCTGCCACAGACGAGCGACTGTCACGCAATACTCAATGGCCGTTTCCCGCTGCGAGTCAGTTAGGCCGGCTGCCACCACCAGGGCGGGAATCGTCCTCGCCCAAACATCGGCAGCCTTACCGCGCACGTCCTCGGACGAGTCGCCCGGAAGCAACTCGGACCAGTCGGGTTCGATGGGTTCGGCGGGGCTGAATCGGGCTCCCTCGGAATTGCGGTCTTGGCGGAACGTGCCCTCGCGGACCGCTTGGATATGGGGTTTCGGCTTCTGTCCGGGCACTGCCACGGCCGCTCTCCTTTCACAGAAACGCTCAAATGAGCCACGCGAGTTTTTTGCCTCCCTGCCGTTCTTTTGCGGGAGGGGTCGAGGGTCACCCCCTGGTCCACGGCTCACGAACGGCGAGGCTTGACGCGTTCGGATGCCCATCCGCCGGGCTGGTGCTTCGCGGTCTCGCGGTTATGACACGTCGTGCACAGCGGACGGAGACGAGACCACGCGTCCGGATCACTCACACCCCGAGCAACCAGCGCACGCCGTGACTCGGGGAAGTGGTCGGCAACCGTCGCAACGACAGAGCAGAGCACGCACCACGGATGCGCATACAGGTAGCGCTTACGCATGCGTTCCCATCGGACGCCGTACCCCTTGGCCGTGGTCGTCCCTCGTTGTTGCTCGGCTTCCCTCGCATGTGTCGGGCAGCGTCCGCCTGCGGTGAGTTCGGGGCAGCCGGGGACAGAGCAAGGGGGGCGGGGCTTACGGGGCATGGGGTACCTCCAACGGAGCAGGAAGGAACGTTTCGCGTTGGACCGACCGGGTGCCATGAGGGCTCGATTATGGCTACTCATGAGCAGCCTGAAATACCGTCAAAAGTTCCCGCACAGAATAGGAAGAAAATGCGCGCTCGTCATTTGATGGCCACCGTAGCGATGGCGGCACTCATGGGGCTCGTGGTTCCCATGGGCACAGCCGAAGCTTCCACTGGAACCTTTGAGTGGAAAAAGAGGGACCCGAGCACCGGATCGTACGTCACGGTCACGACTCTGAAGAACCCGGGCCAGGCATGCTACAAGCTTCCCGCAGGGAGCATCGATGACATTTTTGAGGCAGTAAACAACACCGACCAGAAGGCATGGGTCTACGAATGGGATGACAACTGTTCAGGCGAGGGAAAGCTTATTGAAGCCGGGGAACTCGATGGCGCCAGAACGTTGAACGGCCACGCCTCGGTAACGTTCGCAAACTAGCCTCAATCGAAAACAGCGAAAACGCTTCACCCCGCCCCGGTACGAGCGATCCAACGCGTACCGGGGCGGAACGCTGTCCGGGCCGCACAGCGTCCGCCTGTGGTGAGTTCGGGGCAGCCGGGGACAGAGCAAGGGGGGCGGGGCTTACGGGGGCGTGGGGGATCACCTCCAAGGGGGCCGGGGCTTCCGGGCAGTAAGGCCCACCATTCGGCGTAAGTCGTGGCGCGCGGGTTTGTGGGTTGCGCCATTCGGGGTACACCCTGGCTCCCATGACTCATTCGAGCGCCAAACCAGCCTCGCCGGCTTTTGAACTTCGTTGCGGGGGGCTGCACTTGACGGTCCAGCGCGTTCCCGGATGGCTGGTGGCAGCCCTTGCCACGGCCACAGGAAGCGGACTGGCAGCGTGGCTCACGTCCCGGTGAGAGTTCCCGTGGGGAAGTCCTCGGCAGTCTTGGTCAAGTGGCAGTCACGGCACAGCGGTTGAACGTTCCCGTCCGTGTCCTCGCCCCCAAGTGCAAGCGGCTGCACATGGTCCACGTCCACCACGTCCGCGAGGACGAGCGAGCCGCACCGTGCGCAGCGGGCACCACCACGGGCACCGACCAGGGAACGGAGCCGAGCAGCCCCCGAGAACACCCGGACCAGCACCGCACGCCGAGCACGCCTAGCACGGACCGAAGCCCGCTTGCCGTAGTCCTGGTGGTGTTGCTCGCAGCGTCCGCGGTGCGTCGCCGGCTCGGTGCAGTCGATACAGTGCACGGTTCCGCACCCCCTCTAGCTCGTCGTCCTGGTGCTCGTTGTCACGCTCGGAGCGAACGGCATAGGTGCTGGTCAAACGCACAGTGCCCACACCCGGAGTCGAACCGGGAACTCTGCGGATTGTGTACGGGTCTCCCCGAGGGGGCCGGTACCGCGCACCTCTACCAGTTGGGTCATGTGGGCTTGGGTTGTCCTCGCCGGCTCGGCCGGTCCAGACACGGTGGGGAGACCACACGTGCTTGCAACCCCGTTCGGCACCCCCGGTCAAGGGGTGGTTACTAGTGGGCGGTGTGGTCTCCCCGCGCTCTGCCTCACGACCACTGCGGCCACCCCGTGAGGGTGCGTGCTGCACGGGCAGAGCTGTTCGTGAGAGTCGGGCACTCAGACCGCCGTTTCCGGGCGGGTGGGGTGCGCGGTAGTCCCGCTCTCACTGCGTTGTAGGGACCAGCAGATTCCCGGCCCCGTCGTGCGGTGCTCGGGGAATCCGTTCGGTCCCTCACTGTGGTGTGGGGACCGGCAGATTCCCGAGGGGGCCGACAATGGCGGGATGACGGTTGGACGGGCTGTTTGGTTTTCTCTCTATTTTTTAGACGTAATCAAAAGAACCCCTCTAACCGTCATATCGCCATGGCTCCGCGCGCTGGTCCGGCTGCCGCTCGGCGAGCCCCGGAGCGTCCGTGTGCGGGCATGGGAAAGCCCCGGCGGTCCGTGGACTACCGGGGCTTGGTCGGGGCGGTCGTACTACATCCCAGGGTTACCCCTGTAAGGCACCGCCCCTACTCCCGACGCTCCATTCTGGCCGGGAGTAGGGCGAGCCTACCGAGGATCACGCAGCGAGCGGCACCAGCTCGGGGACTGTCTCGGCACCCGGGGCGGTCTCGGGGGCGGACCCAGAGACGAGCCGGGCGACGCTGCCCGGTGCTGGGGGTGCATCATTGCGCAACTCGGCTTCCCGGTCCCCGGCGGTGTCAGTAGCGGCTTCCGCGGCGGGGTCCAGCTCTCCCCGCATGTGGAAGTCCACGCGGGACGTGTCCAGCTTCCGCCACCCGCCCCGGGTGCCGCGCCGTACGTTCAACCGAACCCCGGCTTCAATGAGCATGGCTCGCCGGCTCGCTGTGTCTGCGGCTGCCCACTCGTCCGCGAACGTCCGGCCCGTGGGGGTCACGATGCGTTGGGCATCGCGCTTTTCGCGGGTCTCCAGATCGGCTATGCGAGCGTCCAACGCGTCCGCCCGATCTTGCCAGGCTTGGCGCGCGTGGTTCGACTTCTGCCGCCCCTTCTGTTCCTGGTGCTCGTTGAACTCGGCAAGGGTGGCGCGTAGTTCGGGCTCGGGGTCGTAGCCGGGAATCTCGACTACGTGTGTCGTCTGGACGGAGCCGACCAGCCGCAGGAACTCGGCGGTCACGTGCTCGTCCGCCCAATCGCCCCGGATGTGCGCGGACTGGTCGCACTTGAACCCGCGTGAGTAGGGGTTGCACTTGTACACCGGGCGTTGCTTGTTCTCTTGCTTGTTCAGGTACATACGGCCCCCGCAAGCGTCGCAGTGGATCACGCGCAACAGCAGTGCGTCCGTGTCCTTACGGTCCCGGTTATCGATGGTCCGCGAGTCGAGAACCCTACCGATGCGGTCGAACTCTTCGCGGGTCATGATCGGCTGTTCCGTCTGCATGACGGGGTTGCCCTCGGCATCCCGGACGGGCTTACCCCGGTGCATCTTCCAGCCGAGCAACGTTTCGTTGCGGAGCATCCGCGTAATGACCGCAGGAGTCCAAAGGAACGTCTCTTTGGTGTTGCCCTTGACTCCACCAGTCTTGCCGCCGGTCTTGCGCCCGTTCTTCACTGCCCAGTGATCGCGCGGGCTCGGCACATGGTCCACATTGAGCCCCGCGGCGATTGCCGAAACGGTCTTGCCTTCCAACAGCTCACGAACGATGCGCTCAATGACCGCCACGGCGTCCGGGTCGGGCACCAGGGTCCAACCAATACCGCCGTGCTCTTTGGGCATGGGGGCGGGCATGTAGCCATACGGGGGACGACCACCACCACGCCACCGGAGCGGCATCCGGCGCATGGCTGCCATGGCTCCGGTCACGCGGTCCGTGATGCTCTGCGACTCCACCTGCGCCGCAAAGGCAAGCATCATCATCATGAGTTCGGACGTGGGGTCCATCGGGTTCCGGAAGTCGAAGACGAGCTTGCCCCCGCCGATTCCCTCGGCGAAAACGAGCATCTTCCGGTGAGCCTTTGCCCACTTGGCGAGGTCGTGCATGTCGCTCATGGACCGAATGGCACGGTCAAAGCGCCACCAGACAAGTGCGTCGTACTCGTCCGGTCGGGCGAGCCATGAGCCGAGCGCGGGACGGTCGAACGGGGCAATCTTGCTCGCGGACACGTCAAGGTCTACGGCTTCGCGGAGCCCGTCACCCTCGCCGAAGCTAACCCCGAGTTCGGCAGCAATCTTGTCGTCTGCTTCGCGCTGCCGGTCGGGGCTGGTGGTCTCGTCAGTGAGTACGGAGAGCCGGACGCACCGCACACCCCGAAGGGTCTCGGTCTGGAACACCGTCCCGGCTAGGGGGTTGCGGGTAGTCGTCATGTCCGCTGTAGGGACCAGCGCGTTCCCGCTCGTCTCGCCCTTGACCAGCACCGATGCCACCATGGCCACACCCCAGAACCGCTAGAACGGAGTGTTGGGAGATCCGGAGGGCAACGAGTTCTGCGTGCAGTAGCGCCCGGTACTCCGAACGGGCGGCGAGTGATCGTTTCCGCAGGTCGTAGCCGCGTAGCCGTGATCATCCCGGGAAGGGCTGGGGCGTCGTACCCACCCTGACGAATGACGGGAACTCCTCTCCATGCGCCTGCGCACCCTCACCGCTGCCGCCGCCTGTGGCCTCGCCGTACTCTTCGCCGCCCCCGGTTCCGCCTCCGCCGCGGAGGGAGACTTCACCTATCTGTACGAGGTCCCGGGAGCCGAACCGCAGCTCGGCGCACTGACCGATCCGCCGAGCGGCGTGTGCGTCACGCTTCCCGAGGTCGCCCCCGCGTGGACGCCGCCGGCCCACACCCCGAGGAACCACACGGACTCGTTCGCCACGGTCTTCGCCGATGCCGACTGCCAAGGCGCTCAGTTCACCCTCCGCCCGCACGGCGGACACGCATCCGAGCGGCTCAAGGTCCGCTCCGTGATCTTCAACTGACCTGCCCGAAGGGCCGGGACCGCGAGCCCCGGTACGAACCGCGGCAGCGGTCGTACCGGGGCTCCGCGCACTCCCTAGGCTGGCCCCCATGCCCACCCCACCCGCACCTTCATTCACTCTGGTCGCCACGGATCTGGACGGCACGCTGCTGCGCCCCGGCGACCTCGTCAGCCCCCGCTCGCTCGCCGCGCTCGCCCTCGCCTCGGCGGCCGGCGCGCGGCATCTCGTCGTCACGGGCCGCCCGGTGCCGGGCATACGGTCGCTGCTCGCCGCGCTGGGCTCCGACGGTCCGGTCGTCTGCGGGCAGGGCACCCAGCTGTACGACGCGGGGACCGGCCGCCTGCTCCGTTCCGTGACGCTCGACCGGGAGCTGGCCGAGACGGCGCTGGGCAAGATCGAGGCGGAGGTCGGCGGGGTCTTCGCCGCCGTGGACCAGGACGGCACCGAAGGCCGGACGCTGATAGAGCCGGGCTATCTGATGCCCCATCCGACGCTGCCCGCCGTACGGGCCCGGAACCGTGCCGAGCTGTGGGCGAGCCCGATCATCAAGGTGCTGGTGCGTCACCCGGAGCTCTCGGACGACGCGCTGGCGTCCGCCGCCCGCGCGGTCGTGGGCGATCTGGCGACCGTCACCATGGCGGGCCCCGGCACGGTCGAGCTGGCGCCGTACGGCGTCGACAAGGGCACCGGTCTCGCCCTCGCGGCCGAAGCGCTCGGCCTGGACCCGGCCGGCACAATCGCCTTCGGCGACATGCCCAACGACCTGCCGATGTTCCGCCGTTCCGGGTACGGCGTGGCGATGGCCAACGCCCACCCCGAACTGAAGGCGGCGGCGGACGAGATGACGGCGTCCAACGAGGAGGACGGGGTGGCGGAGGTCCTGGAGCGGGTGTTCGGCTGAGCGGGGGGGGCGGCGCGCAGGGGCCCGCGGACTCAGTCGTCGGCCCTGCGGACCTCCTGTTCGGTCCACAGCGCCTTGCCGTCGCGGCTGAACCGGGTGCCCCAGTGGCTGGCCAGCTGGGAGACGATGAACAGCCCGCGTCCGCCCTCGTCGACGGTGCGGGCGTGCCTCAGATGCGGGGCCACCGAGCTGCTGTCGTGGACCTCGCAGGTGAGCGTGGTGTCCAGGAGGAGCCGCAGCTGGAGCGGCGGGGTGCCGTACCGGACGGCGTTGGTGATCAGTTCGCTCACGATGAGTTCGGTCGCGTAGGCCGACTCCTCGTCGAGCTGCCAGGCTTCGAGCTGCCCGCGCACCAGGGCGCGGGCCACGGCGGGGGTCGTCCGGTCGTGCTTCAGTTCCCAGGTCGCGACGTGGCTCTCGGGAACGGTGCCGGTGCGGGTCAGGAGAAGGGCGGCGCCGTCGGGATGGGCCTCGGCGGGCAGCGTGTAGACGACGCGGTCGCACAGCGTCCGGAGGCTCAGGTCCGGTTGGGCGAGCGCCTCCCGGATATGGGCGGCGGACTCGGCTCCGGTCAGGAACGAGGCCGTGAAGAACGCGAGGAGGCTGCCCTCGTCGAGTTCGACGGTGGCGGGGGCGAAGGGCGCGCTGTCGGCCGAGAAGAGGCCGGGGCCTTCGGGGACGTCGATATCGAGCGCCGTGCCGTCGGGGGCGATGACGACCGGTCCCGGGTGGCCGGCCCGGGCGATGGTGCAGGTGCGGGAGAACGGGTCGTAGATGCCGTACATGCAGGTCGCCGTCAGCACCTCACGCCGCAGGGAGTCCCCGGGCGGCAGCGCCGCGCGTTCGCCGGCCAGCCGGTCGCCGGTGTCCTTGAGCCGGGCCAGCACCTCGTCGGGTTCCAGATCGAGACCGGCCAGCGTCTGAATGGCCGTACGCAGCTGCCCCATGGCGATGGCCGTCTGGAGGCCGTGTCCCTCGACCGTGCCGATGACCAGGGCGGTGCGGGCACCGGACAGGGCGATGGTGTCGAACCAGGAGCCGCTGTTGCGCCCGGCCAGCAGGACATGGGCCGATTCGACGGCGATCCGGGGACCGTTGTCCTGCGGCAGCAGCCGGCGCTGCACCATCGAGGCGATGACATGTTCGCGTTCGTAGCGGCGGGCGTTGTCGATGCTCAGCGCGGCACGGTCCGCCGCGGCCCTGGCGACGTGCTTGTCCTCCTCGTCGTAGAGCTCGGACCCCTGGCACCGGTAGAGGCTCACCAGCCCGAGGACGGTGCCGCGCAGCGTCAGCGGGACCACGATCAGGGAGCGGGCACCGGTCGCCTCGATCATCCTGGCGCTGTCGGGGTCGGCGTCCAGCCACGGGGTGTCGGCGCCGAGCGTGACGACACGGGTTCCGAGGTCCGACACCGCCAGGCCGTACGGAGTCCTGGGGCTCAGACGCCGCGTCTCGGGAGCGACCGCTTCCGGGTCGTCTCCCCCTCCTTCGCCGCCCCGGAATCCCGTGTGGGCGGCCAGCCGCAGCGGTACGTCGGGAGCCAGCGGGCCCACCACCGGATCCGCGCCGCGCAGCACGTCGTCGACCACCTCGACCACGGCGAAGTCGGCGTAGCGCGGCACCACGGCATCGACGAACGCCTGGCAGGTGGCCACCACTTCGAGGGAGCTGCCCACCACCTCACGTACCGCGGTCAGGCACTCCTCCCGCGCACGCGCCTTCTCCCCCTCGGAGACGTCGACCACCGACGCCAGCAGACCGATGGCACGCCCGCTCGCGTCGTCCAGCCGGTAGACGGAGACCGTCAGAATGCGGGGCGGTCCCGGCTCGTCCACGAGACGGCCCCGGATCAGCTTGCCCAGCACCGGGACGCCACTGCGCCAGACCTCCCGCAGCATCCCCTCCGTCTCGCCCGGCGCCCAGAGGTCGTAGACCTCGTCGAACCGGCGCCCGAGCAGACGGTCGACCGGGCCCAGATCTCTCAGGAGATTGACCCGCACCAGCCGGAGGTCCGCGTCGAGCACGTGCAGACCGACCGCGGACTGGTCGAACAGCGTGTTCAGAAGCGCCCGCCCCAGCTCCTCCGGGGCACCGTCCCACACCCGGGACACGGGCCCCGCCGCATCTGCGTCCGCCACGGATTCACCCCACCGTCGAAGGCCCTGCGCACCCCGCACTCCGGCATGCTCCAGACCAGCATCGAGCCACCCGGCCCGCTCCGCCACCCGGTCGTGGCGCACCGGGCTCAGAAGCCGGGCGCTCCCAGCGACCGCAGCACGTGATCGACCAGGGAGGCGATCGTCGCCTCGTCCTGGATCGGTTTGCGCAGCACATGGCGGTAGTAGACGGGCCCGTACAGCATCTCGACCGCCAGCGGCAGGTCCGCGCCCTCCGGGATCTGGCCCTGCTCCTGGGCGCTGCGCAGGCGTCCCACCGCGCGCTCGAAGCGTGGTTCGACCAGCTGTTCCCTGACGGCCGCCGCGAGGTCGTCGTCGTGATGGACCTCGGAGAGGATCCCCGCGTAGGCGGGACCGAACGGCGGTGTGGAGAGGAGCTTCACCGCCGACGTGATGTGCGTACGAAGGTCCGCGGCGATGTCGCCGGTGTCGACGAACGGGGTGGCGCCCACGAGGCCCTCGGTGAACGCCTCCAGCATCACCGCGCCCTTCGAGGGCCACCAGCGGTAGATCGTCTTCTTGCTCACGCCCGCGCGGGCCGCGATGGCCTCGACGGTGACGCGGGCGTAACCCTTCTCCGCACACAGGTCGAGAGCGGCCTCGAGCGTGGCCTTACGTGATCGCTCGCTCCGGCGCTGGGAACTCGGCGATGTGATCATTCGGTGAGCATAGGTGGATTCGAGCCATTTCTTGTTGACAGCGTGTCGTCAGAAGTCGAACAATAACCACGCGGAAACGGAACGTACCGTGTCGTCACGTTCCTGCAGTTCGCACCGTTCGTGCCGTCGTGCCGCGACGAGCCGATCGGGGGACGGCTCGACCGGCCGACGGCACGGGCGAACCCCCCTCGTCCGCTCACGTCGTGATGTCCTTCGCCGTGAACCGCGCCCAGGCGGCCGAACCGAACACCGCCGCGTAGAGCCCCTGCAGACCGAGGTTGTCGACGAGCCCGTCCCAGTGGACCGGCTCGCGCAGGAGGTCCGCGAAGGACAGCCAGTGGTGCGGGAAGAGATACGGATGCACCGCGTCGAGCTGCGGAATCGTGTCCAGGATCTGCACGGTGATCAGCACCCCGACGGTGGCGGCCATCGCCGCGATCCCGCTGTTGGTCAGCGTCGACACGAACAGTCCGAGCGCCGCGAATCCGATCAGTGAAGCCGCCACGGCGACGGCGACGAGACCGGCGCGCACCAGCCCTTCGCCGAAGCCGATCCGGGTCCCCGAGATCGTGGTGACATCGCCGACCGGGAACAGCAGCACGCCGACGGCCAGCGCCGACGCCGCCACCACCACCGTCGCGACCAGGCAGAAGACCAGCACGGACGCGTACTTGGCGAGCAGCAGCCTGGTCCGGCCCGCCGGGGCGACCAGCAGATAGCGCAGCGTGCCGCCGCCGGCCTCGCCGGCGATCGAGTCACCCGCGACGACACCGACCGCCATCGGCAGGAACACCGGAAGGGTGGCGGCGAGCGAGGCGAAGACCAGGAAGAGACCGTTGTTGGTGACCTGGGCGAGGAACGCGGGTCCCGCCGCTCCGTCGGGCCCGCCCGAAGGCCCGCCGCCGCCTGTCTCGATCTTCACCGCGATGCCGATCAGTACGGGAACGGCGGCGAGCACCGCGAGCAGGACGAAGGTGCGTCCGCGGCGCAGGGTCGTGACCAGTTCGGAACGGAGGATCCCGAACGTCCACAGGGGGTTGCGGGGCGTGGTGACGCCGGTGAGTTCAGCCTGCGACATCGAATCCCTCTCCGGTGAGTGCGACGAAGGCGTCCTCCAGCGAGGCCCGTTCGACCCCGAAGGACCGTACGCGGGCCCCGCCCCGTACCAGCGCCGCGTTCAGCTCGGCCGGGTCCGTGCCGAGCGGCGGGGCGTCGGCGGTCACCCGCTGCCCGTCGGCCACCAGGCCGGTGACCCCGAGCTCCTTGAGGACGCGGGCGGCCTCGACCGGGTCCGGGGTGGTGACGGCCAGGCGGCCCCTGGAGCCCGCGGCGAGTTCGGTGACGGAGCCCTGGGTGATGAGCCGGCCCCGCGCCATCACGGCGGCGTGCGTGCAGACCTGCTCGATCTCGTCGAGCAGGTGCGAGGACAGGAAGACGGTGGTGCCCTCGGCCGCCAGCTCCCGGATCAGCGAACGGATCTCGCGCATGCCCTGCGGGTCCAGGCCGTTGGTCGGCTCGTCGAGGACGAGGAGGAGGCGCGGCCTGAGGAGGGCGGCGGCGAGCCCGAGGCGCTGCTTCATCCCGAGCGAGTACGCCTTGGCCTTCTTGCCTGCCGCCGCCGCGAGCCCGACCCGGTCCAGGGCGCCTTCGACCCGGGCGCGACGGGTACGGGGGTCGGCGGTCGGGTCGGCGGAGTCGAACCGCACCAGGTTGTCCCGGCCGGTCAGGAAGCCGTACAGCGCGGGCCCCTCGATCAGCGCGCCGACCTGCGGGAGTACGGAACGGGCCCCGGCGGGCATCGGCCTGCCGAGGACCCGCGCGGTGCCGGATGTCGGGTCGATGAGGCCCATGAGCATCCGGATCGTGGTGGTCTTGCCTGAGCCGTTGGGCCCCAGGAAGCCGAAGACGCTGCCCGCGGGGACGCGCAGGTCGAGCCCGTCCACGGCGAGCGAGCCGCCGCGGTACCGCTTGGTGAGACCTCTCGTCTCGATGACGGCCGCTTCCCCGGCCCCTGCGTCTCTCATACGCACTCCCAGTCACGGTCCCGGCTGCGCGGACGGTCCCACCGTACGGAGCCGCCCCGCCGTACGGAGCGTACGGCGGGGCGGCTCACAGGGTGGTGACTACTTGGCGGTGTCGGCCGCGCGCACCAGTGCGTCCTTCGTGACGGCGCCGACGTAGACCTTGCCGTCGTCCGTCATCAGCGCGTTGACCAGGCGGGTCTTGAAGACCGTGCCCGAGCCGAACGTCCCGGTGACCCGGCCGCCCAGCGCGTCGAGGAACTGCTGCGCCTCGGCCGGCACGCCCTCGGCGCCCTGCGTGGGCAGACCCGCGCCGCCCGGCATCTCGATCTCGGCGACGGAGGTCCAGCCCTCGCCGATCACATTGAGCCCCTGGAAGCCCTCCAGCGCGCCGAGTTCCTCGGGGGCCTTGTCCGCCTTGCCGTTCTTCTCGGCCTCGGCCTTCAGATCCTCGGCCTCGGTCACCTTCGCACCCTTGGGCGGGGTGAAGGTGAAGGAGGACGCGTCCGGCTTCCCGAAGTCGACCTTGGTGAAACCGGCGTCGATCACGGCCTTGCCGCCGCTGCTCGGGGCCAGGGTGAACTTCAGCGGTACGCCGTTCTCCGCGTCGACCGCGATCGTGACCGAACCGATCGTCGAGCCGGACTGCTTCGGCTTGATCAGCAGCTGGTACGCGTCGCGCCCCGCCACCTGCGCCGTGCCGTCGACCGTGACCGACGTGGTGTCACCCGCGGCCTTGAGCGCTTCCTCGGCCAGCGCCTGGGGCGTGGTGGGCACACCCTCCGGCGCCTTGTGCTCCTTGCCCTCGGTGCCCGCCCCGGCCTTGTCCGCCTCGGCGTGGTAGACCTCGTCGGACTTGCTGTCGTACGCCCAGACCTCGCCCGCGTTGTGGATCAGGCTGTACTCGGCGGCGTCCCCGAGGATCGAGAGACGCTGCTTGTCGGGGCCGTCGGCCGCCAGCCGCAGCGTGTGCGTGCCGGAGGTGAGTTCCATCAGCTTGGCCTGCGGGTCGGCGGCGGAGCCGTCGCCCCCCTTGTCCGCGCCGCCCGGGGCGAAGGAGCCCGCGAGCCCGCCGATCGACGGGAGTCCGAGGTCGGCGGTGACCTTCATCGTGCCGGACAGCTGCTGCTGGTCCGATGCGGCGATCTTCTCGATGAGTTCCTGAGCGGTGATCTTCGGCAGCTCCGGGTCCCCGGAATCCGCCAGCGCCGGGACGAGACCGATCGTCGCCGCCGCCACCCCCGCGACCGCGACGGGGACGATGTAGCGCGCCGCCCTGCGGCGTCGCACGACCGTGCCCGTGGCCTCGCCGGTGGTCTCCGCGCTGTCGTTCGGTGCCATGTGTGCCCTACCTCCGTGGTCGGCGGCTTCCATCGCGCTGAGCCACTCCCTGCCGCCCTGCTCACCCGATGTGGTCAGGAGTGGTTGTTCTCCATCTGACCAAATCGGGCGACGACAAGCGTCAGCCCGCGGGATCAACTCCACGTACTGCTCCGGTATGACACCGAGCCGCCCGGGGTCACCCTTCCAGTAAGGGTTGCCGTGCGAAGCCCGGGCCGAAACCCGACGGACTCTAGGGCCTGTCCGGCGGATCATGGCCGGGGCCACGGCGTCTGGCACGGCACCTCGCGGCGTTGCCAAAACGCCCGAATAGCTCCGCTATTAGGACGCTCCGGCGCCTTGCGATGCACCGCACCAGACGCCGCGTCCTATCCGACCCTGATCCGCCGGACAGACCCTAGCCCGCGCGGTGCACCACGGCGTCGCAGAGCTCTTCGAGCGCGGCCTTCGCGTAGCACTCCGGCAGCGGTGCCAGCGCGGCCCGTGCCTCCTGTGCGTAGCGGACGGTGTCCCGTCGCGCCTGCTCCAGCGCCGGGTGGGCGCGCAGCCTGCGCAGCGCCTCCGCGAGGCGGGCGTCGTCGCTCAGGTCGCCGTCCAGGAGCTCCACGAGCTCCAGGTCGTCCGGCTTACCCTCGGCCGCCGCCTGCGCCCGCAGCAGCAGGACGGGAAGGGTCGGGATGCCCTCGCGCAGATCCGTGCCGGGCGTCTTGCCGGACTCGTGCGTGTCGGAGGCGATGTCGAGTACGTCGTCGGCGAGCTGGAAGGCGACGCCGAGCCGCTCCCCGTACTGGGTGAGGATGTCGACGACCGCTTCGTCGGCGCCGGACATCATCGCGCCGAACCGCCCGGACACGGCGATCAGCGAGCCGGTCTTGCCCCCGATGACGTCGAGGTAGTGACCGACCGGGTCGCGGCCGTCGCGCGGGCCCGCGGTCTCCAGGATCTGACCGGTGACCAGGCGTTCGAACGCCTCGGCCTGGATGCGTACGGCCTCGGGGCCGAGATCGGCCAGGATGTGCGAGGCGCGGGCGAAGAGGAAGTCCCCGGTCAGGACGGCGACCGAGTTGCCCCAGCGGGTGTTGGCGCTGTCCACCCCGCGGCGTACGTCCGCCTCGTCCATCACGTCGTCGTGGTACAGCGTCGCCAGGTGGGTCAGTTCGACGACCACGGCCGAGGGCACGACACCCGGTGCGTCGGGGTCACCGAACTGGGAAGCCAGCATCACCAGCAGCGGACGGAACCGCTTGCCCCCTGCACGTACCAGGTGCTGTGCGGCCTCCGTGATGAAGGGCACCTCACTCTTGGTGGCTTCGAGCAGACCCGCCTCGACAGCGGCCAAACCGGTCTGGACATCGGCCTCAAGAGCCTGGTCCCGAACGCACAGTCCGAACGGCCCGACGACGGTCACGAGGGGATCTCCTGTCTGCTGACGATCACACGGAATGTCGATGTGTCGCTGTCTTCACTCAAGTCAGCGTATCCGGTCCCCTTTGGATCACCGTGGGCGCCTTCCCGCGACCGCCGGTATGTTCGGGATCAGCTCATACGATCAGGAGTTGTCCCTTTGTCCCACAGCGCCAGCGATACCGAGCAGACCCAGCCGCCGCCGGAGGACGACCGCGCCTTCTTCGGCCAGCCGCGGGGCCTGATGACCCTGTCCGGACTGGAGGTCTGGGAGCGGTTCTCGTTCCTGGGCATGCAGGCGATCCTCGTCCTCTTCTTCGCCGACAAGGTGTCCAACGGCGGCATGGGCATGGACGCGGGAACGGCCGCGTCGGTCTCCGCCGCCTACGGCACCCTGGTCTATCTCGTCTCCGTGGCGGGCGGCTGGCTGGCCGACCGGATCCTCGGTTCGTACCGCGCCGTCCTGTACGGCGGCATCCTCATCGCCTGCGGCCACTACTCGATGGCCGTGCCGACCGACACCATGACCTGGGTCGGCCTCGGGCTGATCAGCGCCGGAACGGGCCTCCTCAAGCCCAACGTCGCCTCGATGGTCGGCAAGCTCTACCGCACCGACGACGACCGGCGCGACGCCGGATTCGCCCTCTACTACATGGCCATCAACATCGGCGCCTTCGCCGGACCGCTGATCACCGGCTGGCTCGGCGAGCACGCGAGCTGGCACTGGGGGTTCTCGGCCGCCGCGGTCGGCATGACGTTCGGCCTCATCCAGTACGTGGCGGGCCGGCGTCACCTGGCCGGGCGTAAGCACGCGGCCGAGTTCGCCCTCGCCCCGGAGCCGATGCGGCGCGCCCTGCTTCTCATCGCCGTCGGCATCGTCGTCTTCGCACTCCTCGCCACCGCGCTGGCCCTCGCGGGCTGGCTGACGATGGACCGCTTCGTCGACCTGCTCACCCTGATCTCGGTGATCGCTCCGGCCGTCTACTTCGTGGTGATGTTCCGCAGCCCCCGGGTGACCGCGGAGGAGCGCGGGCGGCTGCGCCCGTACGTCGTGCTGTTCCTGGCCTCGGTCGCCTTCAACTTCATCCTCTTCCAGGCGTACTCGACGATGATGCTGCTCGCGTCGACCAACGCCCGTACCGAGATCTTCGGCTTCCACTTCCCGGCGAGCTGGTACGCCTCCGCGCTCGGCGCCTTCGAGGTGCTGCTCGCGCCCGTCGTGGCCGCCGTCTGGGTGCGGATGGGCCCGCGCCAGCCGCACGCCTCCAACAAGATCGCCATGGGGGTCGTCCTCGGCGGTCTGTCCTTCCTCCTGATGGTCCTGCCGACCTCCGGGCACGCCGACGACACGTATCAGATGGCCGCCTGGTGGATCGTCGGCTCGTACCTCCTGCTCGGACTCGGCGACGTCCTGCTGGAGACCTCCGGCATGTCCGCCACCACCAAGCTCGCCCCCAAGGCGTTCGCCAGCCAGACGATGGCGTTGTGGTTCCTGTCCCTGGCGCTCGCCAACGGCATCCAGGCCCAGGTCGTGAAGCTGTACGGCGAGGTCTCCAACCCCGCCTACTTCGGTGTCAATGGCGCGATCGCGGTGGTCGCCGGGCTGGCCGTCATGGCCGCCGGACCGTGGCTCAAGCGCACCATGCACCCCGTCCACTGAGGTACCGCCATGCACATCCGCACTGAGTTCCCGTACGAGACGACCCGCGAGGACCTGTACATCCCGCTGCCGGACGGCACGAAGCTGTACGCCCGGATCTGGCGGCCGGTCACCGACGAACCCGTACCGGCGCTGCTGGAATACCTGCCCTACCGGCTGAGCGACTGGACGGCTCCGCGGGACTGGCAGCGGCATCCCTGGTACGCGGGGCACGGTTACGCCTCCGTACGCGTCGATGTGCGCGGGCACGGCAACAGCGAGGGCCTGCCGGGCGACGAGTACGACGCGACCGAGCTGGCCGACGGGGTCGCGGTCATCCACTGGCTCGCCCAGCAGGAGTGGTGCTCGGGCAACGTGGGCATGTTCGGCATCTCCTGGGGCGGCTTCAACTCGCTCCAGCTCGCCGCGCTCGCCCCCGCGCCCCTGAAGGCGATCGTCACGGTCTGCTCGACCGACGACCGCTACGACAACGACGTCCACTACATGGGCGGCTCGGTCCTCGCCGTCGACATGCACGCCTGGGCGGCCACCATGCTGGCCTTCGTCTCCCGGCCGCCGGACCCGGCGCAGGTCGGCGAGAAGTGGAAGGAGATGTGGCTGAACCGGCTGGAGGCGGTCGATCCGTTCATCCACACCTGGCTGGCCCACCAGACCCGCGACGACTACTGGAAGCACGGCAGCGTCTGCGAGGACTACGGCGCCGTCAAGGCGTCCGTGCTCGCGGTGGGCGGCTGGCACGACCCGTACCGCGACACCGTGCTGCGGCTGGTCGAGCATCTGGACCCGGGGAAGGTACGCGGGCTGATCGGCCCGTGGTCGCACCAGTACCCGGACCGCGGGCTGCCGCCGGGCCCCGCCATCGGCTTCCTCCAGGAGACGCTGCGCTGGTGGGACCACCACCTCAAGGGCGCGGAGAACGGGGTGATGAACGAGCCCCTGCTGCGCTCCTGGATCAGCGGCTCGCACCCGCCCGCCACGGTCTACGAGACGCTCCCCGGCCGCTGGGTCGGCGACGCGAGCTGGCCCTCGGAGCTCGTCTCCCCCGTCGTGTACGCCCTCCAGGGCGGCCCGCAGACCGTCCTCTCGCCGCAGCAGACCGGGGTGGACGCCGGCCGCTTCTTCCCCTTCGGCAACGACGGCGACCTGCCGCCCGACCAGCGCGACGAGGACGCCAAGTCCGTCTCGTTCGAATTCCCCGTCGCGGACGCCCCCATCGAGATCCTGGGCCGCCCGAGGGTGAAGCTCCGCATCCGGATGGACGTACCGCGCGGACAGGCCATCGCCCGGCTCTGCGACGTGGCCCCCGACGGCTCCTCCACCCTCGTCACCCGCGGCGTCCTCAACCTCTCCGCGCGCCACGGCCGCGACCGGTCCGAGGACTGGCCCGCCGGGGAGACCGAGGACGTGACCTTCGAGCTGAACGGCATCGGGCACACCTTCCCGCGCGGCCACCGGATCAGGCTCGCGGTCTCGTCCTCGTACTGGCCGTGGATCTGGCCGCAGGCCGGTTCGGCGGGCTTCACGCTGGACGCGGAGGGCAGCTTCGTCGAGCTTCCGGTGCGCCGCCACACCGAGGACAACGGCATCACGTTCGGCGAACCGGAGCAGTCCGAACCGCTCGGCGTCGTGTACCCGGCGACGCTCGACGAACAGCGCCCGGAGCGCCTGGTGGTCCGTGACGTCGCCAAGGGCGAGTGGCGCATGGAGGTCGACCCGCGCTACGGCGGCACGCGCGTCTACCCGGACGGGCTCGAATTCACCGAGGACGCGGTGGAGACGTACACCATCCAGGAACACGACCCGCTCTCCGCGCGCACCCGCTCGGACTGGACGATCCGGCTGCACCGCCCGGAGATCGCCTGGGACGTGAGGATCGAGACCCGTTCCGAGATCTCCGCGGACGCTGAGGACTTCATCACCTCCAACGAAGTGATCTGCAAGGACGGCGACGAGGTCGTCTTCCACCGGACCTGGGAGAAGCGCATTCCGCGCACGGCGGGCTGATCCGGACATGTTTGCCCGTGGGGTTCCCGGTTTTCCGGGGACCCCACGGAACTTTCCGGGCATTAGGCACAGTTGAGACACTGCCGTTGGGTAGCAACACCGACGTAACGTGTCCTTCAAGTGACCTGGAAAGCGAGGCAGCAACACATGCCCGAGCAGAGCAGCCCGCTCGATCTGGCCGAGGGCGACCCCTTCGGTCCGCACAACCTTCCGTACGGTGTGTTCTCCACCCCCGACCACGCCGACCACCGCAGGGTCGGCGTCCGCATCGGCAACCACGTGCTGGACGCCGGTGCCGCGGCACACGCGCTCGGCTCGCCGTATGCGCAACTGCTCGCACAGCCCAGCCTGATGCCCCTGCTCGCAGCGGGCCGCACCGCCTGGCGCGATGTACGGCGCGCGCTGACGGCCTGGGTGACGGTCCCGGCGCACCGCGCGGATGTCGAGCCCCTGCTGTACCCGGTCGACTCGGTGACGCTCCATCTGCCGTACGAGGTCGCGGACTACGTCGACTTCTACGCCAGCGAGCACCACGCCACCAACGTCGGCAAAATCTTCCGGCCCGACGGTGACGCGCTGACCCCCAACTGGAAGCACCTGCCCATCGGTTACCACGGGCGGGCCGGCACGGTCGTCGTCTCCGGTACGGATGTGGCGCGTCCCTCGGGCCAGCGCAAGGCTCCTTCGGACCCGGCGCCCGTCTTCGGGCCCTCCGTGAAGCTGGACATCGAGGCGGAGGTCGGCTTCGTCGTCGGCGTCCCCTCGGAGCAGGGCACCGCGGTGCCGCTCGCCGACTTCCGCGAGCACGTCTTCGGACTCTGCCTGCTCAACGACTGGTCGGCGCGCGACATCCAGGCGTGGGAGTACGTGCCGCTGGGCCCGTTCCTCGGCAAGTCCTTCGCCACCTCCGTCTCGGCGTGGGTGACACCGCTGGAGGCACTGGACGCGGCCCGCACGCAGCCGCCCGCCCGCGACTTCCCGCTGCTCCCCTACCTCGACGACGCGAACGAGGAGGAGCACGGCGGCATCGATCTGCGGATCTCGGTCGCGATCAACGGCCACCTCGTGTCCGAGCCGCCGTTCTCGTCGATGTACTGGACGGCCGCCCAGCAGCTGGCGCAGATGACGGTGAACGGCGCCTCGCTGCGTACCGGCGATCTGTACGGCTCCGGCACCGTCAGCGGCGCCGAACCGGCCCAGCGCGGCTCCCTCCTGGAGCTCACCTGGAACGGCCGCGACCCGCTGGACCTCCCCGAGGGGAAGCGGACGTTCCTGGAGGACGGCGACACGGTCACCCTGACCGCGTGGGCCCCAGGACCGCACGGCACACGCGTCGGTCTCGGCGAGGTGACCGGGCGGATCGTACCCGCGCCATGACAGCGGACAGGTGCGGGTGGTGAACCCACCGGCACCGTCCGTCCCGCTGTAGGCCCGTAAGGCCACCCCGGTGTCCGAGGGGTGGTCGCCCGGGTGGCAGATCTTCGTCGCGCCCAAGGGAAACCGCAGCTCACAGCCGTACCACCGGAGCGCCCAAGTGGCGCAACACTGCGGCAACACCACCGCGCGGACCCCGTCGGTATGGTCCAGCGCATGTCAGCCGAACGCATCCGTGAGCACACCGTGCCCCTCGCCGCCGCCCGTCGGCGCCGACTGCGCGCGGACCGTGCCCGGCTGCTCGCCGACCTGCTGCGCCACCAAGTGCGCACCGGCGGCTTTCCTGGTGGCGTACTGCCGTACGAGGACAGCATCGGCACCGACTACGGCGTCTCCCGCAACACCGTCCGCCAGGCCCTGGACCTGCTGCGCGCCGAGGGCCTGGTGGAGCGGCAGCCCGGCGTCGGCACAGTCGTCGTCTCCGAGAAGTACCCGCACGGCCTGGACCGGCTCCAGGGTCTGGCCGAGACCCTGCACGAACACGGCCGGGTCACCAATGAAGTCCGTACCGTCGGGCCCGTGCCCGCCCCCGGAACCGTCGCCCGGCGGCTCGGGATCGCGGAGCACACCGATGTGCTCTACATCGAACGGCGCCGGCTGCTGAACGGCCTGCCGCTGTCCCTCGACCTCACCTACATCCCGATGGACATCGGGTCCGGCCTGATCGGCTGCGACCTGGAGAACACCGATGTCTTCCGGCTGCTGGAGTCCCTGACCGGCCAACAGCTCGGCACCGCCGAGATCACCCTGGAGGCCGTCAACGCCGACGCGCACTCCGCCGCCGTCCTGGAGACCCCGCACGGCTCCGCCGTCCTGCTGCTGGAACGCCTGACCCATCTCTGTGACGGGCGGCCCGTGGACCTGGAGTTCATCCGGTTCCGCGGCGACCGCATCAGCATGAGCGGTCTGCTGCACAGGTCCGCCTGACCCCCTGCTTCCTCCCTCCCCACTTTCCTGGAGACCACCATGCCTCTGGCGCCCCAGCGGGCCGACGTGCCCGTGACCATCGACGAGTCGAAGTGCATCGACGGCTGCACCCTCTGCGTCGACATGTGCCCGCTCGACTCCCTGGCCATCAACCCGGAGAGCGGCAAGGCGTACATGCATGTCGACGAGTGCTGGTACTGCGGCCCGTGCGCGGCCCGGTGTCCCACCGACGCGGTCACGGTCAACATGCCCTACCTCCTCCGGTGAAAGGCCCCTTCTCCCATGCGACGTACGGCAATCCGCGCCGGCGCCCTGCTCACCGCCGCGCTGCTCGTCCCGCTCACAGCGGGCTGCGGGGGCGAGGCGAGCGCCGGTGACGGCAACACGGTCACGGTGACCGTCGGCTATCAGTCCAGGACCATCAACACCGTCACGGCGGGCACCCTGCTGCGCTCCCTCGGCTACTTCGAGGACGAGCTGCGCGCCCGCGGGAAGCGGGACGGCGTCACGTACGAGGTGAAGTGGCAGGACTACGCGACCGGCGCACCGATCACCGCCCAGATGACGGCCGGGAAGATCGACATAGGTTCGATGGGCGACTTCCCGCTGCTGATCAACGCGGCCCGCGGCGAGCAGCTCGACCGCCCCACCAAGCTCGTCTCGGTCACCGGCTACAACCTGCGCGGCGGCCTCAACACCGTCGTGACCGCCGCCGGCTCGCCCCTCGACTCGCTGGACGACCTGCGCGGCAAGAAGGTCTCCACCAGTGTCGGATCGGCCGCCGACGGAACGCTCGTACGCGCGCTCCAACAGGCCGGGATCGACCCGGAGAAGGACATCCGCAAGCTCAACCAGCAGCCCGCGGTGGGCGCGTCCGCACTTCAGGCGGGCAGCGCGGACGCTCTGTCGCAGTTCGTGGCGTGGCCCGGACTGCTGGCGTTCCAGGGCCGGGCGAAGGCGGTCTACGACGGAGCGGAGCTGAACCTTCCGACCTTCCACGGAGTCACCGTCCGCGAGGACTTCGCGAAGAAGCGGCCCGCCGTACTGGAGGACTTCCTGCGCGCCCAGGGCAGGGCCACCGACTATCTGAACCGGAACCCGCTCGCGGCCTCGGAGTCGGTGGCGAAGTCCACCGGGCTGCCAGCCGAGGTGGTCCACCTCTACAACGGCGCCCAGGGCATCGCGACGTTCGACACGACGGTGAAACCCGCGCTGGTGGCGGCGCTCAAGAAGGACGTCCCGGTGCTGCGCTCGGCGAAGCTGGTCGGCGATGTCGACGTGGACGCCTTCGTCGACGAGCAGTACGTCAAGCGGGTGCACGGCTCCGGCTACGCGAAGGCCCGGGCGGCCGGTCCGCCCGCCGCCCGGGGCGGCGAGGTCTGGCTGAAGGGCGAGGACACCACGTCGGCGTTCGCCACACCCACCGAGGTCCTGCGCCACGTCGCCGCGCACCGGGACCGGGTCCGCGCCGCGTACGTCCCCGACGCGAGGACCGGAACCCTGTGGTTCGCGGACCGGGCGGTCTGGGTGTCGGACCCCGCCGGCCAGGGCGCCGGACTGCGGCCGTACGTCACCGAGTCCGCCGCCCGTGCGGACATCGCCGCCCACCCCGGCGCCCGGACCGTCCCGTACGCCACCGCGCTCGAACGGGCCCGCGCCTCATGAGCGGCCGGTGGTCGATCGTGCTGCGGGCCATGTCCCTGGTGACCGCGCTGGGCACCTGGCAGCTGCTGACCGCCTTCGACATCAATCTGTGGCTGCGCTTCGAACAGTTCCCGACCGTGACCGATGTGGCCCGTGCCTTCGGCGACCGGCTCGGCACCGACGCGTACTGGCAGGACCTCACCGACAGCCTGAGCCGGATCGTCACCGGCTTCGCCCTGGCCACTGTCCTCGGCATCACGGCCGGCACAGCCATCGCCCGTTCGCGGACGGCCGCCGATCTGCTCGGCCCGGTCCTCGAAGTCGTGCGCCCCGTACCGGCCATCGCGCTGGTGCCGGTGGCGATCCTGCTCTTCCCCAGCAACGAACAGGGAATCGTCTTCATCACCTGCACCGCGGCGTTCTTCCCCATCATGGTCTCCACCCGGCACGCGGTGCGTGCGCTCACCCCGGTGTGGGAAGAGGCGGTCCTGACCATGGGCGGCGGCCGGTGGCGGATCCTCGGCTCCGTCGTCCTGCCCGGCGCGCTCCCCGGCATCCTGGGCGGGCTCTCCGTCGGCATCGGAGTCTCGTGGATCTGTGTGATCTCCGCCGAGATGATCTCCGGCGAGTACGGAGTGGGGTACCGCACCTGGCAGGACTACACGGTCGTCGACTACCCGGGCGTGTTCGTCGGCATGGCCACGATCGGCCTGCTCGGCTGGATCACCTCGACGGCGGTGGAGCTGCTGGGCCGCCGGCTCACCCGGTGGCTGCCGCGTACGGAGAACCGGCCGCCGTCCCGCGTACGGCACCGCGGGCCCGTGTTCCCGGCCGCGGAGCCGGCCCCCCTGACGAAGGAGCGGGTGCACCCATGACCACCACCACGTCCCGAGGCGTACGGCTCACCCTGCGCGGTGCCGTGCTCGGCAGGGCCGGGGCCCCGGTGCTGGACGGCATCGGCCTCGATGTCGTCCCCGGCGAGATCCTCGCCGTCGTCGGACCGTCCGGCTGCGGCAAGTCCACTCTCCTGCGCACTCTCGCCGGACTGCTGCCCGCGCTCGGCGGCGAGGTCACCCAGGACGGCGAGCCGGTCACCGCACCCCACTTCGAACGCGCCCTCGTCTTCCAGGACGACGCGCTGCTGCCGTGGCGCACGCTGCGGGCCAATGTCGAACTGCCCCTCGCCATCCGGGGCGTCCCGCGCGCCGAACGCGGACAGCGTGCCGACGCCTGGCTGGCCCGCGTCGGCCTGGACGGCCACGGGGCGAAGCTCCCGCACCGCGTATCGGGCGGCCAGCGCCAGCGCGTCCAGCTGGCCAGGGCGCTGGCGGCCGAGCCGCGCGCCGTCCTGATGGACGAACCCTTCGGCGCGCTGGACGCCCGGACGAGGGCCGGGATGCAGCACCTGCTCGTCGACGTCCTGGACGGCACGGGCGCCACGGTCGTCTTCGTCACGCACGACGTGGACGAGGCCCTGTTCCTGGGCGACCGGGTGGCGCTGCTGCCCGGCGGGCGCGTCCTGGACGTGCCGCGTCCACGCTCACGCGCCGCGCATGCCGACCCGGAGACCGTCGCGCTGCGCCGCGAGGTCCTCGAATCACTCACTCCCGCCCACTGAAAGGCATGACCGTGCAGATCCCCGCCCTCGCCGACGCCGAGGAACTCTCCTGCGACGTACTGGTCGTCGGGGGCGGCACGGCCGGCACCATGGCGGCCCTCACCGCCGCCGAGCACGGCGCATCCGTCCTGCTGCTGGAGAAGGCGCACGTCCGTCACTCGGGCGCCCTCGCCATGGGCATGGACGGAGTCAACAACGCCGTCATCCCCGGCAGGGCGGAACCCGACGACTACGTCGCCGAGATCACCCGTGCCAACGACGGCATCGTCGACCAGTCCACGGTCCGCAGGACCGCGGTGCGGGGCTTCGCGATGGTGCAGCGTCTGGAGTCGTACGGGGTGAAGTTCGAGAAGGACGAGCACGGTGAGTACGCCGTGCGCCAGGTGCACCGCTCCGGCTCGTACGTGCTGCCGATGCCCGAGGGCAAGGACGTCAAGAAGGTTCTCTACCGGCAGCTGAGGCGCCGTGAGATGCGGGAACGTATCCGGATCGAGAACCGGGTGATGCCGGTCCGCATCCTCACCGGCGACGACGGCCGCGCGATCGGCGCCGCGGCCTTCAACACCCGTACCGGAGCGTTCGTCACGGTCCGCGCCGGTGCCGTCGTCCTCGCCACCGGACCGTGCGGGCGCCTTGGCCTGCCTGCCTCCGGCTACCTCTACGGAACGTACGAGAACCCCACCAACGCCGGTGACGGGTACGCCATGGCGTACCACGCGGGCGCCGAACTGACCGGCATCGAGTGCTTCCAGATCAACCCGCTGATCAAGGACTACAACGGCCCTGCCTGCGCCTACGTCGCCAATCCGTTCGGCGGCTACCAGGTGAACCGGCACGGCGAACGGTTCGTGGACTCCGACTACTGGTCGGGCCAGATGATGGCGGAGTTCGCGGCGGAGGTCGCCTCGGACCGGGGCCCCGTGTATCTGAAGCTGAGCCACCTTCCCGAGGAGTCCGTCAGCGCCCTGGAAGGCATCCTGCACTCCACGGAACGGCCGACGCGGGGCACGTTCCACGCGAACCGGGGTCATGACTACCGCACCCACGACATCGAGATGCACATCTCCGAGATCGGCCTGTGCGGCGGCCATTCGGCCTCCGGCGTCCGGGTCGACGACCACGCCCGTACGACGGTGCCGCGCCTGTACGCGGCCGGGGACCTGGCCTGCGTCCCGCACAACTACATGATCGGGGCGTTCGTCTTCGGCGACCTCGCGGGCGCCGACGCCTCGCAGTTCACGGCGTACGAGGGCGAGCTGCCCGCCGGTCAGCTGCGAGAGGCCCACGAGCTGATCTACCGGCCCCTGAGCAACCCGGAGGGGCCGCCTCAGCCCCAGGTCGAGTACAAGCTGCGCCGTTTCGTGAACGACTACGTGGCCCCGCCCAAGTCGGGGGCCCGGCTCTCGCTGGCGCTGGAGTCGTTCGAGCGGATGCGCACCGACATCGCGGAGATGGGTGCCAAGACCCCGCACGAACTGATGCGGTGCGCCGAAGTGAGCTTCATCCGGGACTGCGCGGAGATGGCGGCCCGCTCCTCGCTGGCCCGCACGGAGTCACGCTGGGGCCTCTACCACGAGCGTACGGACCATCCCGAGCGCGACGACACGGACTGGTTCCACCACCTGGACCTGCGCAAGTCGCCTTCGGGCGCGATGGAGTTCACGGCCCGGCCGGTCGCCCCGTATCTCGTCCCGGTCGACGGGTTCACCCCCGTGGGCGGGCCCTCGCGCGAGATCGGCGAGGTCGAGCCCGAGCACGTCGCCACGGCGGGGCGACGCGACACCGTCCCGTCGTCCGGCCCCCGTACCGCGACGGCTTCCGAACCCGGCCCCGCCGGCGCTGTCCCGGAGCCGTCAGGACCGTCCCCCCGCATCCTCGAACTCCTCGCCCTCGCCGACGACCAGCCGGGCCTTTCCGCCCTTGCCCCGTATCTGGCCGACGCGGACCCGGCCGTCCGCCGCGCCGCCGTGGCCGCCCTCACCGAGTCGACGCCGGAGGGCGCGGGCCCGGCCCTGGCCGCGACGCTCGCCGACCCCGCGCCGTCGGTGCGGGCGGCGGCTGCCGCCTCCCTGCGGGAACTGGTCGAGGTGCTGCCTGCCGAACCCGCCCTGCGCGAACCGCTGGTGACCGCTCTGGGTTCGTACGACCCCGTCGTACGGGCCACCGCGCTGGACACCCTGCGGGCACTGCGGCTGGGGGACGCCAAGTTGTACGCCCGCACGCTCGACGACCCGGTCATCGACGTCCGCATCCACTCGGTACGGGCGCTCGTCTCGGTCGACGCGGTGGGCTTCCTGGCAGGGGCCGCTGCCGACCCGTCACGCGAGGTCCGGGTGGCCCTCGCGAAGGGGCTGGCCGCCACGCACTCCCCCGCCCCGGAGCCGCTCGCCCCGCTGCTGGAGGACGGGGACGCGCTGGTCCGCGCCGCCGCCCTGGCCGCGCTCGCGGCGACGGGGTGCCCGCCCGCGTACGCGGCGACGGCGGTCGCGGCCCTCTCCGATCCGGCGTGGCAGGTCCGCGCGGGGGCGGCGACGGCGCTCTCCCCGGCGGACCCGGATTCCGCGATCGCCCCGCTGACCGGAGCCCTGGGCGACCCGAACGCCGACGTACGCAAGGCGGCGGTGCTGGCGCTGCTCCACCACACGGCGCACGACGCCGCCCGGGAAGCCCTGGCAGGAGTGCTCACCGACCCGGACGCGGACGTACGCTCCTACGCGGCCAGGGGGGCGGTGCTCAACGGCGCCTGACTCACTCGTACTCGGGCGGTTCCTCGTCCCAGCCGAACTCGGGGTCCGGGGCCGCGGAGGCTGCTGCGGCGGCGTGGACGGGGCGGCCTGGGGCTTCCCTGGTCGCCGGTACGGCAGGTCGCGGCGCTTCCTTCGCGCCCGCGCCCACGGCTCCCGCGTCCACAGCCCCCGTCTCCGCGCCCGCCTCCGCCTCTCCGAACGTCGCGAGCACTTCCAGCACCCCTTCGCCGTACGTGGCGAGCTTCTTCTCGCCCAGGCCGCTGATCCCGCCCAGCTCGGCCGCCGAGCCGGGGCGCAGAGCGGCGATCTCCCGCAGCGTGGCGTCGTGGAAGATGACGTACGCCGGGAGCCCCAGCTCCTTCGCCTGCGCACCGCGCCACGCGCGCAGCGCCTCGAAGACGGGGACTGCTGCCTCCGGGAGGTCGGCGACGGCGGCCTTCCCCTTGCGCTCGCCCTTCGAGGAGGACGAGGAACGGGACGTGGGCTTCTTCGGCTCCTTGCGGAGCATCACCTCCCGCTCACGTCCGAGCACGGAGGCACTGTCGTCGGTCAGCACGAGCGTGCCGTACTCGCCCTCGACCGCGAGGAGGCCCTGCGCGAGCAGCTGACGCACCACTCCCCGCCATTCGGCCTCGGCCAGCTCCTCGCCGATGCCGAAGACCGAGAGCTGGTCGTGATCGAACTGGATGATCTTCGCGGTCTTCCGGCCGAGCAGGATGTCGATGATCTGGCCCGCGCCGAACTTCTGGCCGCGCTCCCGCTTCAGCCGCACCACCGTGGACAGCAGCTTCTGTGCGACGACCGTGCCGTCCCAGGTCTCGGGCGGGGCGAGGCACGTGTCGCAGTTCCCGCAGGTCGCCGCTCCGGGCTCCTGGCCGAAGTACGTCAGGAGCTGGGCCCGGCGGCACTGGACCGTCTCGCACAGGGCCAGCATCGAATCGAGGTGGGAGGCGGCGCGGCGCCGGAACGCCTCGTCACCCTCGCCGCCCTGGATCATCTTGCGCTGCTGGACGACGTCCTGGAGGCCGTACGCCATCCAGGCCGTGGACGGGCCGCCGTCACGGCCGGCGCGGCCGGTCTCCTGGTAGTACCCCTCGACGGACTTGGGCAGGTCGAGGTGGGCGACGAAGCGGACGTCGGGCTTGTCGATGCCCATGCCGAAGGCGATGGTCGCGACGACGACGAGGCCCTCCTCGCGCAGGAAGCGCGACTGGTGGAGCGCGCGCGTCCCGGCGTCCAGACCCGCGTGGTACGGCACGGCCTCGATGCCGTTGCGGCAGAGGTACTCCGCTGTCTTCTCGGTGGAGTTGCGCGAGAGGCAGTAGACGATGCCCGCGTCCCCGGCGTGCTCCTCCTTGAGGAAGGTCAGCAGCTGCTTCTTCGGGTCGGACTTGCCCACGATGCGGTACTGGATGTTGGGCCGGTCGAAGCTCGCGACGAAGTGCTTGGCGTCCGGCATCCCCAGACGCTGGGTGATCTCCTTGTGCGTGGCGTCCGTCGCGGTCGCCGTCAGCGCGATGCGGGGTACGTCGGGCCAGCGCTCGCCCAGCACGGAGAGGGCAAGGTAGTCGGGGCGGAAATCGTGGCCCCACTGCGCCACGCAGTGCGCCTCGTCGATGGCGAAGACGGAGATCTCGCCACGGGCGAGCAGGGCGAGGGTGGAGTCGAGGCGCAGCCGCTCGGGGGCCAGATACAGCAGGTCCAGCTCGCCCGCGAGGAACTGGGACTCCATGGAGCGGCGCTCGTCGAAGTCCTGCGTGGAGTTGACGAACCCGGCGCGCACGCCCAGCGCCCGCAGGGCGTCCACCTGGTCCTGCATGAGGGCGATCAGCGGGGAGATCACGATGCCGGTGCCGGGCCTGACCAGCGCCGGGATCTGGTAGCAGAGGGACTTGCCGCCACCGGTCGGCATGAGCACGACCGCGTCGCCGCCCGCCACCACATGGTCGATGACGGCGCCCTGCTCGCCGCGGAACGCCTCGTACCCGAACACCCGGTGAAGCGTCTGCCGCGCTTCGCTCCCGTCCACACTCATGGTCACGCCCGTCCCGCTCATCTGCTCTGTCCCCCGTGGTCCGCCCTGTCCGGCTTTCGTCCCGTCCCCCACCACGATAGGCGGCGCCTACGACAACGCCGGACGGGCTCGAAGTCCGAGCCCGTCCGGCGTGGAGGACAGTGTGTGCTTCTCCGGCTACCGCACGAACACTCCGGCCTGGCTCGCCAGGTCGAGGAAGTACTGCGGGGCCAGGCCCAGCACCAGCGTCACGGCCACTCCGACCGCGATCGTCGTCATCGTCAGCGGGGACGGGACGGCGACCGTGGGGCCGTCCGCCTTCGGCTCGCTGAAGAACATCAGGACGATGACCCGGATGTAGAAGAACGCGGCGATGGCCGAGGAGATCACACCGACCACGACCAGGCCGCCCGCGCCGCCCTCCGCCGCCGCCTTGAACACGGCGAACTTCCCCGAGAAGCCCGAGGTGAGCGGAATGCCCGCGAAGGCCAGCAGGAACACCGCGAAGACCGCGGCGACCAGCGGCGAGCGCCGGCCGAGCCCGGCCCACTTCGACAGGTGCGTCGCCTCGCCGCCCGCGTCGCGGACCAGGGTGACGACGGCGAAGGCGCCGACCGTCACGAAGGAGTACGCGACCAGGTAGAAGAGGACCGAGGAGATGCCCTGCGGGGTGGTGGCGATGACACCCGCGAGGATGAAGCCCGCGTGCGCGATGGAGGAGTAGGCGAGCAGGCGCTTGATGTCGGTCTGGGTGATCGCGACGATCGCGCCGCCCAGCATCGTGACGATGGCGACCGCCCACATGACCGGGCGCCAGTCCCAGGCGAGGCCCGGCAGCACCACGTACAGCAGGCGCAGCAGCGCTCCGAACGCGGCGACCTTCGTGGCCGCGGCCATGAATCCCGTGACCGGGGTCGGGGCGCCCTGGTACACGTCCGGCGTCCACATGTGGAACGGGACCGCGCCGACCTTGAAGAGCAGGCCGGTCAGGATCATCGCGCCGCCGATGAGCAGCAGTGCGTCGTTGCCCATGGTGTCGGCGAGCGCCGGGTCGACGGCCGTGACGGAGCCGTCCACCACGTTGGCGATGGTGGCGTACGAGACGGAGCCCGCGTACCCGTAGAGCAGAGCGATCCCGAAGAGCAGGAACGCCGAGGAGAAGGCGCCGAGCAGGAAGTACTTCACCGCGGCCTCCTGCGACATCAGCCGCTTGCGGCGGGCGACGGCGCACAGGAGGTAGAGCGGGAGCGAGAAGACTTCCAGCGCGATGAAGAGTGTCAGCAGGTCGTTGGCCGCCGGGAAGACCAGCATGCCCGCGACGGCGAAGAGCACCAGCGGGAAGACCTCGGTCATGGTGAATCCGGCCCGCACCGCGGCCTTCTCGCCGTCGCTGCCCGGCACGGAGCCGGGCTGCGCGGCGAAGGAGTCGACACGGTTTCCGTGCGTCGCCGGGTCCAGGCGCCGTTCCGCGAAGGTGAACACGGCGACCATGGAGACGAGAAGAATGGTGCCTTGCAGGAACAGCGCGGGGCCGTCCACCGCGATGGCGCCCATGGCCGCGATGTGCGCCTTCGTCGTGCCGTACCCGCCGGCCGCCAGGCCGATGACGGCGGCGAAGGCGGCGGCGAGCGCGACGACGGTCAGGAAGACCTGCGTGTAGTACCGGCCCCTGCGCGGGACGAAGGCCTCCACGAGGATGCCGAGGACGGCGGCGCCGACGACGATCAGGACGGGTGCCAGTTGGGCGTACTCGATGGTCGGCGCCGTGAACTTCTCGTCCGGAGCGGCCGATGTCACCCCGCCCACCGTTGTCCACAGGCTGTGGACAGCTGTTGCGCTCACTTGGCGGCCTCCACCTCGGGCTGGGGGTCCTGCTTCTGTACGTCCTGCATGGTGTGCTCGACCGCGGGGTTGACGACCTCGGTCAGCGGCTTCGGGAAGACCCCGAGGAAGATCAGCACCGCGATCAGCGGAAGGGCGACCGCAAGCTCCCGGACCTTGAGGTCGGGCATGCCCCGGACCTCGGCCTTGACCGGCCCGGTCATCGTCCGCTGGTAGAGGACGAGGACGTAGAGCGCGGCCAGCACGATGCCGGAGGTGGCGATGATGCCCGCCGCCGGATACGCGCTGAACGTGCCGACCAGGACCAGGAACTCACTGACGAACGGCGCCAGGCCGGGCAGCGAGAGCGTGGCCAGACCACCGATCAGGAAGGTCCCGGCCAGAACCGGCGCCACCTTCTGCACCCCGCCGTAGTCGGCGATGAGCCGGGAGCCGCGCCGCGTGATCAGGAATCCGGCGACCAGCATCAGCGCGGCCGTCGAGATCCCGTGGTTGACCATGTAGAGCGTGGCGCCGGACTGGCCCTGGCTCGTCATCGCGAAGATGCCGAGAACGATGAAGCCGAAGTGCGAGATCGAGGCGTACGCGATCAGCCTCTTGATGTCCCGCTGGCCGACCGCGAGCAGCGCCCCGTACACGATGGAGATCAGCGCGAGCACGATGATCACCGGGGTCGCCCACTTGCTGGCCTCCGGGAACAGCTGGAGGCAGAAGCGGAGCATCGCGAAGGTGCCGACCTTGTCGACGATCGCGGTGATCAGCACGGCGACCGGCGCGGTCGCCTCACCCATGGCGTTGGGCAGCCAGGTGTGCAGCGGCCACAGCGGGGCCTTCACCGCGAAGGCGAAGAAGAACCCGAGGAACAGCCACCGCTCCGTGCTGGTCGCCATCTCCAGCGAGCCGTTGGCCCGGGCCTCGGCGATCTCGGAGAGCGAGAAGCTCCCCGCGACCACGTAGAGACCGATGACCGCGGCCAGCATGATGAGTCCGCCGGCCAGGTTGTACAGGAGGAACTTGACCGCCGCGTACGAACGCTGTGCCGCGGCGTTCTCGTCGCTGCCGGAGTGCGCACGGTCGCCGAAGCCGCCGATGAGGAAGTACATCGGGATGAGCATGGCTTCGAACAGGATGTAGAAGAGGAAGACGTCGGTGGCCTCGAAGGAGAGGATCACCATCGCTTCGACCATGAGGATCAGGGCGAAGAAGCCCTGAGTGGGGCGCCACCGCGAGGACTTGGTCTCCAGGGGGTCGGCGTCGTGCCAGCCCGCCAGGATCACGAACGGGATCAGCAGCGCGGTGAGCGCGAGGAGCGCCACCCCGATGCCATCTACACCCAGCTCGTACCGCACACCGAAGTCCGCGATCCAGGCGTGGGACTCGGTCAGCTGGTAGCGGTCGCCGCCGGGCTCGAAGCGGGCGAACACGATGCCCGCCAGGACGAGGGTGCCGAGCGAGAACAGCAGGGCCAGCCATTTGGCGGCGGTGCGCTGCGCGGCCGGGACGGCGGCGGTGACGATCGCTCCGATCGCCGGAAGCGCCGCCGTCGCTGTCAGGAGGGGAAAGGACATGTGATCAGACCGCCCTCATCAGCAGGGTCACGGCGATGAGAACCGCCGTACCGCCGAACATCGAGACCGCGTAGGTACGGGCATAGCCGTTCTGCAGCTTGCGCAGCCGGCCGGAGAGCCCGCCGACCGAAGCGGCCGTACCGTTGACGACGCCGTCGACCAGACTGTGGTCGACGTAGACCAGCGAGCGGGTGAGGTGCTCACCGCCACGGACCAGGACCACGTGGTTGAAGTCGTCCTGGAGGAGATCGCGGCGGGCGGCCCGGGTGAGCAGCGAGCCGCGCGGGGCGACGACCGGGACCGGCCTGCGCCCGTACATCGCCCAGGCGATGGCGACACCGATGAGGAGCACCACCATGGTGGCGCCGGTGACGGTGGCCGCGCTGACCGGTGCGTGCCCGTGGTCGTGTCCGGTGACGGGCTCCAGCCAGTGCATGAACCGGTCGCCGATGGAGAAGAAGCCTCCCGCGAACACCGACCCGAAGGCCAGCACGATCATCGGGATCGTCATCGACTTCGGGGACTCGTGCGGGTGCGGCTCGTGGCCCTCCGCGTCCGGCTGCCAGCGCTTCTCGCCGAAGAACGTCAGCAGCATCACGCGCGTCATGTAGAACGCGGTGATCGCGGCGCCCAGCAGGGTGACGGAGCCGAGGATCCAGCCCTGGGTGCCGCCCTTCGCGAAGGCCGCCTCGATGATCATGTCCTTGGAGAAGAAGCCGGACAGGCCCGGGAAGCCGATGATCGCGAGGTAGCCGAGGCCGAAGGTGACGAAGGTGACCGGCATGAACTTCCGCAGGCCGCCGTACTTCCGCATGTCGACCTCGTCGTTCATGCCGTGCATGACCGAACCGGCGCCGAGGAAGAGCCCGGCCTTGAAGAAGCCGTGCGTCACCAGGTGCATGATCGCGAAGACATAGCCGATGGGGCCGAGGCCCGCGGCGAGGATCATGTAGCCGATCTGCGACATCGTCGACCCGGCGAGGGCCTTCTTGATGTCGTCCTTGGCGCAACCGACGATCGCACCGAACAGGAGCGTGACGGCGCCGACGACCACGACGGCCAGCTGGGCGTCGGGGGCGGCGTTGAAGATCGCGCCGGACCTGACGATCAGATAGACACCCGCGGTGACCATGGTGGCGGCGTGGATGAGGGCAGAGACCGGGGTCGGGCCCTCCATCGCGTCACCGAGCCAGGACTGCAGCGGCACCTGGGCCGACTTGCCGCAGGCCGCGAGGAGCAGCATCAGGCCGATCGCCGTCAGCTTGCCCTCGCTCGTCTCCCCGGTCGCCGAGAGCACGGGGCCGAAGGCGAAGGTTCCGAAGGTCGTGAACATCAGCATGATCGCGATCGACAGACCCATGTCGCCGACGCGGTTGACCAGGAACGCCTTCTTGGCGGCGGTGGCCGCGCTGGGCTTGTGCTGCCAGAAGCCGATGAGCAGGTACGACGCCAGACCGACGCCCTCCCACCCGACGTACAGCAACAGGTAGTTGTCGGCGACGACCAGCAGGAGCATCGCCGCGAGGAAGAGGTTCAGATAGCCGAAGAAGCGGCGACGGCGTTCGTCGTGCTCCATGTAGCCGATCGAGTAGATGTGGATCAGCGTGCCCACACCGGTGATCAGCAGAACGAACGTCATCGACAGCTGGTCGAGCTGGAAGGCGATGTCCGCCTGGAAGCCCTCGACCGGAATCCAGCTGTACAGATACTGACGCATCGTCCGCGCCTCGGTCTCGTACCCCAGCATGGCGCTGAAGAGCACGACACCGAGGACGAACGAGGCGGCGGCGAACAGGGTGCCGATCCAGTGGCCGGCCCGGTCGAGCCGACGGCCGCCGCACAGCAGCACCGCCGCTCCGAGCAGGGGCGCCGCGACCAGCAGCGCAATCAGGTTCTCCACGATTCCGACCCCTTACAGCTTCATCAGGCTGGCGTCGTCGACCGAGGCCGAGTGGCGGGAGCGGAACAGCGACACGATGATCGCGAGCCCGACGACGACCTCCGCGGCGGCGACGACCATCGTGAAGAAGGCGATGATCTGGCCGTCGAGGTTGCCGTGCATCCGGGAGAACGTGACGAGCGCGAGGTTGCAGGCGTTGAGCATCAGCTCCACGCACATGAACACCACGATCGCGTTCCGCCTGATCAGCACCCCGGAGGCGCCGATGGTGAACAAAAGGGCCGCGAGGTAGAGGTAGTTGACCGGGTTCACTTGGCGACCTCCTCTTCGTCGTTGTCACGGCCCAGCCGCGCCCCCGAGCGCTGCTCCAGCGCCTTGAGGTCGGCGAGTGCCTCGTTCGACACGTCCCGCATCTGGCCGCGCTTGCGCAGCGTCTGCATGACGGTGAGTTCGGACGTGGTGCCGTCCGGTAGCAGACCCGCGATGTCCACCCCGTTGTGCCGGGCGTAGACACCCGGCGCGGGCAGCGGCGGAAGGTGGCTGCTGCGCACCCGGTCCTCGGACATCTCCCGCTGTGTCTTGGCCCGTTCGGTGCGCTCGCGGTGCGTGAGCACCATCGCGCCGACGGTCGCCGTGATCAGCAGGGCGCCGGTGATCTCGAAGGCGAAGACGTACTTGGTGAAGATGAGGTTGGCCAGCCCCTCGACGTTTCCGCCGTGCGCGGCGTTGGCGGCGCCGAGCCCGTTGAAGTTGTTCAGCGAGGCGTTGCCGATGCCCGCGCACAGCAGGATGCCGAAGCCGAGTCCGCAGCCCGCGGCCAGCCAGCGCTGGCCCTTGAGCGTCTCCTTCAGCGAGTCCGCCGCCGTGACACCGACGAGCATGACCACGAAGAGGAACAGCATCATGATCGCGCCGGTGTAGACGACGATCTGGACGACACCGAGGAAGTACGCCCCGTTGGCGAGGTAGAAGACCGCCAGGATGATCATGGTCCCGGCGAGTGACAGCGCGCTGTGCACGGCCTTCTTCATCAGGACGGTGGCGAGCGCGCCGATCACGGCGACCGTGCCGAGAATCCAGAACTGGACGGCCTCGCCGGTCGAGGTGGCGGAGGCCGCAGCGGCCAGGCCGGTCATGCGTCCACCTCCTCGTCCGCGGCGGCCTTCTCGTCTGCGGCGGCCTTCTCGCCCTCGCCCTTGGAGACCGCCGTCTGCCGCTCCGTACCCGGCGCGGCTCCGGTCACCAGGCCCCGGTAGTAGTCCTGTTCGTCCATGCCGGGGAAGATCACGTGCGGACTGTCGACCATGCCTTCCTCCAGCCCGGCGAGCAGCTCGTCCTTGGTGTAGATGAGGCTCTCGCGGGTGGTGTTGGCGAGCTCGAACTCGTTCGTCATCGTCAGCGCCCGTGTGGGGCACGCTTCGATGCACAGTCCGCAGAGGATGCAGCGCGCGTAGTTGATCTGGTAGACGCGGCCGTAGCGCTCACCCGGGGAGTAGCGCTCCTCCTCGGTGTTGTCCGCGCCCTCCACATAGATCGCGTCGGCCGGACACGCCCAGGCGCACAGCTCGCAGCCGATGCACTTCTCCAGGCCGTCCGGATGACGGTTGAGCTGATGCCGGCCGTGGAAGCGCGGCGCCGTCACCTTCTGCGTCTCCGGATACTGCTCCGTCAGCCGCTTCTTGAACATGGCCTTGAAGGTCACGCCGAAGCCGGCCACAGGATTCTGGAACTTCTCCCCTGAGGGCTCTGATGACTCAGACACCGTCAGCCTCCTTTCCGTCACTCGAATTCTCGTCACTGTGAGTATCCGACCCACCACTGACAACGAGCTCGCGCTCACGTCGCGATCTGCGCCGGGGCACCGGCGGCAGGGTCTGTCCGGGCAGTGGCGGCACCGGGAATCCGCCCGCCATCGGGTCGAACGCGGGCTCCGGTCCGGCCGCCGCGTCCACCTCCTTGGCCTTGCGGTCGCGGAAGATGTCGACGACGAAGGAGATCAGCAGGATCGCGATCACGGCCCCGGCGACGTACAGCACGATGTTCGAGAAGTCGTAGCCCTCGTTGCGCATCGCACGGACGGTGGCGACCAGCATCAGCCAGACCACCGAGACCGGGATCAGGACCTTCCAGCCGAGCTTCATCAGCTGGTCGTAGCGCACGCGGGGCAGCGTGCCGCGCAGCCAGATGAAGAAGAACAGCAGCAGCTGCACCTTGATGACGAACCAGAGCATCGGCCACCAGCCGTGGTTCGCGCCCTCCCAGAAGGTGCTGACCGGGTACGGAGCCCGCCAGCCGCCCAGGAACAGGGTCACGGAGACCGCGGAGACGGTGACCATGTTGACGTACTCGGCCAGCATGAACATCGCGAACTTGATCGACGAGTACTCGGTGTTGAAGCCGCCGACGAGGTCGCCCTCGGACTCCGGCATGTCGAACGGGGCGCGGTTGGTCTCACCGACCATCGTGACGATGTAGATGATGAAGGAGACCGGCAGCAGGATGATGAACCAGCGGTCCTCCTGCGCCTCCACGATCTTCGAGGTCGACATCGACCCGGAGTAGAGGAAGACCGAGGCGAACGCGGCGCCCATCGCGATCTCGTACGAGATCATCTGCGCGCAGGAGCGCAGACCGCCGAGCAGCGGGTACGTCGATCCGGAGGACCAGCCCGCCAGCACGATGCCGTAGATACCGACCGAGGCGACCGCGAGGATGTACAGCATCGCGATCGGCAGGTCGGTCAGCTGCATCGCCGTACGGTGCCCGAAGATCGAGACCTCGTTGCCGGGCGGGCCGAACGGGATCACGGCGATCGCCATGAACGCGGGGATGGCGGCGATGATCGGCGCCAGGACGTAGACGACCTTGTCCGCCCGCTTGACGATGAGGTCTTCCTTCAGCATCAGCTTGATGCCGTCGGCGAGGGACTGGAGCATGCCCCAGGGCCCGTGCCGGTTCGGCCCGATGCGCAGCTGCATCCAGGCGACGACCTTGCGCTCCCACACGATGGAGAACAGCACGGTCACCATCAGGAACGCGAAGCAGAAGACCGCCTTGATGACGACCAGCCACCACGGGTCGGTGCCGAACATCGAGAGATCCTCGGCGGCGAGCACCGCACCGTGCGGTGCCGCGGCGAGTTCAGCGAGGCCAGTCACGCTCGCACCTCCGGTGAGTCTGCGGGAGCTCCGGCGGCGGGGCCGATCCGGACCGGTCCGCCGGGCCGCGCACCCGTGTCGGCGGGGACGCCCCGCCCGACGGAGTTCAGCGGCACCCAGACCACCCGGTCCGGCATGACGCTGACGGCCAGCGGGAGTTCGACGGTGCCGGCGGGTCCGGTGACGGCCAGCAGGTCGCCGTCCTTGACCCCGGTCTCCGCCGCGGTGGCCGCCGACAGCCGGGCGACGGCCGCGTGCCGGGTCCCGGCCAGCGCCTCGTCGCCCTCCTGGAGCCGGCCCAGGTCGAGCAGCATCCGGTGACCCGCGAGGATCGCCTCGCCGTCGCCGGGCCGGGGCAACGGCTGAACCGACTCCCTCGGGTCCTCGGTGCGGGACCCCGCCCAGCCGCCGAGCCGGTCGAGCTCGCGCCGGGCCGACTTCAGATCCGGCAGCGACAGACGTACATCGAGCGCGTCGGCCAGCATGTGCAGCACCCGCGCGTCGCTCGGGGCGAGCGTCCGCGTCATCTGCTCGGGCTTCAGCGCCGCTTCGAACATCCGGGCCCTGCCCTCCCAGTTGAGGAAGGTGCCGGGCTTCTCGGCGACCGCCGCGACCGGGAAGACCACATCGGCCCGCTCGGTGACCTCGCTGGGCCGCAGCTCCAGCGAGACCAGGAAGCCGACCTGGTCCAGCGCCTCCAGGGCGCGGGCAGGGTCGGGCAGGTCCACGGTCCCGACACCGGCGACGAGCAGCGCGCCCAGTTCGCCGGTGGCCGCGGCCTCGACGATCTGGCCGGTGTCGCGGCCGTAGCGGGAGGGGAGTTCGGCGACACCCCAGACGGACGCCACCTCGTCCCTGGCCCGAGGGTCGGTCGCCGGCCGGCCGCCGGGCAGCAGCGAAGGCAGTGCGCCCGCCTCCACCGCGCCCCGCTCGCCGGCCCGCCTCGGAATCCACACGAGCGTGGCGCCGGTGGCTGCCGCGGTCCGTACGACGGCGCTCAGCGCGCCCGGCACTCCGGCCAGCCGCTCGCCGACGACGATCACCGAGCCGGTGCCGCGCAGCGCCTCGGCCGCGACGGCTCCGTCGCCGTCGAGTCCGACGCCGCCCGCGAGCGCGTCCAGCCACTCGGTTTCGGTGCCGGGGGCGGCGGGAAGCAGCGTGCCGCCCGCCTTCGTGAGACCCCGCGTGGCATGCGTGGCGAGGGCGAAGGTCCGCTGGCCGTGCTTCCGGTTGGCCTTGCGCAGCCGCAGGAAGACGCCGGGCGCCTCCTCCTCGGACTCGAACCCGACGAGCAGGACGGCCGGGGCCTTCTCCAGCGAGGTGTACGTGACACCGCTGCCGTCAAGGTCACGGCCGCGCCCGGCCACACGGGCGGCCAGGAAGTCGGCCTCCTCGCTGCTGTGGACACGGGCCCGGAAGTCGATGTCGTTCGTGTCGAGGGCGATCCGCGCGAACTTGCTGTACGCGTACGCGTCCTCGACGGTCAGCCTGCCGCCGGTGAGGACTCCGGTACGGCCCCGGGCGGCGGCGAACCCACGGGCCGCCGTCTCCAGTGCCTCGGGCCAGCTCGCCGGTTCCAGGACGCCGTCCGCGTTGCGTACGAGCGGCGTGGTGAGCCGGTCGCGCTGCTGGGCGTACCGGAAGCCGAAGCGGCCCTTGTCGCAGAGCCACTCCTCGTTGACCTCGGGGTCGTTGGAGGCCAGGCGCCGCATGACCTTGCCGCGCCGGTGGTCGGTGCGGGTCGCGCAGCCGCCCGCGCAGTGCTCGCACACCGAGGGCGTCGACACGAGGTCGAAGGGCCGGGAGCGGAATCGGTACGCCGCCGAGGTCAGCGCCCCGACCGGGCAGATCTGGATGGTGTTGCCGGAGAAGTACGACTCGAAGGGGTCGCCCTCTCCCGTACCGACCTGCTGGAGCGCGCCGCGCTCGAGCAGCTCGATCATCGGGTCGCCCGCCACCTGGTTGGAGAACCGGGTGCAGCGTGCGCAGAGCACGCACCGCTCGCGGTCCAGCAGCACCTGGGTGGAGATCGGGACGGGCTTCTCGAACGTGCGCTTCTTCCCGTCGAACCGGGAGTCGCTGCCGCCGTGCGACATCGCCTGGTTCTGCAGCGGGCACTCGCCGCCCTTGTCGCAGACGGGGCAGTCCAGCGGGTGGTTGATGAGCAGCAGCTCCATCACACCCTTCTGGGCCTTGTCCGCGACGGGCGAGGTGAGCTGCGACTTCACGACCATGCCGTCGGTGCACGTGATCGTGCAGGACGCCATCGGCTTGCGCTGGCCCTCGACCTCGACGATGCACTGGCGGCAGGCGCCCGCGGGGTCGAGGAGCGGGTGGTCGCAGAAGCGCGGGATCTCGATGCCGAGGAGCTCGGCGGCCCGGATGACGAGGGTGCCCTTGGGCACACTGATCTCGATGCCGTCGATGGTCAGCGTGACAAGGTCCTCGGGCGGAACCGCCGCCTCGCCGCCCCCGGAGGGCGCACTCGTGGTGACTGTCATGCGTTCACCCCCCGGTGAGCGTTCTTGTCGTCGGCCCAGACGGTCGACTTGGCGGGATCGAAGGGGCAGCCCTTGCCCGTGATGTGCTGCTCGTACTCCGCGCGGAAGTACTTCAGCGAGGAGAAGATCGGCGAGGCGGCGCCGTCACCGAGGGCGCAGAAGGACTTGCCGTTGATGTTGTCGGCGATGTCGTTGAGCTTGTCCAGATCGGACATCTGTCCCTTGCCCGCTTCGATGTCGCGGAGCAACTGGACCAGCCAGTAGGTGCCTTCGCGGCACGGTGTGCACTTGCCGCAGGACTCGTGGGCGTAGAACTCGGTCCAGCGGGTGACGGCCCTGACCACACAGGTGGTCTCGTCGAAGCACTGGAGCGCCTTGGTCCCGAGCATGGAACCGGCGGCGCCGACGCCCTCGTAGTCGAGCGGGACGTCGAGGTGCTCGTCGGTGAACATCGGGGTGGACGAGCCGCCGGGGGTCCAGAACTTCAGGCGGTGCCCGGCCCGCATGCCGCCGCTCATGTCGAGCAGCTGGCGCAGGGTGATGCCGAGCGGTGCCTCGTACTGGCCGGGGCTGGTGACGTGCCCGCTGAGCGAGTACAGCGTGAAGCCCGGGGACTTCTCGGTGCCCATCGACTTGAACCAGTCCTTGCCGCGGTTGAGGATCGCGGGAACCGAGGCGATGGACTCGACGTTGTTCACCACAGTGGGGCAGGCGTAGAGACCGGCGACCGCGGGGAAGGGGGGCCGCAGCCGGGGCTGGCCCCGACGCCCTTCGAGCGAGTCGAGCAGTGCGGTTTCCTCACCACAGATGTACGCGCCGGCGCCCGCGTGCACGGTGAGTTCCAGGTCGAGCCCGGAGCCCAGGATGTTCTTCCCGAGGTATCCGGCCGCGTACGCCTCACGGACGGCCTCGTGCAACCGCCGCAGTACGGGGACGACTTCACCGCGCAGATAGATGAAGGCGTGCGAGGAGCGGATCGCGTAGCAGGCGATCACCATGCCCTCGATGAGGCTGTGCGGGTTGGCGAAGAGGAGCGGGATGTCCTTGCAGGTCCCGGGCTCCGACTCGTCGGCGTTGACGACCAGGTAGTGCGGCTTGCCGTCGCCCTGCGGGATGAACTGCCACTTCATCCCGGTGGGGAAGCCGGCGCCGCCGCGTCCGCGCAGACCGGAGTCCTTGACGTACGCGATCAGGTCGTCCGGTGACATGGCGAGGGCCTTGCGCAGACCCTCGTACCCGTCGTGCCGCCGGTAGGTGTCCAGGGTCCAGGAATCCGGCTGGTCCCAGAAGGCGGACAGGACCGGCGCCAGAAGCTTCTCGGGACTGGTCCCGTTCTTGTCGATTTCGGCTGCCAACGTCATCACTCCCCCTCCTCGGCGACGGGACCGGCCGGGTGGTCCGGGTCGGATGCCGAGGTCTGCTGCGGTGCGTCGTGGGAGCTGAGGTGCTCGGCGCCCTTGTGCGGTTCGTCCCGCGGGACTTCACCGCGGGGGCCCACCACGCGCGCGTGCGGGGCCTCGCCCTTGGCGAGCTTCAGCCCGATCAGCGAGGCGGGGCCCGCCCCGCCGGTGGCCTCGACGGCGCCGGGGCGCTCGTCGGGGAATCCGGCCAGGATGCGGGCCGTGTCCTTGTACGTGCACAGGGGGGCGCCGCGGGTGGGCTCGACGGTCCGGCCCGCGATGAGGTCGTCGACGAGCCGGGTCGCGCTCTCGGGTGTCTGGTTGTCGAAGAACTCCCAGTTCACCATCACGACGGGAGCGAAGTCGCAGGCCGCGTTGCACTCGATGTGTTCGAGCGTGACCTTGCCGTCCTCGGTCGTCTCGTCGTTGCCGACGCCCAGGTGGTCCTTGAGCCGGTCGAAGATGGCGTCGCCGCCCATGACCGCGCACAGGGTGTTGGTGCAGACACCGACCTGGTAGTCGCCGCTCGGGCGGCGCCTGTACATCGTGTAGAAGGTCGCGACCGCGTTCACCTCGGCGGTGGTGAGGTCGAGCAGTTCGGCGCAGAAGGCCATGCCCGTACGGGAGACGTACCCCTCCTCGGACTGCACGAGGTGGAGCAGCGGCAGCAGCGCGGAGCGGCTGCCGGGGTAGCGGGCGATCACCTCCTTCGCGTCCGCCTCGAGCCGGGCGCGCACCTCGGCCGGGTAGCCGGGGGCGGGGAGCTGCGGCATCCCCAGACTGACCTCTTGATTGGTTCCGGTCACCGGTCGACGCCTCCCATCACGGGGTCGATGGACGCGACGGCGACGATGACGTCGGCGACCTGGCCGCCCTCGCACATCGCCGCCATGGCCTGGAGGTTGGTGAAGGACGGGTCACGGAAGTGGACCCGGTAGGGGCGGGTTCCGCCGTCCGAGACGACATGCACGCCGAGCTCGCCCTTGGGCGACTCGATCGCGGTGTACGTCTGTCCGGCCGGGACCCGGAAGCCCTCGGTCACCAGCTTGAAGTGGTGGATCAGGGCCTCCATGGAGGTGCCCATGATCTTCTTGATGTGGTCGAGCGAGTTGCCGAGCCCGTCGGGCCCGAGCGCGAGCTGCGCGGGCCAGGCGATCTTCTTGTCGGCGACCATGACCGGGCCCGGCGCGAGCCGGTCCAGGCACTGCTCGACGATCCGCAGCGACTGGCGCATCTCTTCCAGCCGGATGAGGAAGCGGCCGTAGGAGTCGCAGGTGTCCGCGGTGGGCACGTCGAACTCGTAGTTCTCGTAGCCGCAGTACGGGTCGGTCTTGCGCAGGTCGTGCGGGAGTCCGGCGGAGCGCAGGACGGGTCCGGTGGCGCCGAGCGCCACGCAGCCGCTCAGGTCGAGATAGCCGACGTCCTGCATACGGGCCTTGAAGATGGGGTTGCCGGTGGCGAGCTTGTCGTACTCCGGCAGGTTCTTCTTCATGGTCTTCACGAACTCGCGCAGCTGGTCGACCGCGCCCGGGGGCAGGTCCTGGGCGAGTCCGCCGGGCCGGATGAACGCGTGGTTCATCCGGAGGCCGGTGATCAGCTCGAAGAGATCGAGAACGAGTTCACGATCGCGGAAGCCGTAGATCATGATCGTGGTGGCGCCGAGCTCCATACCGCCGGTGGCGATGCACACCAGGTGGGAGGAGATCCGGTTGAGCTCCATCAGCAGGACGCGCAGGACGGTGGCCCGGTCGGGGATCTGGTCCTCGATGCCGAGCAGCTTCTCGACGCCGAGGCAGTACGCCGCCTCGTTGAAGAACGGCGTCAGGTAGTCCATGCGCGTGACGAAGGTGGTGCCCTGCGTCCAGTTCCGGAATTCGAGGTTCTTCTCGATGCCGGTGTGGAGGTAGCCGATGCCGCAGCGGGCCTCGGTGACGGTCTCGCCGTCGATCTCCAGGATGAGCCTCAGCACGCCGTGCGTGGACGGGTGCTGGGGTCCCATGTTGACGATGATGCGCTCGTCGTCGGCCTTGGCCGCCGACTCGACGACCTCGTCCCAGTCGCCGCCGGTGACCGTATATACAGTCCCCTCGGTCGTGGCACGGGGGGTTGCATGGGGAGTGGTCATCAGGAGTACGACCTCCGCTGGTCCGGAGCCGGGATCTGGGCGCCCTTGTACTCGACGGGGATGCCGCCGAGGGGGTAGTCCTTGCGCTGCGGGAAGCCCTGCCAGTCGTCCGGCATCATGATCCGGGTCAGGGCCGGATGCCCGTCGAATACGAGCCCGAAGAAGTCGTACGTCTCGCGCTCGTGCCAGTCGTTGGTCGGGTAGACCGCGACGAGGGACGGGACGTGCGGATCGCTGTCCGGGGCCGACACCTCCAGGCGGATCAGCCGGCCGTGGGTGAGCGAGCGCAGGTGGTAGACGGCGTGCAGCTCGCGGCCCTTGTCCCCGAGGAAGTGGACGCCGCTGACGCCCGTACAGAGCTCGAAGCGCAGGGCCGGGTCGTCGCGCAGGGTCCGGGCGACCTGTACGAGGTGTTCCCGGGCGATGTGGAAGGTGAGTTCGTTCCGGTCGACGACCGTCTTCTCGATGGCGTTGGCGGGAAGCAGGTCCTGTTCCTCCAGGGCCCCTTCGAGCTCGTCGGCCACTTCGTCGAACCAGCCGCCGTACGGGCGGGCCGTGGCCCCCGGGAGGGTCACGGTACGGACGAGGCCGCCGTAGCCGGAGGTGTCGCCGCCGTTGTCGGCGCCGAACATCCCCTTGCGTACGCCGATGACCTCGCCGGAGTCGTCGCGCGGGGCGGGCACCTGGCCGCTGTTGGTGTTCAGCTCGTCGCTCATCGCAGCAGCCCCTTCATCTCGATGAGGGGGAGTGCCTTGAGGGCCGCCTCCTCCGCCTCGCGGGCGGCCTCCTCCGCGTTGACCCCGAGCTTGGTGCCCTGGATCTTCTGGTGGAGTTTGAGGATGGCGTCGATCAGCATCTCGGGACGCGGCGGGCATCCCGGCAAATAGATATCAACCGGCACAATATGATCAACACCCTGCACAATGGCGTAGTTGTTGAACATTCCGCCCGATGATGCGCAAACCCCCATGGAGATGACCCACTTGGGGTTGGGCATCTGGTCGTAGACCTGCCGCAGGACGGGCGCCATCTTCTGGCTGACCCGTCCCGCGACGATCATCAGATCCGCCTGCCGCGGCGAGCCGCGGAAGACCTCCATACCGAACCGGGCCAGGTCGTAGCGCCCGGCTCCGGTCGTCATCATCTCGATGGCGCAGCAGGCGAGGCCGAAGGTGGCGGGGAAGACGGAGGACTTCCGTACCCAGCCGGCGGCCTCTTCCACCGTGGTCAGCACAAAGCCGCTTGGCAGTTTCTCTTCGAGTCCCATGGTGCCCCTCAGCCCCTCAGTCCCATTCCAGGCCGCCGCGGCGCCATACATACGCGTAGGCGACGAAGACGGTGAGCACGAAGAGCAGCATCTCGACGAGCCCGAAGATCCCCAGGGCGTCGAAGGTGACCGCCCAGGGATAGAGGAAGACGATCTCGATGTCGAAGACGATGAAAAGCATCGCCGTCAGGTAGTACTTGATCGGGAAACGGCCGCCTCCGGCTGGAGTGGGGGTGGGTTCGATACCGCACTCGTACGCTTCGAGCTTTGCTCGGTTGTACCGCTTTGGGCCGATAAGCGTGGCCATGACCACGGAAAAGATCGCAAACCCTGCCCCGAGGGCGCCGAGCACGAGGATGGGCGCGTAGGCATTCACGCTCCTCGCTCCTTCCAGTCGTCCTTGACCGTTGGACCGCATCGGGCGACCGGCTCGCCACCTCACCAAGATCGTGCACATGTGAGGCAGTTCACAAGCCCGACTGCCCCGCATCCTATGCCTGCGATCCTGTGATCTGCGACACGGGGTGCGACAACGTCTTTGTGATCTCCACCACCTGACGAAGGATCATGAAGCCGGATGAGGGGTGATCTTCGTACGCGAAGCGGCCGAGTGATCACGAGACGTGACATCTGACTCGGTTACCGCTGGTCAAAGCCCTGCCGCAGTATCAACCGAGCGGGCGCTCAGGCAAATTGGAGATGGACGGCGCGGGGTGGTAAAGGGCCCGGCGACATCCCGTGCTCACCCGGAAGGGGGGTTCGCGAGGTGCGATGTGGACATGTGCATCCATTCACGAACTTCCGGACGTACGAACGACTCGCGAGCGCCGCCCTTCAGGTCACCCTGACGGACCGTCAACCCGGACGCGCACCCCCGCCGGCCGACGCGTGCCGCCGACTCGCGCGGTTGCCTGCCATGGCCGACTCATGCCGTGACCTGCGTCACACCACGTGAGCTCCACGTAAAGCGGGCTTGGCCATCGGTGTGAACGGATGGTAAGCGCCGGGCAATCCGGACGTATTACTGAAAGCTGGTGATCACAGCATTGATGGCGCGTGCCCGATTTGCCCGTTACGGCGTCAATAAAGGCCGTCAGAAAGCGGATTCACAGGTTCCGGACGTAACTGTGTCGCAACACACGTTTCTTGAAGGGACCCCGGATGCCCTGATAGCGCTAGTTCTCATGTCCCACACCGCTCACATACCCAGCCACCGGAAACCCCGCCAGAGTGCCTCGAAGACGGCGCTGCGAGCCGGAGTTGCCGGTGGCGTCCTCAGCACCATCGCGGTCGCCGGTGCCGCCGGTCCGGCTCAGGCCGAGCCGGTGACCCAGACCATCGAGATGCCCACGATCACCTCCGGGCTCTCCCCCGCCGTCGTGGCCTCCGCCGAGGCCACGCAGCAGGTCGCCCTGGACCTGGAGACGCAGGCCCACGAGGACGCCGCGGCCGAGACCGCCGCCAAGAAGGCCAAGAAGGCCAAGGCGGAGGCAGTACGCAAGGCCGAGGCCGAGAAGAAGGCGGAGGCAGCCGCCAAGGCGAGGGCCGAGGCAGCCGAGAAGGAGGCCGCCGCCGAGCGCGCCTCCCGGACCGCCGAGCGCACGACGCTCAGCGCCTCCGCGGGCTCCTCCACGCCCTCGTACTCCTCGTCGAACGTCAGTGGCTCCGCCGCGTCCGTCGTGGCCTTCGCCAAGGCGCAGGTCGGCGACTCGTACGTCATGGGCAGCACCGGCCCCAACTCGTGGGACTGCTCCGGGCTCGTCCAGGCAGCGTTCCGCACGGCCGGCGTCGAACTGCCGCGCGTCTCGGGGGCCCAGTCGACGGCCGGCACCTCGGTCTCGCTGAGCAACCTCCAGCCGGGCGACATCCTGTACTGGGGCGGCCAGGGAAGCGCGTACCACGTCGCGGTCTACGTGGGAGGCGGCCAGTACGTCGGGGCGCAGAACCCCAGCACCGGTGTCGTGCAGCGGTCCCTGGACTACGACATGCCGACCGGCGCGGTCCGCGTTCTCTGATTCACAAGCGCACGCGTACGGCTGAAGCGTGCCGAAGGGCCGCCACTCCCCCGCTCGGGAGTGGCGGCCCTTCGCCATGGGCCGGTCCGGTCAGCGCAGGGCGCAGTAGCCGGTGTGGGTGCCGCTGTTGTTGAAGCGCGGCCACTTGAGCTTGTCGCGGGTCTCCGAGCCATGGTTCTGCTATTGCGGCCGACCGCAAATGCTAAGCCGGATGAACAACTGTTCCTATTTCTTTCTGTGGATATCCAGTACTTTTGGTGCATAACCTGATGTTGTGAAGCACAGTCGCCACCGGCCCGGAGGCGGCCGGATGAAGAAGTTCAGGCCGCAGCAGGGCTTCACCGTCCTCGCGCACAAGCTCGCGCTGGACCCGAACGTCACGGCCGAGCGCCACCTGTACTCGCACGCAGGTGCCGCGCGGGCTGCGTACAACTGGGCGGTCGGGTACGTCACTGCTGTGTGGTGGCAGCGCAAGGCCGAGCAGTCCTACGGCATCCCCGAGGATCAGCTGACTGAGTGGCGGTCGTGGTCGTTGCCCGCGTTGCGGAAGGCGTTCAACGCGGACAAGCGCACCAACCCGCGTTTCGCCGGCTGGTGGGCGGAGAACTCCAAGGAGGCATACAACACCGGCCTGGCAGGCGCGTCGGCGGCGTTCGACAACTACGCAAGGTCGAGGAGCGGCAAGCGCAGGGGCCCGAAGATGGGTATCCCCCGCTTCAAGGCGAAGCGGAAGGCGCGGCCGGCCTGCCGGTTCACCACCGGCACGATCCGTATCGAGCCTGACGGCAGGCATGTCACTCTGCCGAGGATCGGCACGGTCCGTCTTCATGAGAACCGCGCTGACCTGCGGGCTCTGATCGACGCAGAGAACATGCGGATCTTGTCTGCCACGGTCCGTCTGGACCGGGGCCGCTGGTTCGTCGCGTTTCAGGTGGAACAGCGGCACGATCTGGTGAGGGTGGCCCGTCCGGATGCGACGGTCGGTATCGACCTCGGCATCAAGACCCTCGCGGTCCTCGCGGACAGCGACGGAGTGCTGAGTGAGGAGCCGAACCCACGCCATCTGGACCATGCTCAGAAGCAGCTGCGCCGCGCGAGCCGGGTCGTCTCACGCCGTCGGGGTCCCAACTGGCGTACAGGGCAGCGGGCGTCGAAGCGCTGGGAGAGGGCCAACGCCGCGCGGAACAAGATCCATCACCGGGTCGCGAACCTCCGCGAGGACACGATCCACAAACTGACGACGCGCCTCGCCAGTGAATACGGCACGGTCGTCGTCGAGGATCTCAATGTTGCCGGGATGGGCCGTAACCGGCGGCTGTCCCGTCGGATTGCGGATGCCGCGTTCGGTGAGATCCGGCGGCAGCTCACCTACAAGACCCGCCATCGCGGTACGCGACTTGTTGTCGCCGACCGCTGGTTCCCCTCCTCGAAGACCTGCTCGCGCTGCGGTGTGGTGAAAGCCAAGCTGCCCCTCAGCGTGCGTGTCTTCGAGTGCGACAACTGCGGCCTCGTCCTGGACCGGGACGCGAACGCAGGACACAACCTGGTCGCCTTGGCGACCCACACGACAGGTACCGGAGTGGCCGGAGACCTGGACACCGCCGCCATGGCGGGGTCGAAGCCCCGTGGAGCCGACCACAAGACCCGCACCACCAGCCCACGCCGCAAGGCCCAGGCAGAGCGGGCAGGTGGCACAATCCCCAGCCTCAGGGCCGGGAAGGAAACGGGAGACCGTCAACAGGACACCAGAGCGCAACTCGCACTGTGGTGACACCGTCACGGACCATCCCGGTGGAAACACCAGGACGGCTTAGATCACTTGATGACCAAAGCAACGGAACGAGATGCTCCGCGTCCATCGTCCTGCGCGCCCAAACGGTGGTCTCCCACGTCCGTCTGGGCACGTTCCCCGACAGCGGAGTGGCCCACATTCGACTGCACGGCTCCCTTCCGCCGGGCGGGGGGTAATCCAGGTCAACCGTCGCGCGTAGAGCCACCCGTGCTGGCCGTACCCCCATCAAGTTCGAAGACCCTGGATGCGCAGCTATTCGCCGTACCAGCGCTCGCGCAGGTCGGATACCTGATCCTGAATGACCGTGCGTCGCTGATCTACCGGGAGCGTCGCGAGTCGGGCGAGGAGGGAGTCCAGCTCGGCCAGCAGGGCAGTATCACCGTCCTGCATCATCCCGATCCTGGGCTCGACGAACAGAGTCAGGTAGTCCCGCAACGCAACGCCGAATCCCTCCGGGGCTCCGGTAGGTGGGGCGGGCTCCCACTCTTGTACGAGATGGGCGGCAGGATTTTCCAGTATCCACCCTGAGTAGACGTGGTCGGCGAAGATAATGTCCAGATTAGGTGCCACTCGGAGCCGCATGAGGTCACTCGGCGCCGTCGGTGAATCGGTGAACGCACACACCAATCGGTCGCCTGATGCCTCCACCCATCGCACCTCTGTCGGCCTCGCATCGAAGTTGTTCGGGGTGATGGACTGGAGGCCGCCTTGCATCGCCGACGTTTCGAGCCATCTCTCTGGGCTCCATCCTTCGGCCGACTCCTGCTCGGGCACCGCGAGAATCATTCCCCGCAGCCCTCCGCCATGTTTCCCGAAGCGAAATTCATCATCTCCCGACCACAGCCAGTCGGTACTTCCGAAGGTCTCAGAAAGCAGCACTTCGTGGCTGGGAAAGTCCGTGTGGGGAGATGCTGTGACGAAACCGCCCGAGAGTGAGTAGCGAGGCGGGAAGGGAATCGGGCGACCGGTCGTGGAGACATTGAACCCGTTTGCCAACTCCAGGTCCGGTTTCATGCCAGTATTTGGTTTGATGGTCAAGAGATTCCTTAACGAAGGAGTGTCGCGGGCGGCAGCATGCCACCTTTGGGTGTAGGGATCCGCCCATTGATGATTTGTTCACGGGTCACTGGCGGTCCCGGGTCGGTCGGAGATCCTCCCCATGCTGCCGCACCACTTTCATTCTTCGGTCCGGAGGGCCCATAGCTCGTGATGACATTTCCTGCCTTGCCGCCCTTGCTCTCCATCACCACGATGTCCGTTCCCTGGTGGAATATGAGCCGCTCGGCACCTCCGTTGGAAATGTATATGCCGTCCGGCTGCGAGAGGATTTCCAGCTCACGTTCTGCTGAAAGATGACCATGATATCCACTCGCTGTTCGGCGACGCCCGTCCATTGCCCGCTCGATGGACTGGTCGATAACCCTGGTCACTTTCGTGCAGTCATACAGGCCGAGTGGGTCCGCTCCCTGGAGCGGATCACGGACGTACATCATCGGGTTGGGATCCGACTCCAGGCCGAGCGGGTCCTGCGTGACGTACCGGGCGGTCTCGGGGTCGTAGTAGCGGAAGTAGTTGTAGTGGAGGCCGGTTTCCGGGTCGAAGTACTGGCCGGGGAAGCGGAGTGGGGTGTACGCCGTGCTGGCGCCGGCCCATGTGGTTGTGCCCCATAGTGTGCTGCGGGTGTGCCAGGCGAGAGTGCCCGACTCGTCGACGAGTTCGCTCGGGGTGCCGATGAGATCAGTGACGATGGCGAAGAAGCGTTCGTCGACCGTGTCCTGCGGGGAGCTTGCCGAGAGGATGCGTTCCGTCTGGGCAAGTGGGCGGAAGCCAACGTGGTCCCAGGTGAGGGCGACCGGGTTGGGCAGGGCGTCAGTCTCTGTGATCTGCTCGCACAGAGTGGTTCCGTCCCAGGTGAACGAGACCTGTTCCAGCACGGAGCCCCCGTCGGCAGCCATTCGCTGTTTGGCGATACGACGGCCGAGGGGGTCGTACACGTAGCGCCAACGGGTGCCGTCAGGAGTGGTGACCGAAGTGAGCCGGTCTTCGGAATCCCAGTTGTAGCGCCAGGTGTCCGGCTTGCGGGACAGTCTGGTCTTCTGGCGCAGCACCATGCGGCCCTGCGCGTCGTGCTCATAACGGACGTTCCCGGCGCGGGTGATGCGTGTGCCTGTGTAGGAGCGTTCCCCCGTCGCTTCCTGGCCGGGGTGGGAGGTGGGCCAGGCAGCCTGGGTCTGGTTGCCCGCCTCGTCGTAGGCGTAGTTCTCGGTCCAGTTCGACCCGTTGACTGCGGTGACCCTGCCCTCAGCATCCAGGTCGAAGTGACGGTCGCCGGAGATCCGGTCCTGGATGCCGACGAGGTTGCCGCCGGCCCGGTAGGTGTAGGCGCGACGCTGGAGGCTGCTGCCTCGGGCCGATACGTGCTGGCTGGTGAGTCGGCCTGCCGTGTCGAACTCGTGCGTGAGGCTGATCGTCTCGCCGATGTGGCGGGCGGTCTCCTGGCCCGCAGCATTGTGGGCAAAGGCTACGGTCCGGCCGGAGGTGGTGAGCGTGCTGCGTTGACCGGCGGCATCGTAGGTCCATGTGCTGACCGCGCCGGAGGGGGTCGTACGGGAGATGCGTCGGCTCAGCGTGTCGTGGGTGTAGGTGAGTGTGCGCCCGTTCACGGTTTCGGACCTGAGTCGTCCGTGGCGGTCGCGTAGCCAGGTCAGTGACGCGTCAGGGCTGGTGGCTGCGGCGAGCTGATCGAATATGTCGTACTCGAAGGTGGTGATCGCACCGTCCGCGTCCTTACGGAGCAGCTGGTCGAGTTCGCTGTGCTGGTAACGGATGGTCTGACCGAGGCCGTTGGTACGGCTGGTCAATCGGCCTGCCTCGTCGTGGCCATAGGTCTGCGTGCGACCGTCGAAGTCGGTTTCCGTGGTGAGTCGGCCGGCCGGGTCGTACGAGTAGTTCCAGGTCAGCCCATGAGGGTTGGTGACCTGGGTGAGCTGAAGGTTGGTGTCGTGACCGAACTCGTAGCGGACTCCGTCGGGCCCGGTGCGCGCCGCCATCAGGTCGAAGTCCGTGTACTCGAAGCGGCTGACCATGCCCATGGCGTCGGTGTGGGTCAGGCAGTTGCCCTCGCCGTCGTAGGTCCAGGTCTGTTCGCTGCCGTCGGGCTCGGTCCGCCGGGCGATGTGGCCCTCGGTGGTCCACTCCCGGTGGCTGGTCGCCCCGAGGGCGTCGACGAGTACGACCGGGCGGCCGAAGGCGTCGCGTGTGCAGCGGGTCTTTTCGCCGAGCGGATCGGTGATCTCGGCGGGGAGCCCTGCCCGGTCGTTGCGTACGTGAGTGGTGTGGCCGAGGGGATCCGTAACGGAAGTGAGGTGACCCGCCTCGTCGTACGCGAACCGGGTGGTGGCCCGTGAACCATCGGTGACCGAGGTGCGGTTGCCGTGGGCGTCGTAGGTCTGGCGCACGATGCTGCCGTCCGTGCCGGTCACTTTCACGGGTAGGCCGAGATCGTTGTACTCGGCGGTGGAGCGGCGTCCATCGGGGCGGATGGCCGCCACCATGCGGCCCGCTTCGTCGTGCTCGCAGCGGCTGACATACCCCAGCGGGTCGGTGCGGGACAGCAGCCGGTTGTAGCGGTCGTACTCGAAACGGGTGACGGCGCCGGTCGCGTCGATCTCGGCGACGACCTGCGCGCGCTCATTGATCAGATAGCGGCTGGTGTGGCCCAGCGAGTCGGTGAGCGTCGTGACGCGCAGGCCGGTGTCCTGGTCGGTGCCGTTGTAGGTGAGAGTTGAGCGCAGATGGCCGTTGGATCCGGACTGGGAGGTGCAGCGATCATCGTCGTCGTAGACGTAGTCGAAATGGCTGCCGTTGGTGTCGGTCCAGGACGTGATGCGACCGTGGTCGTCGTAGCCGAATCGCAGCGGACGGCCCGAGGAGTTGGTGACCTCGGTGAGGTGGCGGCCCTCGGCGTAGCCGTAGCGGAGGATCTCCTGGTCGGTGCCGTCCGGAGCCGCTCCGGCCAGATGCAGGGCGGTTATTCGGCCCTGGTCTGTGGTGAGCTTCAGGTGGTAGCCACCGTGGTGTACGAGCGAGGTCGGGGCGCCGTCATCGTCGTACTCGAAGGTGATCCAGCGACCGTTGCGGTCGTCGATCTGGACCAGCAGAGCCAGATCGTGCCGGTGGACAGCGAAGTGCCGGACCCGGCCTGTCTCCGGGTCGGTGACCGTGTAGTCCCCAGCCAAGTCACGGTCCAGTGGCCAGCGCTGTCCGTGGGCGGGCATGACGGGGACGCCTGGTGCGGGATGCGGATAGGCGAGCAGGCTGCCGTCCTCACGGACGAAGATCACGCCTTGGGAGTCGATCTCCAGGCGCTGGTCCACTGTGCTCGCCCATGCCGTGCCGAACCAGCGGCCCGCGCGGTAGGACGACTCGAAGGAGCGTTGGAAGATCAGCGGCAGCGAACCGGGCAACGCGATATCTGTCTGCGGCAGCACCATCCGTCCGGTGGCAACGTCGATCGGGTCGATCTTGCATGTCTTGTCCGCGGGGCACCTCGCGGAGGGCTCCGGCTCGCGGTCGACCGTGTGCCGTGCTCCCTTCCGCGCGCCTGACTCGGCACCGTCCCTCATGCCCGCGCGTACGGCGCTCCGCAGGCCGCCCGTGCCCTTCGTGCCGAGGATTTCGGGTATCAGACGGCCGATGAACTCGCTGGGGTCGCCCTTGGCGGCCTCCCAGGCGTTCTTCAGGGCGCGGTCGGGGTGGGCCGCGGTGGAGGCCAGGCCCGCCAGGGTCATGTTGACGTGTCTGTAGTACTCGGCGGGGTGGGTGATGTTGTACGGGTCCAGCGGGTGGACCGAGCGGACGAAGTTGGTGATCCCGACGACGCCCTTGACCACGCCGCCACCGACGTGGAGTACCTCCACCGCCTGCCCGGCGCTGTAGTCGGCCAGGTTGAACTTGGCCCGGTCGGTGGCGGAGGGCTCGGCGGGTGCGTGTGCGAGGGCTGCTGTGACTGCCTTGTTCGCCGTGGCCGCGGCGTCGTTGCGCTGGCGCCGGGCCTCGTCGAGGATCTCCTGGGCGCGCTCGCGCAGGGCCGTGCCCGGATCCACGAAAGTGTCCGGCCTGGGCAGTGGGTTCGCGCCGCCGTACGCGTCCTTGTAGGCGTCGACCTGCTTGTTGTACGCGGTGGCCGCCGACTGCGAGGCCTTCTCGCCGTCGTGGAACGCCTCGATCGCGTCCTGGGCCTTGCCCTGCGCCCACGCCACCGTCGAGGCGTACATCTCAAGCGCCGTTGCCGCGGCACCGAACGCCTCCGACGCACGCACCCAGTCCGTGGGAAGCGTGGAGAACTTGTCGCGGAACGCCTCGGCCGCGACACCTCTCCACCGGCTGGAGTCAAGGCTCTTCATGCCCCGCCCGACCAGATCGAACGCGTCCCCGAAGTCCCGCAGGTTCTGCACACTCGCGTTGATCTTGACGGTGCTGCCGTGGATCAGCTCATTGGCCTGCCGGGTCTGCCCGAGCTGCTGCTCACCGACCTGCGCGCCCAGCGACGAGGCCGTCCGGTCGCCCCAGTCCTCCACCACATCGGCCATCGCACCCTGACCCATGTGGTCAAGACCGTCACCGGCCTTGTCCGTCGCCCAGTCGACCCCCTCGCCGACCTTCTTCTTCCCCTCCTCCCAGCCGTCCTCCAGCTTGCCGAGACCACTGTCGAGCATCCCGCCCCAGTCCGGCATCAGCGATCCCCCCAGTTCGGCTCCTGCGCCTGCGCGATCGCCTCGTCGGACGGATCGAACGTGTCGCGCGCCTCCTGTTCCATCAGCTCACGCTGCTCAGGGGTGATCACACCGGAGTTGCGCATCGAGTCGTACACACCGTCCTGCACGTCATAGCCGGTGTCCCGCCAGACGCGCCCGACCTCCTCGTTCGCCTCACGCATGGACTCCGGGCTCCAGTCGGCACCGTCGTACGGCGTCTGGGAACGGATCTCGTCCCAGTCCTTCGCCTTGACCTCGTCCTCGGTCAGATGCGGATTGCCGTTCACCCCGTTCACCGCGATCTTGAACGTGTCCTTCACGTACTGCTCCTGCTCATGGATCGCCCCCGCCGACAGCCCCACCGCCGAAGCGAACCCGTTCCCCCGGATCATCAACGCCCGAACGCCCCACTCCCAGCGTTCGCAGAACGTCCTGAACCCGTCCGTCAGACCGCCGTGCCCCAACTCCAGACCCGTCAGCGCCAGATCGGAGAACCCCCGCCCGGTCGACGCCTCCCCGATCATCCCCAGGTCCTTCAGCTCTCCGTGCGCCTTGTCGATCCCCTGAGCAATCAACGCCAAAGCCTCCGCCGGCACCGCAAGATCCGGCTCCTGGCCGCTCACGCCGACACCCCGAGATCCACCGCAACCGCATCCGGAACCACACCGGCCACCGGCGGGAACAACATCCCGTCCCCGCTTCCCGCGTCCAGCGCCACCCCAGCAGGACCCGGCAGCAGAGGCACCATCACATCCAGCAACCGCGCACCCAGAATCGCCTGGTACGCCCACTCCCGGTCCGCTTCACCCTGCGCATGAGCAAACCTCGCCAACGCAGCCTCGTCCGAGAACGCGCAGATCCACCGCACCCCGTTGCGATCCGCCGACCACAGGCTCCCGGAACCATCAAGAGGGACCAGAACCGCCGTACGCCGAAACTCACCCAACAGCGCGGCGAACTCGCGGCGGGCGGCACTCGACCGATCGCCCTCGGCATCGGGCACTGTTTCCCGCACAGGCCCTGCCGGCCCCGCCAAATCCGCCAGACGCAAAGGACGTTGCTGCCCTGGTATTCCATCCCCACCCATGGTCATGGGTGAGATCATCACACGCATAAATTTCCGAATGCAACGTGATGTGACCTACCGGCCGAATCTCGTCTGGTCAGGCGTGCGCCGGGCTGCCCAGCCATCGGCCGGGCAGCCGGTCTTGCATGATCAGGACTTCGGCGACACCTTCGACAGGCCGTTGATGATGCGGTCCATCGCGTCGCCGCCCGTCGGGTCGGTCAGGTTGGCGAGCATCTTCAGGGTGAACTTCATCAGCAGCGGGTGCGTCAGGCCGCGCTGGGTGGCGACCTTCATGACCTTCGGGTTGCCGATGAGCTTCACGAAGGCGCGGCCCATCGTGTAGTAACCGCCGTAGGTCTCCTTGAGGACCTTCGGGTAGTTGTTCAGCGCCAGTTCGCGTTGGGCGGGGGTCGCGCGGGCGTGTGCCTGGACGATGACGTCCGCGGCGATCTGCCCCGACTCCATGGCGTACGCGATGCCTTCGCCGTTGAACGGGTTGACCATGCCGCCCGCGTCACCGACGAGCAGCAGGCCCTTGGTGTAGTGCGGCTGGCGGTTGAAGGCCATCGGGAGGGCCGCGCCGCGGATCGGCATCGTCATGTTCTCGGGGGTGTAGCCCCAGTCCTCCGGCATCGAGGCGCACCACGCCTTGAGCACCTCGCGCCAGTCCAGCTCCTTGAAGGCGGAGGAGGAGTTGAGGATGCCGAGGCCGACGTTGGACGTGCCGTCGCCCATGCCGAAGATCCAGCCGTAGCCGGGGAGCAGGCGCTCCTGCGGGCCGCGGCGGTCCCACAGTTCCAGCCAGGACTCCAGGTAGTCGTCGTCGTGGCGGGGCGAGGTGAAGTACGTACGCACCGCGACGCCCATGGGGCGGTCCTCGCGGCGGTGCAGGCCCATCGCGAGGGAGAGCCGCGTGGAGTTGCCGTCGGCGGCGACGACGAGCGGGGCGTGGAAGGTGACCTCGGTCTTCTCCTCGCCGAGCTTCGCGTTGACGCCCGTGATGCGGCCGGTGCGCTCGTCGAGGATCGGGGCGCCGACGTTGCAGCGCTCGTACAGCCGCGCGCCCGCCTTCTGCGCCTGCCGGGCCAGTTGCTCGTCGAAGTCGTCGCGCTTACGGACCAGACCGTAGTCCGGGTACGAGGCGAGATCCGGCCAGTCCAGCTGGAGGCGGACGCCACCGCCGATGATGCGCAGGCCCTTGTTGCGGAGCCAGCCGGCCTCTTCGGAGATGTCGATGCCCATGGAGACGAGCTGCTTGGTGGCACGGGGGGTGAGGCCGTCGCCGCAGACCTTCTCGCGGGGGAAGGCCGTCTTCTCCAGGAGGAGCACGTCCAGCCCGGCCTTGGCGAGGTAGTACGCGGTCGTGGAGCCGGCTGGGCCCGCCCCGACGACGATCACATCCGCGCTGTGTTCGGAGAGGGGCTCGGTCACGGTCGGATCTCCCGAGGACTCGGAATCGCGTGCCGCTCGGCACAGGTCCCATGCAGTCTATGGGGGCCCGCCGGTCAACTTCCCGAAGGGCTCCCCGATGCCGATCGTGCCTGGTCCGGCTTCTGCCGGGCAGGAAGTCAGCGGCGTACGCCCCGGTGCAGGGCCACCACTCCGCCGGTGAGGTTGCGCCAGGCGACGTCGGACCAGCCGGCCTTCTGGAGAAGTCCGGCGAGGCCCGCCTGATCGGGCCAGGCGCGGATCGACTCGGCGAGGTAGACGTACGCGTCGGGGTTGGAGGACACCGCGCGGGCGACCGGCGGCAGGGCGCGCATCAGGTACTCGGTGTAGACCGTGCGGAACGGCGCCCACGTCGGCTGCGAGAACTCGCAGATCACCACGCGTCCGCCGGGCTTGGTCACCCGGTACAGCTCGCGCAGCGCCTGTTCCGTCTCCTGGACGTTGCGCAGCCCGAAGGAGATCGTCACCGCGTCGAAGGTCTCGTCGCGGAAGGGCAGCTTCGTCGCGTCGCCCGCGGTGAAGGGCAGCCAGGAGTTGCGCTTCTTGCCCTCCCGCAGCATGCCGATCGAGAAGTCGCACGGCACGACGTACGCGCCGGTCGCGGCGAAGGGCAGCGAGGACGTCGCCGTGCCCGCGGCGAGGTCGAGGATCTTCTCGGCCGGCCGGGCGTGCACGGCCTTGGCGACCTCCTTGCGCCACAGCCGGGCCTGGCCGAGCGAGAGCACATCGTTGGTGAGGTCGTACTTCGCCGCCACGTCGTCGAACATCGAGGCGACTTCGTGCGGCTGCTTTTCCAGGGAGGCTCGGGTCACCGTCCCATTCAAGCAGCCCGGCCCCGGTCGTCTCGCGGCGGCGTGGGGCCGACGGCAAAGTCGTCTTCAACCTTTTGGGCCCGGCGGTACTCAGTACAGGGGTGAGACCACCGAGAACCGGAGAGGGGGGCAGATGTCCGTAATGCACAGTCGGGAGTCCACGGATGACACCAGTGGCACCGGTGACACCGGCTTCGAGGCGTTCGCCCGGGCGAACCAGCGACGTCTGTACCGGACGGCGTATCTGCTCTGCGGCGACGCGGAGACCGCCCGCGATCTGACGCAGACGACGCTGGCGAAGCTGTTCCAGCACTGGCGGCGGGCGAGCGCGGCCGACCATCCCGAAGCCTATGCGCGCACCGTCCTGACCCGGACGTATCTCGCGGAGCGCCGGCGTCGGCTCCGCGACTTCCTCGCCCACACCCGCGTCGATACGCCGTCGGCCGCCGTCGGTCCCGAACTAACCGTGACGCTGATGGCCGCGCTCGCCGAACTGCCTCCCAGGGCGCGGGCGATGGTCGTCCTGCGCTACTGGGAGGACCTGAGCGTCGAGTCGGTCGCCGGGCTGCTGCGGTGCAGCGAGTCCACGGTGAAGAGCCAGTGCTCACGGTCGCTGGCGCGGCTGCGGGAGCAGTTGGGCCAGGCCCATGTCTACACACACGAGAGCTGAGGAGTACGTGATGAGCGAGGACGATTCGCTGGTCAGGGACGCGATGGACCGTACGGCCGCCGGCCTGCCCGCCCTGCCCGACCTGGTGCCGGGCGCCGTCTCCCAGGGGCGGCGGCGCCGGGCGCGGGCGCGGCTGGCGGTCGCGGCGGGCACCTTCGGGGTGGCCACGCTGACGACACTCGGGGCGGTCGCGCTGCCGGGCGGCGGCAATGAGCGTACGAGCGTGGGCGTCGGCGCGTCCGGCGCGGGTTCGCCCGCGCCGGCGCCGTACCGTACGCCCGTCCATGTGGAGCCCACCCCGGGCGAGTCGGAGGACGGCAGCCTGGAGGGTCTGCCTCCCGCCGAGCGCGAGCGGTTCGAGGACTTCCAGCAGCGGGCTGCCACCGCGCTGGACGAGGCGCTGCCTGACGCGGTCGGGACGATCCTGCCGATCGACTCCTCCGTTGCCCAGTACCAGGGGGAGAAGGACGGCAAGGTGTTCAGCGTGAGCTTCACGGTGCGGCCGGACGACGGCGAGGCCGATGGGGAGTGCCGGGACATTCCGTCGAAGAAGATGACCTGCGAGACGGCGGAGCTGGCCGACGGTATCGAGGCCAGGGTCCGGGTCAGTTCCTCCGGCTCCATGGCGACGACCAGCACCTCGATCTCCTTCGCCTACGGGAGCAGTGACGTCCGGCTGGACATCTACCCGGACGAAGAGGCCCAGGCATCCGCCCCGGTGAGTGCCGAGCAGCTCCTGGACGGCGTCCGGGAGAGCGGGCTGCTGGACGTGGTGCGGTACGCGGACGAGCACCCGGTGCTCAAGAAGCAGGTCAGCGTCCAGGGTGGCTGAGCAGCGTGGGCGGGGCCACCGGCGGCAGCTGTCCCGGACGCGTCGAAGACGTCGGCAGAGGGGGCGTGCCTTGCTCGCCGTGCTGACGGTCGTGGCAGCCGTCGTCGTCGCGGTGCTCTTCGTCGACCTGCCGGGGCAGGGCGACGGCACGACGAACGCCGCCCTTCGCGAGCCGCCCGGCCCCGCCCCGTCCCGGACCCCTCCGAAGGCGGTACCGACTCTGCCACCGGCCTCGCCGAAGGCGTCACCGAGTTCGGGGGCGCGGAAGCCCGAGGCCCCGGAGTCCGTGCCCGCTTCGGGTCCTGGCACCTTCACGGTGGCGCGCGCGGGCGCGTCGTCCGGCGGTAACGGCAGCCCCTACCGCGTCGAGGTGGAGGACGGCATCCGCGTCGATCCGGACAGTGCCGCCGAGGAGATCGCCGCGATCCTCGCCGATCCACGCGGCTGGAGCCGTGGAGGGGCCCGTTCCTTCCGCCAGGTGGCGGACGGATCGGCGGGGTTGGTGATCCGCATAGCGACCCCGGCGACCACGGACCGGATCTGCGGCTCGTACGGGCTGAACACCCGCGGCGAGGTCAATTGCCGCGGCGGCGAGAAGGTCATGGTCAACCTGCGGCGGTGGCAGCTCGGTTCACCGATGTTCGACGGCTCGGCCGCCGAGTACCGGGCACTGATCATCAATCACGAGGTCGGCCACTGGCTGGGCCGCGGCCACGAGACCTGCCCGGGGCCCGGCCTCCCGGCCCCCGCGATGATGCAGCAGATCAAGGGGCTGAAGGGGTGTGTGTCCAACGCCTGGCCGTACACCTCGGGCGGGCGGTATCTGGGCGGTCCGCCCACGCCCTGACCGGCAGATCAGGTGGAGCGGAAGACCAGCCGCCCGCCGAGGACCGTCGCGACGCAGCTGCCCGCGCCCACCGCGGTCAGCTCCGTCGCGTCCGTCACCGCGAACACCGCCAGGTCGGCGGGGCCGCCTACGGCCAGAGGTCCGGCGAGCGCGTCCGTCAACTCCCGTACCCCCGCCAGCGGGTCCAGGGACAGGGAGGCGGAACCGGTGCCGTCCCCCGTACGCGGGGCATGGACGCGCAGTCCGGAGCGGCTCACCGCCGTGCGCACGGCGGGGCGCGTGAACGTTCCGGCGACGGCGGTCGTGCCGTGGCGCAGCATCCGTTGCAGTCCGCGGCGGGCACTGGCGCCCCAGCGGGCGTCGTCCATGCCGAGCGCGGTGACCGCGTCCCCGGTCAGCGGTCGGGTGCCGAGGGCGTCCGCCTCGCGGGGGTCGGGGTGGTAGGCCGTCTCCAGCAGGGCCGTGGCCGTGACGTTGACCAGGCCCGGGGTGATCAGTCCTGACCAGCGCCGCACCCGGGCCTGCGGGCGGGCGTCGGTCAGCTCCGCGTGCGGGCCGACAGCGACGACCACGCCGCCGTCCACGGCCACGGCGTCCACCCCTTCCGGGGCGCCGAGTACCGCGTCGGCGGCGTGAATCGTCAGCAAGGCAGCATCCGAAGGCCCTAGTTGGCGCTGAGGAGCTTCAGCTCCGGGTGGGCCGTGCCGCCCTCGATGGCGGTGGACGAGATGTGCGAGACGACGCGCTCGTCGACCGGGTCGTTCGCCGGGTCGTCGTGCACGAGGAGGTGTTCGTACGTCGTGGCGCGCTGGGCCGGGACCCGGTCCGCCTTGCGGATCAGGTCGATGATCTCCAGGCGGTTGGAGCGGTGCTTGGCACCGGCGGAGGAGACGACGTTCTCCTCCAGCATGATCGAGCCGAGGTCGTCCGCCCCGTAGTGCAGGGAGAGCTGGCCGGCCTCCTTGCCGGTGGTCAGCCAGGAGCCCTGGATGTGGGCGACGTTGTCGAGGAAGAGCCGGGCGATGGAGATCATCCGCAGGTACTCGAAGATCGTGGCCTGCGTCTGGCCCTTCAGCTTGTTGTTCTCCGGCTGGTACGTGTACGGGATGAAGGCGCGGAAGCCGCCCGTGCGGTCCTGTACGTCGCGGATCATGCTCAGGTGCTCGATGCGCTCGGCGTTGGTCTCGCCGGTGCCCATCAGCATCGTGGAGGTGGACTCGACGCCGAGGCCGTGCGCGATCTCCATGATCTCAAGCCAGCGCTCGCCGGACTCCTTGAGCGGGGCGATCGCCGTACGCGGCCTGGCGGGCAGCAGTTCGGCGCCCGCGCCCGCGAAGGAGTCGAGACCGGCGGCGTGGATCCGCCGGATGGCCTCCTCCGCCGAGACCTTGGAGATCCGGGCCATGTGCTCGATCTCGGAGGCGCCGAGGGAGTGGATGACCAGCTGCGGGTACGCCTTCTTGATCGCGGAGAAGTGCGTCTCGTAGTACTCGACACCGAAGTCCGGGTGGTGGCCGCCCTGGAACATGATCTGGGTGCCGCCCAGCTCGACGGTCTCCGCGCAGCGGCGCAGGATGTCGTCGAGGTCGCGGGTCCAGCTCTTGTCCGTGTCCTTGGGCGCCGCGTAGAACGCGCAGAACTTGCACGCGGTGACGCAGACGTTGGTGTAGTTGATGTTGCGCTCGATGATGTACGTGGCGATGTGCTCCGTACCCGCGTAACGGCGTCGGCGTACGGCGTCGGCCGCCGATCCGAGCGCGTGCAGCGGGGCCGACCGGTAGAGGTCGAGCGCCTCCTCCGGGGAGATCCGCCCACCCTCGGCGGCGCGGTCGAGGACGGTCTGAAGGTCGGCCTTCTCGGTCACCGGGCTGTCACCTTTCGGTGGTTTTACATCGGATCCACGGACCGATCCAGCCTACGCCAGGCCCTGTCGGCCTCAGCCGCCGGACCGGGTCAGCGTGCCACGCGGCTTCCCCGCCCCTTCCTCGTACGACTGGTAGGTGAGGGTTCCCTCGGGCGTCAGGGTGAAGGTGAGGTCGGCGGCGTCGCTCGTACAGAGGCCCGCGCTGCTCGGCTCGGCCGGGTCGAGGCGCTCACGGATCTTCACCACCCGGGCGGTGGCGGAGGAGAGCTTGCCGATGCTGTTGCAGGTGACGGTGGTGCCGAGAACGGTGAGCGACACCTTCATCCGGGCCACGTCCGTGCCCTTCCGTCCTTGGGTGAACACGGCGGTCAGCGTGCCGTGCGGGGCGCCGCTGCGTTCGGTCAACGGCCCCTTCCACGTGCCGGCGAACGTCTTCGGGAGCGCACCCACCTGGCCACCCGGCGCACCGGACGAGGGTGTGCCGGAGCGTTTGGGCGTGGGCGCCGCCGCGTCGGTGTTCGGCTTCTTCGTGTCGTCGCTGTCCGGGAACAGGCCGGACAGCATCCCGGTGCCCGCGGTGACGGCGGCGAGCGCGCCCGCCACGGCCAGCGCGACGGTGCAGCTCACGCGTCGGCCCCGGCGGGCGCCGGGCCGGGCGTTCACGGTGACGGAGAACCGGGGGTCGGACGCGCGCTGCTCGGGCACCCCGCCGCCACCGGAACCACCGGTCGACGGCGGCACGGTCGGCCGGGGCGGCGTCGAGGCGATCGGCGGCCCGAACACGCCCAGCACCGGATTCCCCAGCGACGCACTGCTGAACGGCACAGGACCCGACTGCGACGCCGGGGCCTCCTGCGGCTCCAGGTCCAGCAGCGCCACGGCCGCGCGGCTGACCTCACGCACCAGGGGGTTGGGCAGCCAGCCCGAGGCCACCATCGCGGCGGCGCCGCCGGGCGCGAGCCGCCGGGCGAGGTCCGCCGGGCCGGGCCGGCCCGCGGGGTCCTTCGTCAGACACGCGGCGACCACGTCACGCAGCTCGCCCTCCAGATCGCCCAGCTCCGGTTCCTCGTGCACCACCTTGTAGAGGAGTACGGCGGATGAGTCGCCGGGGAAGGGCGCGCGACCGGTCGCCGCGTACGCGAGGACCGCGCCGAGCGAGAAGACATCGGCGGCGCCGGAGACGTCCAGGCCGCGGATCTGCTCCGGCGCCATGTAGCCCGGCGAGCCGACCGACACCCCGGTGGAGGTGAGCGAGACGGTGGCGCCGGTCGCGCGGGCGATACCGAAGTCGATCAGCCGGGGGCCGTCGAGGGCGAGCAGCACATTGGACGGCTTCACGTCCCGGTGGATGAGGCCCTCGGCATGGACGGCGGCCAGCGCTTCGGCGAGACCGGCGCCCAGGGTCCGTACGGCGTACTCGGGCAGGGGGCCGTGCGCGGTGACGGCCTGCGAGAGCGGGGGGCCCGCCACATAGCCGGTCGCCACCCACGGCACGGCGGCGTCCGGGTCGGCGTCCAGCACCGGGGCCGTCCACTGCGCGCCGACCCGCCGGGCCGCCTCGACCTCGCGGCGGAACCGGGCGCGGAACTGCTCGTCGAGTGCGAAGTGCGGATGGACGACCTTGACGGCGACGGTACGTCCGCCCGCGCTGCGCCCCAGATAGACCCGGCCCATCCCGCCCGCACCGAGCCTGCCGAGCAGCCGGTAGGCGCCGATGGTGTGCGGTTCGCCGGCTTCCAGCGGCTGCATATGGACTCCCCCTGTGGCCCGTCCCGACCTGCGACCCGAAGCCTAGGGGCATGGGCCACCCGGTCACAGGGAAACGTTCTGCCGATTTCACCCCTATAGGGAACGAACGGCGGTTTTCGCCACCGCGAAAGGCGTGAATGTGCCGTTGATCCGGTCGATACCGGGACGCGAGCGGGACGCCCGCCGGATGCCGTCCCCTATTCATGGCGCGGGGCACACCTGACGGACCCGTATCCCTTTCGCTCCATTCACCGGAAGGGAATGCTCCGGACCGCCCCCGGCGGTAAGGCGATAAACCTCCGGAGAGTCCGGGAATCCCCATTCAGCCGCCGAGCAGTTCCACCTTCACGTCGGCGGGGAAGCCGGTCGTCGGGCCGGTCCGCCGGGCGAACTCCCGCACCCCCTCCAACTGGTCCGGGCCGAAGCGGAAGTCGAGCGTCGTGAAGTACCGCTCCAGCAGCTCCGCGTCGAACGACTCCCAGCGCGCCGCCTGCTCCGCGACCTTGGCGACCTCCTCCAGGGACACGTCCCTTGAGGCCAGGAACGCCTCGTGGACCTTGGCCACATGCAGGGGATGCGCGGCCAGGTAGTCCTTGCGGGCGGCCCAGACGGCGAAGACGAACGGCAGCCCCGTCCACTCCTTCCACATCTGCCCGAGGTCGTGGACCTGGAGGCCGAGCCGGGGTGCGTCGTGCAGGTTGGCGCGCAGCGCCGCGTCGCCGATCAGCACGGCGGCGTCCGCCTCCTGCATCATCAGCCCGAGGTCGGGCGGGCAGGTGTAGTAGTCGGGCTCGACCCCGTACCGCTCGGCGAGCAGCAGCTGAGCGAGGCGTACGGAGGTGCGCGAGGTCGAACCGAGCGCCACCCGGGCCCGGTCGAGCTGTTCGAGCGGCAGCTGCGAAACGATCACGCAGGACATGACCGGCCCGTCGCAGCCGACGGCGATGTCGGGGAAGGCGACCAGGTCATCGGCGTTGCGCAGGAACTCGACCAGCGTGACGGGGCCGATGTCGAGCTCGCCCCTGATCAGTTGCTCGCTGAGTCTCTCCGGGGTGTCCTTCGAGAGCTCCAGGTCGAGCAGGGTCCCCGTCCGTGCCAGTCCCCAGTACAGCGGGAGGCAGTTGAGGAACTGGATGTGGCCGACGCGCGGCCGGCTGCGACGGTCGTCGCCTTCGACGGGAGAGACGGTTGAATTGTCCACATCGCGAGGCTAGACCCGTGCCCGCCGGGCGGCATCAGCGGGGCGTCCCGGCGGCCTCTCGGGGCAGCTCGCCCGCCTCTCCCGGAGTCCTCTCAGGGGGCTCGCCGGGAGCCCGCCGGGTCCGCTAATCAAACATCCGGATCAAGTGATCTTTGCCCCTACCGCTCTCCGCAGAGTGCGTGCTAGGCTCGCCGCAAGTTGCAGTTTGGTTTCCCTTGCAGTACAGAGCCTGCGGAGCATGTAACCCGCAGGCTTTTGTAGTTTTCAGACTTGTTTGCAGGTTCTGGAGCAGGGCAACCCTTTGGCCCAAGGAGGGCTTATGGCTACCGGAACCGTCAAGTGGTTCAACGCTGAAAAGGGCTTCGGCTTCATCGCCCAGGACGGCGGCGGCCCGGATGTCTTCGTTCACTATTCCGCGATCAACGCGTCCGGGTTCCGCTCCCTCGAGGAGAACCAGGTCGTGAACTTCGACGTCACTCAGGGACCCAAGGGTCCGCAGGCTGAGAACGTCACCCCGGCCTAGTTGCCCGGGTCGGTCGATCGCGGCCGGCTAAAGCAGTACCCAAGGAGCCCCGCTCCTCCGCCTCGGCGGGGAACGGGGCTCCTGCCTTTTGCTCCCGGACTCACTCGTACGTGGCTCAGGCGCCCCGTACCGCCATGGCCGCCCTGGCCGTGACGGCGTCCGCCGGGTCCCAGCCCGCCCTCGGCACCGAGGCCAGCAGCAGCCGGGTGTACGGGTCCCGCGGAACGGCCAGCACCGCTTCCGTCGGGCCCTGTTCCACCACGGTGCCGCGGCGCATCACCAGCACCTCGTCCGTGATGTGCTGGACGACCGCCAGATCGTGGCTGACGAAGACCAGGGCGACCCCGGTGTCCCGGCGGATCTCGCCGAGTAGCTGGAGGATCTGCGCCTGGATCGAGACGTCCAGCGCGGCCACCGCCTCGTCGAGGACCAGCACCCTGGGGTCCACCGCCAAGGCCCGCGCGATGGCCAGGCGCTGGCGCTGACCGCCGGACAGACCGTGCGGCAGCGCCCCGGCCTCGCGGGCACCGAGGCCCACCCGGTCGAGCAGCCCGTCGGCCAGGGACTCCTCCCTGCCGTGCAGCCGCAGCGCCGTGGTCAGGCACTGGCGGGCGGTGAGGCGCGGGTCCAGGGAGACGTACGGGTCCTGGAAGACCATCTGGATCTCCCGGGCGCTGGCCAGCCTGGCGGTACGGCCGCGCGGAGTACGCGGGGTGCGGGCGCGCCCCGCGACGGAGACGGTGCCCGCGTCGGGACGTACGAGGCCCACCAGCATCCGGGCGACGGTCGTCTTGCCGGAGCCGGACTCACCGACGATCCCCAGCGAGCCGCCCGCCTCCACGCCGAAGGTGATGCCGTCGGCGGCGGTGAGGTTGCCGCCACCGGGCAGCGCGTACGCCTTGCGCAGACCGTCCACGGCGAGCAGCGGTGCGGACTCGGTCATCGGAGGCTCCCATTCTCTTTACCTGTACCTGTGAGAACGGGCAGGCGGCGGCAGCTCGCCGTGCCTGGGCCGTCCAGCGGCACCGGCTCCGGCCGCCAGTCGGCGCACTCCGGTTCGGCGTCCGGGCAGCGGTCGGCGAACTCGCAGCCGCCGAAGGTGTCCGCCAGCGAGGGCGGGCGGCCCGGGATCGGGCGGATCTCCCGGCCGGTCTCGCCGAGCGTCGGCGAACAGTCGAGCAGTCCCCTTGTGTACGGGTGCCGTGGCCGTTCGAAGAGGGCCGCGGCGGGCTGCTGCTCGACGACCCGGCCCGCGTACATCACGTAGACGCGGTCGCAGTAGGCGGCGGCCAGGTGCAGATCGTGGGTGATGAACAGGAGCCCGAGGCTCCGCTCGGCGCGCAGGGTGCGGAGCAGGGCGAGGATCTCGGCCTGGGTGGTGACGTCCAGGGCGCTGGTCGCCTCGTCGGCGAGGAGCAGCCTGGGTTCGGCGGCCAGCGCGCCCGCGATGACGACGCGCTGGAGCATGCCGCCGGACAGTTCGTGCGGGCGCTGGCGTACCCGGCGTTCCGGGTCGGGGAGGCCGACCGTGCCGAGGAGTTCGACGGCCCGGGTGCGGGCCGCCTTCTTGTCGAGGCCGGTGCCCGCGAGCCGCTCGACCAGGAAGTCGCCGATGCGGCGGACCGGGTTGAGGGCGGCGCGCGGGTCCTGGTGGACCATCGCGACCGTACGCGCCCGGTGCAGGCGCAGTGCCTCGCCGCTCAGGGCAAGGACGTCCGTGCCGTCGACGCGTACCGAGCCGGAGACGGCCGTGCCCGTGGGGAGCGTACGGAGCGCCGCCCTGGCCGTCGTCGACTTGCCGGATCCGGACTCGCCGACCAGGCCCACCACCTCTCCGGCCGCCACCCGCAGGGAGACGTCGGTGAGGACGGGGCGTGCGGTGCCGGGGAGTTCGAGGGTGAGGTTCTCGATGTCGAGGAGCATGCGGCTACCTCCTGCTGTCGAGTCGGTCGGCGGCCCAGACCCCGACGACGTTGAAGGACACCACGACGAGGGCGATGGCGATGCCGGGCACCAGGGCAGGCAGCAGCGCGCCCTGCACGACGGCCGCCTGGCCCTCCTGCACCATCAGGCCCCAGTCGGAGCTGGGCGGCTGGGCGCCGAAGCCCAGATAGGAGAGCGTGGCCAGCGACATCAGGGCCTCGCCGAACAGCACCACCAGGTAGCCGAGGACCGAGCGGCCCAGGTTGGGGACGAGATAGCGGGCGCAGATCCGGGCGCCGCCCATGCCCTGGACTCGGTAGGCGTCGATATAGGGCTTGCGGCGTTCGGCGAGCGCCACGGAGCGGGTGTACTTGGCGACCGTCGGGGTGTAGGCGAGGCCGAGCGCGAGCACGGAGGTGGTGATTCCGGCGCCGAAGACCGCGATGATCAGGACGGTGAACAGCAGCCCGGGGAAGGCGTACATGACGTCGGTGAGCCGGGAGACCAGAGTGTCGGTCCAGCCGCCGCGCCAGGCGGCGAGCGTGCCGAGCGCGACGCCGAGGACGGCTGCGATGGAGAGCAGGAGGATCGGCGCGATCAGGCTGGTGCGGGCTCCGTACAGCACCCGGGAGAGCAGGTCCTGACCGGAGGAGTCGGTGCCGAGCAGGTGCTCGCCTCCCGTGCCGACCAGGGACGCCGAGAGGTCGATGGCGTCGGGGGCGTACGGGGCGATGAACGGCGCCAGGACGGCGGCCAGGACCACCAGGACGAGCACCGCGCCCGCGATCATGACGCTGGGGGACCTGCCCGCACGGGTCTTGAGCCCGGTAGGGGCGAGGGTCAGGGCGCTCATACGGCGGCCTCCTTCACGCGCGGGTCGAGCAGCGGGTGCAGCAGGTCGACGAGCGTGGTCACCACGATGTAGCCGGTGACCATGAGCAGGAGTACGGCCTGCGCGACGGGGAAGTCGTGCGTGTTGATCGCGCCGACGAGCAGCGAGCCGATGCCGCTGATCCCGAAGGCGGTCTCCACGACGACGGTGCCGGCGAGCATGCCCGCCATGACGAGGCCGCACATGGTGACGATCGGCCCCAGCGCGTTGCGCAGGACGTGGCGGACCACGATCTCGCGCTCGGGGATGCCGGAGGCGCGGGCGACCTCCACATGGTCGGCGGCGCCCGCGTCGGCCATCGCCTGCCGGGTCACCCGGCTGATCAGCGCGAGTGCGCCGAGTGCCAGCGACAGGGCGGGCAGCGTCAGATGGTGCAGGGTGCCGGCGAAGCCCTCGCCGCTGCCGGTCACGGGGAACCAGCCGAGCTGGACGCCGAACAGCGCGACCAGCGCGATGGCCGAGACGAACGAGGGCACGGAGGCGGCCAGTGTCGTACCGCCGACGACGGTCGAGTCGATCCAGGTGCCCCGGCGGACGGCGGCGAGGATGCCGGCGCCGACACCGAGGACGACGAAGAGCACGGTCGCGTACGCCACCAGGGCGAGCGTCGTCGGGAAGCGGGCGACCAGCAGATCGGCGACCTCGTCGCTGTACTTGAAGGAGCGGCCGAGGTCGAACTGGAGGCAGTCGCCGAGCCAGCGGCCGTACTGCACGACCAGCGGCTCGTCGAGGTGGTACTGCGCCCGGACCAGCTCCAGCTTTTCCGGGGTGAGTTTGTCGCGGCCCCCGGCCAGGAAGACGGCCGGGTCACCGGGTGCCGCGTACACGGCGGCGAAGATGACGAAGGAGGCGGCGAGGAGCGTGGCCAGCAGTCCGGCCAGCCGCCGGGAGATCCGGGCGAGCATCGTCTGTCAGCCCTTCTTCGCGCCGAGTCCGGCGGCCCACGGGTAGTAGAGGTAGGCCATGGAGGCGGGCGGTCCTGTCAGCTTCTCGTTGATGACGAGGACGGACGGCACCTGGGCGACCGAGATCCACACGGCCGCCTCGGTGAACGTCTTCTGGACGTCGACCGTGAGCTTCGCGCGCTCGGCGTCGTCGAGCGTGGCGAGTGCCTGCTTCACCTTGGCGTCGTACGCCGCGTCCTTGAAGCCGACCCAGTTGTTGGAGGAGTCGGAGAGGGCGTTGTCGTAGAAGCCCATGGGGTCGGCCTTGGAGATGTACCAGTCGGCGACCAGCACGTCGATCTCGCCGCGGATCGCCGGGTCGCTGTAGTACTGCTCGAACTGCGAGGTCGGCACCGTCTTGATCTGCCCCTTGAGGCCGATCCGCTGGAGCGCGGAGCGCACGGCGTTGGCGACGACGGTACGGCCCTGACTGGCGTCCGTACCGATCACGATCGGGGTGGAGGGGTCGGCCCCGGACTCCTTCACCAGCGCCTTGGCGGCGGCGAGATCGTCGGCGGACGGCGAGGCGGGGGCGTACGCGATGTCCTTCTGGGCGGCCTCGAACACGGGCTTCTCGTAACCCCAGGCGCCGGAGCCGACCGGCGTGCCCCAGGGCTGGACCATGCCCCCGTAACCGGAGGCGGCGATTCCCTTGCGGTCCAGTACGAGCGAGAGGGCCCGGCGGACCTTCGCGTCCTTCAGGCCGCCGCGCTCGGTGGGGATGAGGACGAGGGAGGCCGTGGAGGGACCGTAGTGCTGCTCGATGCCCTTCTTGCCGTCGAGGGCGGCGGCGGTGTTGGGCGATTCGGCGTACGCGCCGTCGGCGGCCCCGGTCGTGAGGGCGTTGACGAGTGCGCTGTCGGCGGCCCAGCGGAAGGTGACCTGCTTCGTCAGCGGCTTCGCGCCCCAGTACGCGTCGTAGCGCTGGATGGTGATCGAGTCGCCGGACTTCCAGCTGCTCAGCCGGTACGGACCGGTGCAGGCGTCGGTCTGTCCCGGCGTACCGAAGTCCTCGCCCGCCTTCTCGACCTGCTCCTTGTTCCAGACGATGCCCGCGTCTCCGGCGAGCGCCTTGAAGAACATGGCGTCCGGCGCCTTGAAGGTGATCGTGATCTGCCGGTCGCCGGTCTTCTTCATCGCGGCGATGTTGCCGAACTCGTCGCCCTGTTCCATGTCCGGGTCGGCGTGCCGCTGAAGGCTCCACAGCACGTCGTCGGCGGTCATCGGGGTGCCGTCGTGGAAGGTGACTCCGGAGCGCAGGGTGAGGACGAGGGTCTTGTCGTCCGGTGTCTCGGCCTTCTCGGCGAGGAAGGGCTTCGTCGACATGTCCGGCTGGAGCTGGTAGAGCCGCTCGCAGACGTTGGTGAGGACGACGCGGCCCGCGCTGGAGCCCTGGGTGTCCAGGTCCAGGGAGTCCGGCTCGTCCTCCAGGAGCCAGTTGGCGTTGGCGAGTTCGCCCTTGGCCGCCGGGGTCGTCGGGGTGAGGGCGAGCGCGGCGGCTTCGGCCTTTCCGGCGCCGCCCCCGGTGTTCTGGGTGGCTCCACTGCAGCCCGTGGCCGCGACGACCGTCGCCACGACGAGACCCGCGGCCAGAGCCGTCCTTCTTGCGGAGATGCGGTTCATGACTGTCTTCCCGTCAGTTCTGGCCGTACGGGCCGTCGTAGAGGTTCCAGGGGAGGTGCTGGTACTCGCGGTCGCAGGGGGTTCCGGCGGTCACGTGGTAGTCGCCGGTGGTCAGGTCGGCCAGGGAGGAGACGAGCGTGGCCCAGTGCTTGATGACCGGCGTGCGGGGGTCGGGGTGGGTGCAGAGGGATTCCGGGTGGCCGAGGTGGTCCGACATCGCCTGGCGGATGATCTTGCGGGACTCGTCGGGGCCCGTGGAGGCGCGCAGCGCCCTGAGTCCCTGCTCGGCGCGGGGCACGCGGACCAGTGAGTCGGAGGACATCGGCCGGTAGCCCGCGGCGGCCAGCGGTCCTGGGATGCCGGCCTGGTAGTGGTTGCCGTGCACCAGCAGGCCGTCGGTCGGATACATCCAGCCGTGTCCGGCCGGGGTGGTCTCCAGGTCGATGGCGAAGCCCTCGCGGCAGGTGAGCAGGGCGTTGCTGGCGATGTGGGCCCGGGTGCGGCAGAGCACGTCGAGGGCGTCGGTGATGGTGCTCTGGTCCAGGACACTGCGGCGTACGACGGTCTGGGGCAGCCCGATCGTGTCGTCGAAGCGACCACCGAGGCCGTTGGCGTTGAAGGCGATCCCGGCGGAGTTGGCGCCTTGGCGGCCGATCTGTCCGGCCTCGACCTGCATGATCAGGGTCGGCTTGGGGGGCTGGACGATCCGGATCATGACGACGGTGTCGGCGACGCCGGCCCGCCAGTCCCAGTTCTGTCCGGCGTAGACGTGGCCGTCGCCGCTGGCCTCGCCGTAGGCGGCGAAGGAGGTGCAGCCCTCCGCGGGCTCCTCGTCCTCCCTGCGCCCCTCCTCGTCCATCTGCGCGAAGGACTTGTCGTAGATGACCTCGCCGCGGGCGTTCAGCGCGAGGACGTCGAGCAGGCCGACCCCGGCGCCGTCCGCGATGCCCTGCATCTCCTGGACGAGGTGGGGCGCGTAGTCGCGTACGGGTTCCAGCCAGCGGGCGGCGCGGGCGGCGACCCGGTCCCAGGTCAGCCCTGCGGACTGGCCGAAGGCCTCCTCGTAGTAGCCGAGGGCGGCATGCAGTTGGGGGCGTACGGCTTCGCCGTACTGGCGCCCGCGGTCGAGCGGGCTGCCGGAGATCTCGATGACCGGAAGGACCCGGGCGGGGGCGGGTTCCGTGGGACGGGGTGCCATTCTTCTCCTCGCGACGGAACGCTCCCGCGAGCGGCGTCGGAGGATCACCACGATCCTGTAACGTCGATTTCAGGATGCGTTCCCTTTGGAACGTTCTGCCCAGGACAGTAACGCCGGTCACACGGAAGTCAATGGTTGTAATGGAAATTCCAGAGAACGAGACCGGAGTGACGCGGCTGCGCGCAGCGATTCGCGACCAATGGGAGGAACTGTCCGCATCCGAACGGGCCGTGGCGCAGTACCTGGTCAGCGCCCCCGTCGAGCAGCTGCTCTTCGCCAGCGCCCAGGAGCTCGGCACCGCGAGCTCCACCAGCAACGCCACCGTCGTACGGGCCCTCCAGCGCCTCGGGTACGCCGGTCTGCCCGCCCTCAAGCGCGAGCTGGCCAACGACTTCACCGCGTCCGTCGCCCCCGAAGTACGCCTGAAGCAGCGCATCGCGCACGTCGGCCGGGACCTCGACGCCATCTGGGGCGATGTCTTCGACGAGGCCCGCGAGCGCATCGACCACTGCCGCCGGCTCACCGAGCCGGAGGCACTGAGGCGTTCGGTGACCGTGCTCGCCGAGGCCCACGAGGTGTTCTGCTACGGCATCGCCGCCTCCGAACCGGGCGCCCGCCACCTGGCACTGGCGCTCGGCCGGATCGGCCGCCGGGCCCGCTTCGTCTCCGAGACGGGCTTCGCCCTCGCCGACCAGCTGCTGGCCCTGGGCCAGGGCGACGCCGTGGTGATCTTCCAGCCGGGCCGCCGGCTGGTGGAGCTGACCGTGATGATGGAGCGGGCGCGGGCGGTCGGAGCCAAGGTGATCCTCGTGACGGACGAGCTCGGCGAGGCGTACGCGGACCGCGTCGAGGCGGTCCTGACGGCGCCGCACACCCCGACCGGCATCACGGCGGAGTCACTGACGGGCCTGCTCGTCGCGGACGCGCTGATCCTGGCGCTGGCCACGCTCGACGAGACCCGGGCGGTGGAGTCCTCGCACCAGCTCACGGCGCTGCGGGAACAGCTGCTGGACCCCAAGCGGCGCGGCTGAGCGGTCGTGCTTGACCTTCACACCGTGTGAGCCCGTGCACTGGGAGACATCATGTTCACCATCGGAGACTTCGCCAGGTACGGGCGGGTGTCGGCCCGGATGCTGCGCCATTACGACGCCATCGGGCTGCTGCGCCCCGACCGCACCGACCCCACCACCGGGTACCGCTTCTACGGCGCCGCACAGCTCGCCCGCCTCAACCGCGTCATCGCGCTCAAGGATCTCGGCTTCACGCTCCAGCAGGTGCAGGCGATCCTCGACGAGCAGGTGGGCCCGGAGGAGCTGCGCGGGATGCTGCGGCTGCGGCGGGCGGAGCTGGAGACGGCGATGGCCGCGGCGGCGGCCCGGCTGACGCAGGTCGAGGCGAGGCTCCGGTCGATCGAGAGCGAGGGACACATGTCCGCAGATGATGTCGTCATCAAGCAGGTGCCGGCGGTACGGGTGGCGGAGCTGAGCGGCACGGCCGCGAGCTTCGAGCCCGGGGACATCACCACGGTGATCGGCCCGCTGTACGACCGGCTGTTCCCGCTGCTGGGCACGGTGGGGGTCGCACCGTCCGGCCCCGGTATCGCGTACTACGAGTCAGCCCCGGCCGGTGACGGCGCGATCGTGGTGCACGCCGGGGTGACGGTCTCCGCCCCGGTCGGGCCGCTCGGCGACACCGGGATCACAGTGGTCGAACTGCCCGCGTTCGAGGCGGCGACGATCGTCCACCGGGGCTCCATGGACGGCATCCTGCCGACCGCGCAGACGCTGGGCCGGTGGATCGACGCGAACGGCTACCGGTCGGCGGGGCACGCCCGGGAGGTCAACCTGGAGTGCCCGGACGACCAGGAGAAGTGGGTGACGGAACTCCAGGCGCCCGTGACCAGGGCCTGATGCGGGTGGGCGGGGAGGCGTTCCGCACGGAACGCCCCCTGCCCCTCATGCCCCCGCCCACAGCCCTTCGTCCGTCAGGCCCAGCAGATCGATCGCGTTACGGCGCACGATCCGGTCCACGACATCGGCGTCCAGGTGCCCCATCTGCGCCTCCCCCACCTCGCGGGACTTGGGCCAGGTGGAGTCGGAGTGCGGATAGTCCGTCTCGTACAGGACATTGCCGACGCCGATCGCGTCGAGGTTCTTCAGCCCGAAGGGGTCGTCGAAGAAGCAGCCGTACACATGCTCCGTGAACAGCTCGGACGGCGGCCGGTGCACCTTGTCGGCGACTCCGCCCCAGGCCCGGTTCTCCTCCCAGACCACGTCGGCGCGTTCCAGGATGTACGGGATCCAGCCGATCTGCCCCTCCGCGTACATGATCTTCAGGTTCGGGAAGCGCTCGAACTTGCCGCTCATCAGCCAGTCGACCATCGAGAAGCAGCAGTTGGCGAAGGTGATGGTGGACCCGACGGCGGGCGGGGCGTCGGCCGATGTGGACGGCATCCTCGACGAGGAGCCGATATGCATGGCGATCACCGTCCCGGTCTCGTCGCAGGCCCGCAGGAACGGATCCCACTCGTCCGTATGTATGGACGGCAGCCCGAGATGGGGAGGTATCTCGGAGAACGCGACCGCGCGCACGCCCCTCGCCGCATTGCGCCGGACCTCGTCCGCCGCGAGCCGGGCGTCCCAGAGCGGGACGAGGGTGAGCGGGATGAGCCGGCCCCGCGCGTCGGGGCCGCACCACTCCTCCACCATCCAGTCGTTGTACGCGCGCACGCCGAGCAGCCCGAGTTCACGGTCCTTCGCTTCGGTGAAGGTCTGGCCGCAGAAGCGCGGGAATGTGGGGAAACAGAGTGCGGACTGGACGTGGTTGACGTCCATGTCGGCGAGCCGCTCGGGCACCGAGAACGAGCCGGGCCGCATCTGCTCGTACGTGATGACCTCGAGCTTGATCTCGTCCCTGTCGTAGCCGACGGCGGTGTCCAGCCGGGTGAGCGGCCGGTGCAGATCCTCGTACACCCACCAGTCGCCTATCGGCCCGTCGTCCCCCTTCGCCCCCATTACGGGCGCGAACTTGCCGCCCAGGAAGGTCATTTCCTTGAGCGGTGCCCGGACGATCCGCGGACCGGAGTCCGCGTACTTGGACGGGAGCCGGTCCCGCCAGACATGAGCGGGCTCCACCGTGTGGTCGTCCACCGAGATGATCTTCGGGAAGGTCTCCATGCGTTCCACGGTAGCGCTGATCTGACGAACCGTCAGCTATCTGTACGGGCCCCGGTTCCGAATCCCTGTCGAGAGCTTGTGCAGAGCGTCACCCACTGCTGACGAGACCGCCCATAACAAGGCAGACTGTTGAGCGCGATACCAGCGGTATGGAGCGATCCGGATGCACGACCGCACATCACCACGCACACGGCATTCCGGACGGGCGAGATCGGCAGGACCGGCGGGGCGAGCAGGACAGGGGGCATCAATGGACCGTGACCACGGGCCACGCGTGCGTGTTCCGGAGCAGCGCGCTCCGGAGGAGCGGGCGGCCGGCGCCGGACTGCGCTTCGCCGTACTCGGCCCCGTTCGCGCCTGGCGCGGAGCGGAGGCACTGCCCTCCGGATCGCCCCAGCAGCGGGCCCTGCTGACGGCGCTGCTCCTGCGCGACGGCCGCACGGCCACCGCCGCCGAACTCATCGACGCGTTCTGGGGCGAGGACCCGCCCTCGCAGGCGCTGGCCACGATCCGTACGTACGCCTCCAGGCTCCGCAAGATCCTCGGCCAGGACACCCTGGTCAGCGAGTCCGGCGGGTACGCGATCCGGATCGGCCGCGACGCCCTCGACGTCACGCTCGCCCAGGATCTGGCCGCCGAGGCGGAGAAGGCCCGGGCCGCCGGGGACCGGAACGGGGCCCGCGCCCTGATCAACAAGCTGCTGGGCCTGTGGGACGGCGAGGCCCTCGCCTCCGTGCCCGGCCCGTACGCGGAGAACCAGCGCACCCGCCTGGAGGAGTGGCGCCTCCAGCTGACCGAGACGCGGCTCGACCTGGACCTGGAGGCGGGCTGCCACGCGGAGGCCGTCTCCGAACTGACCGCGCTCACCGCGGCGCATCCGCTGCGCGAACGCCTCCGCGAACTGCTGATGGTCGCGCTCTACCGCAGCGGCCGGCAGGCCGAGGCTCTCGCGGTGTACGCGGACACGCGCCGGCTCCTCGCCGAGGAGCTGGGCGTCGACCCGCGCCCCGAACTGGCCCAGCTCCAGCAGCGGATCCTCCAGGCCGACGAGGAGCTGGCCCACCCGGCCGACGCCCCCTCCCCGGCCCCCGCCCCGATCCGCCCGGCCCAACTTCCCGCCACCGTGCCGGACTTCACGGGCCGGGACTCCTTCGTACGCGAACTGGGCAACCGGCTCGCCACGGCGGAGGGCTCCGTCATGGCCGTGTCCGCGCTGGCCGGCATCGGGGGCGTCGGCAAGACGACCCTCGCCGTCCACGTCGCCCACCAGGCCCGCCCGCACTTCCCGGACGGCCAGCTGTACGTCGACCTCCAGGGCGCGGGAGCCCGAGCCGCCGAGCCCGAAACGGTCCTCGGCGCCTTCCTCCGCGCGCTCGGCACCCCGGACTCCGCGATCCCGGACTCCCTCGACGAGCGGGCGGCACTCTACCGCTCCACCCTCGACGGCCGCCGCATCCTGGTCCTCCTGGACAACGCCCACGACGCGGCCCAGATCCGCCCCCTGCTCCCCGGCACGGCGGGCTGCGCGGCGCTGGTCACGAGCCGGGTCCGCATGGTCGACCTGGCGGGCGCGCACCTGGTGGACCTGGACGTGATGTCCCCCGAGGAAGCGCTGCAGCTCTTCACCCGCATAGTCGGCGAGGAACGCGTCAACTCGGAACGCGAGGCGGCCCTCGACGTGGTCGCCGCGTGCGGCTTCCTCCCCCTGGCCATCCGCATCGCCGCCTCCCGCCTGGCCGCCCGCCGCACCTGGACGGTCTCGGTCCTGGCCGCGAAGCTGGCCGACGAGCGCCGCCGCCTGGACGAACTCCAGGCGGGCGACCTGGCAGTGAAGGCCACCTTCGAACTCGGCTACGGCCAGCTGGAGCCGCCCCAGGCCCGCGCGTTCCGCCTGCTGGGCCTGGCGGACGGCCCGGACATCTCGCTGGCGGCGGCAGCGGCGCTGCTGAACCTGGAGATCCACACGGCGGAGGACGTACTGGAGTCCCTGGTCGACACGTCCCTCCTGGAATCAGCGGCCCCGGGCCGCTACCGCTACCACGACCTGGTCCGCCTCTACGCGCGTGCATGCGCGGAACGGGACGAGCAGCCGCCGGTGGAGCGGGAGTTGGCGCTTTCGCGACTGCTGGACTTCTATCTGGCCACGGCGGCGGGGGTGTATGCGCTGGAGCGGCCGGGGGAACGGGTGCTCGACCACTTCTCCCGCACCGAGCACCCCGGTCTCACCTTCCAGAACCGAGAGACCGCCCTGGACTGGCTTTTCGCGGAATCCAGCGGCCTCCTGGCCTGCGCACGTCAGTCGGCCGGGATCGGCATGTCTCGGCGCGCTTCCGATCTCCTGATGGCCGTGGTGGATCTGGGCGAATCGGGGGCGAACTCACACCAGTTCGCCACCGCGGCAACAGCGGTGAGCGAGGCAGCGCGAGCCGCAGGTGACGCCCAGGCCGAGGGGCGTGCGCGCACGATGCTCACACACGTACACAGCGTCTCGGGACGATTCGCCGATGCCGAGACAGAAGCCAGACGCGCTCTTGAGCTGGGCCGACAGGTCAACGATCCGGTGACCCTCGGGCAGGTCCCGAACCAGCGGGGCATCATCGCCCTGTACCAGAACCGGCACACCGACGCCGAGAGCCACCTCAACGACGCACGGGCCGCCTTCCGTGCCGACGGAAACAAGCCGGGCGAGGCTTCGGCCCTCTGCAACCTCTCACGTGTCCACCTGGCCACCGGGAGAACGGCAAGCGCCGTGGACCTCGCTCAGCAGGGCGTCAGCATCTATGAAGGGGACGCCTCCGGTCTTGCGCTGCGCCTCGCCAACGGCAAGTACGCGCTGGGGCTGGCCCTCACCGGCACCGGTCAGACCGGCCTCGCGCAGGAAGCACTGACCGAGGCCATGGCCATATTCCGCGACAGCCGACAGCAGTTGTGGCACGGGATGACTCTGTTCAGGCTCGCCGAGGTACACCTCGCGGTCCGGCAGCCGGCCCACGCGGCATCACATGCCGAACAGGCGCTGGCCGTATTGCGAGGCATCGGCGGCGAATGGCGCCGCGCCAACGTCCTCACGACACTCGGCCGCGGCCTCGCGGCGATCGGCCAGACCGACCGGGCCCACGTCTGCTGGACCGAGGCCCTTTCGATCTTCGATGACCTGGCGTCTCCGGAGGCCGACTCCGTACGCGAACTGCTGCACCCGGCACGGGTTGCGCGGGCTTCCTGACCCGCGTTCATCAATCGTTTATCGCCCCACGACATTCTCCTCTCATCGATCCGTCGCGTCGGGGGGCAGACGGATTGTCGAGTGGCCTCACCGCTAGGGTGAACGGCCCTGGAAGGCCCGTCCGGCGATCCTCGGGGGAACCGCCGGGCGGGCTTGTCCATCCATAGCCTCAACGTATTCAGGAGTTGAACGTCATGGCCGACAAGAGCGACATCCTCAAGCCGACGGACGCGCACGCCACCGGCGAAGAAATCACCACCCTGGACGCGCACGCCACGAGCGAGCCGCTCAAGCCGACGGACGCGCACGCCACCGGCGGAGAAGCCACCACCCAGGACGCGCACGCCACCAGCGAGCCGGCCAAGTAGACCTAACCCGCACGGGGAGTGGCCGCGATGGCGCGGAGGGGGAGCCATCGCGGCCGCTGCATGTCTGCACACGGTTCACGTATTCACGCCAACGCACCCCGGTCACCACGCAGGACGCTCACGCCACCTGAGCTACCCATGCGCAAGAGGGCCCGAGCCACCCGGCTCGGGCCCCACTTCGCGTCCCCCTACAACCCCCTGACCTGTACCCCGCCCCCGCACAGCTTCCGCATGTCGTCCTCGTCCGAGGTGAACACCACCACCCGCCCCCGCTGGCGCCCCGCGATCACCGCGAGTGCCGCGTCGATGGCGTACTTGTGGCCGTGCAGACCGGTGGACCCGAGCAAGCGAATCGCCTCGTCGGCCACATCCCTGGTCACAGGCTCTACGACGACCCGGGACATGGCCCAGCTCCATTCCGCGTGCCTGATCTTGCTGTGATACGCCTCGATGAGGGTCATGGAACTGGTCACCACCCGAATGCCCGCCTGGTGAGCCTTCGTGAGCACCCCGGTCAGGTTCCGCTCACGCCGCACAGCCCTCGCCAGGGCCTCGCAGTCCAGCACAAAGCAGAGCTCGGTCGTCACGCGGCCGCCGCCCCACCCTGCGCACCGGATTCACGCTCTTCGAACCACCGCTCGATGTCACGCAGCTCCGCCGAGGCCGCGGCCTGCTCCTCCTCCGTGAGCGGCCCGCCCTTCTCCTGCATCCACGCCACCAGCTCCCCCAGCCGGTCATGCTCACGCTGCCGTTCTATGGCGTGCGTGACGTACGCACTGAACGCCCCCGGGCCCACCTCGCTCCGGATCTCCTCCGCGAGCTCCTCCGGCAGCGTGACCGTGTACTTCTTGGTTGCCATACCCATCACCATACCTCTGGGCATGCGCACGCGGCAGCTTGCTCCACTCCTCGGGGTGATCGCTTCACCCCGAGGAGTGACTACCAGCGGGCCCCCTCCCCCGCAGCTCCCCCTTCAGCACCTTGCCGCTCGCGTTCCTCGGGAGTTCCGGCACGAACTCCACCGTCCTCGGGACCTTGTAGTTCGCCATCTCCCGCCTCGACCAGGCGATCAGGTCGTCGGCCGTCACCGTCGAGCCCGGCCTGCGTACCGCGTATGCCTTGCCGACCTCGCCCAGTCTCGGGTCCGGGACTCCGATCACCGCCACGTCCGCCACGTCCGGGTGCAGGCCCAGGAGTTGTTCGATCTCCGCCGGGTACGCGTTGAAGCCGCCGACTATGAACATGTCCTTGATCCGGTCCGTGATGCGGAGGTTGCCGGCGTCGTCCAGGACTCCTATGTCGCCCGTGCGGAGCCAGCCGTCGGGGGTCATCGTGGCGGCCGTCGTGGCCGGGTCCTCGAAGTAGCCCTGCATGACGTTGAAGCCCCGGACCAGGACCTCGCCGGGAGTGCCGGGCGTGGACAGGACCCGGATCTCCGTGCCGGGGATCGCGCGGCCCGAGGTGGCGGCGATGACGTCCGCCGGGTCGCCCCTGCGGCACATCGAGACGATTCCGCTCGCCTCGGAGAGGCCGTAGGCGGTCAGGACCGTGGCGATGTTGAGTTCCGTGCGCAGGCGGTTCACCAGTTGGAGGGGGACCACCGCAGCGCCCGTGACCACCAGGCGGAGGGCGGAGAGGTCGTGGGCCGAGCGGGACGGGTGGTCCAGGAGGGACTGGTGGAGGGTGGGCGGGCCAGGCAGCACCGAGATGCGTTCCGCGGCGATGTTCGCCAGGACCGTGTCCACGTTGAAGACCGGTTGCGGAACCATCGTCGCGCCCCGCATGAGGCAGGCGATGATCCCCGCCTTGTAGCCGAAGGTGTGGAAGAACGGGTTCACGATGAGGTAGCGGTCGCCCTCGCGGAGGCCGGCCAGGTCGCTCCAGATCGCGTAGCAGCGCAGGGTCTGCGCGTGCGTGATGACCGCACCCTTCGGGCGGCCCGTCGTGCCCGAGGTGTAGATGATGTCGGAGGGGGTGGACGGGGTGATCGCGTCCGCCCGTTCGCGTACCGCCGCCGGGGATGTTCCCTCACCCGCCGCAAGGAAGTCCTTCCAGGTGACGTAGTCCTCGGGTGCCGTGTCGGCGAGGACCACCACCCGTTCAAGGTGCGGCAGTTGCACAGCGGCCCGGCGCAGCGACGCCACGTACGACGTACCCAGGAACGTGCCCGTGACGAAGAGCAGCTTCGCGCGGCTCCGCTCCAGGATGTACGCCGCTTCCGTGCCCTTGAAGCGGGTGTTGAGAGGCACGAGGACCGCGCCCGCCGTCACCGCCCCGAGGGCCGAGACGATCCAGTCCAGAGTGTTGGGGGCCCACACCGCCACCCGGTCTCCCGGTTCCACGCCGGAGGCCATGCACGCCGCCGCGGCCCGTTCGACGCGTTCGCCGAGTTCCGCGTACGAGATACGGGTGCGGCCCTCGACGACCGCCTCGCGGTCCCCGTACCGCTCGGCCGCCGTCCGTACCAGCTTCGGGATGGTGGACCATTCCTCGTCGCCGCGCATCACATGACCTCCCGGCCGAACCGCACAGTAGCTGCCTCGTAGCTGACTATCCGTCAGATTAGCTGTAGCCTCTGGCGCTGTCAGCAGTCATGACGGCCTCGGAGGTGGCGATGGCGACGCTCAAAGACGTGACAGCGATAGCGGGCATCGGGCAGACGGGATTTGCGAAGCGACTCCCGGAGAGCGAGAAGACCTTGGCCTGTCGGGCCATCGTTGCCGCCCTCGACGATGCCGGGATCGCTCCATCGGAGGTGGACGCCTTCGCCTCGTACACGATGGAGGAGACCGACGAGGTCGAGATCGCCAAGGCCATCGGGGCGGGCGATGTCACCTTCTTCAGCAAGGCGGGGTTCGGGGGCGGGGGCTCGTGCGCGACGGTCGCCCATCTCGCCGCCGCCGTCGCCACCGGGCAGGCGAGCGTGGGGGTCGCCTGGCGGTCCCGGAAGCGCGGATCGGGGCCCCGGCCCTGGAAGAACACCGCCGTGCAGCTCCCCACCCCCGCCCAGTGGACCCGTCCGTACGGGCTGCTGCGGCCCTCGGACGAGATCGGGATGCTGGCGCGGCGCTATATGCACGAGTACGGGGCCACCCGCGACCATCTCTTCAACGTCGCCCTCGCCTGCCGCAACCGCGCCAACCAGAACCCCGACGCGATGATGTACGAACGTCCGCTGACCCGCGACATGTATATGACCTCGCGCTGGATCAGCGAGCCGCTCTGCCTCTTCGACAACTGCCTGGAGACGGACGGAGCGCTCGCCTGCGTCATCGTCTCCGCCGAACGCGCCCGCGACTGCCGGCAGAAGCCCGTCTACATCCACTCCGTCGCCCAGGGACTCCCCGCCCAGCACCACGGGATGGTCAACTACTGGAACGACGACCCGCTCACCGGCCCCGCCTGGACGGCGGCCCGACAGCTGTGGAAACAGGCCGACTTCGGGCCCGACGATGTCGACGTCGCACAGATCTATGACGCCTTCACGCCGCTCATCCCGCTCTCCCTGGAGGGCTACGGCTTCTGCGGACGCGGCGAGGGCGCCGCCTTCACCGAGGGCGGGGCCCTGGAGACCGGCGGACGGCTGCCGCTCAACACGGGCGGCGGCGGGCTCAGCGAGGCGTACGTACACGGCTTCAACCTCATCAACGAGGGTGTGAAGCAACTGCGCGGTGTGTCCACCGCCCAGGTCCCCGACGCCGCGACCTGCCTGGTCACGGCGGGTGAGGGTGTGCCCACCTCCGCCGTTCTGCTGAGGAGTTGAGATGTCGGACAGTCTGCTCGTGCCCGTTGCCGACGAGGACGGGGCGCCCTTCTGGGAGTACGCGGCCCGCGGCGAACTCCGCGTCCAGGCGTGCGCCACCCCCGAGTGCGGCGAGCTCCGCTTCCCGCCCCGGCCCTGCTGCCCGCACTGCCAGTCCTTCGACAGCGAGTGGCGGCTGATGAGCGGGCGCGGCCGGATCTGGTCGTTCGTGGTGCCGCATCCGCCCCTCCTCCCCGCGTACGCCGCACAGGCCCCGTACAACGCGGTCGTCGTCGAGCTGGCCGAGGCACCGAAGATCCGGCTGGTCGGGAACGTGGTGACCGGGCCGGACGCGCCGCTGAACTCGGTCGATCCGGGGAGGTTGCGGATCGGGGCGGGGGTGAAGGCGGTCTTCTGCCCCGTCGGGCCCGAAGCCCCCGGCGTATCCGTGGTGCGCTGGCTGCTGGAGCGGTGAGCGGCTGTGCTGCGTACGGAGACCGATCACGAGACCGGGGTCGCGCTCGTCACCCTCGACCGGCCTGCGAAGCTCAACGCGATCGACCTCGCCACGGCTGATGAACTCGCCGCCACCTGGCGGGCGTTCCGCTACGACGAGGCGGTACGGACCGTCGTCCTCACCGGAGCGGGCGGTCGCGCCTTCTGCACGGGGATCGACCGGGGGGTGGATGTTCCGCAGCCCCCTTCCCCGTACGCGATCGACGATCCACTGATCGCGATCGGGCCCAAGGCGAACGACCTGTGGAAGCCCGTGATCGTGGCGGTGGAGGGGATGGCCTGCGGCGGAGCCTTCTATCTGCTGGGCGAGGCGGAGTTCGTCATCGCGTCCGAGGAGGCGACGTTCTTCGATCCGCACACGACGTACGGCATGGTCAGCGCGTACGAGGCGATCTCGATGGCGCAGCGGATGCCGTTCGGCGAGGTCGCCCGGATGTCCCTGATGGGCACCGCCGAACGGGTCACGGCCCGGCGGGCGTACGAGACCGGGCTGGTCAGCGAGGTCACCCCGGTCGGCGGCGCGGTGGCCGCGGCGCTGCGGGCGGCGGCCGTCATCGCCTCGTACCCGACGGCCGCGGTCCAGGGCACCGTACGGGCTCTGTGGTCGGCGAAGGAGGCGGCGCGGACGCAGGCACTGGCCCACGCCCCGCAGCTGATCGCGCTCGGGAACCTGGCACCGGAGGAGCAGGCCGAGCTGTTCGGGAAGCGGAGCGGGGGCGGCACATACCGGCTGCGGTGATCACGTACCGGCTGCGGTGAGCGGGGCGGGCCTCGGTCAGTAGCGGACTTCCGCCGTGACCCGGCACTTCTTCACCTTCGACACCTTGCGGGGGCTGTCCATGCGCACGGTGAGGCTCTTGACGTCGCCGTACGCCAGCTCCGCGGTGGTCTCGCCCGTGTCGACGGTGTTCCCGAGTGCGTCCAGGAAGGTCACCTCGATGTCGTACGTCTTCGCCGTGCCGGACGCCGTGGACCTGAGCTCGATGACGGACGAGGTGGTGGCCCTGCGCTTGCCCTTGCGGGGCTGGGCGCAGCGGATGACGCGTGCCGCGGGGGCGTCGGATGCGGTGGAGACCGGGGTCGGCGTGCCGTAGTCGGTGCCGCCGGAGGAACTGCTCGACGAGTCGTCGTAGGAACTGTCGTCGTAGTCGTAGTCGCTGTTGCTCTTCTTGGAGCTGGAGCAGCCACCGCCCGAGCTGCTGCTCTTTCCGCTGCGGCTCTTCCCGCCGCCCTTGCCTCCGCTGCTGGAGGTCGAGAATCCGGTGAGTGCGAGCACGACCACGACCAGTACCGCCGCGAACCTCATACGTCGCCGCATCATCGATGCAGCCCCCCTTGTGTTGTCGACACATCCATCGGCCGTCGAGCGGACCGCGCGACACCGTAACGCACAGCATTCCGGCCGTGACCGGCAGTCCGGTCATGGCCCTGTCACGGTCTTGTCATCGTCTGCGGGCGCCCGGCCCCGGCGGGATGGCAGCTCCGGTCGCGGGCGCGATCGGCCGCGCGTAGCGTCAGTTTTCGGAGGGGTGCATCGGGAGGCTGCCAGTGATCCGCAATGTCCTCGGCTCCGTCGTCGCTCTCATCGGGGCGGCGGCTGCCGTAGTGAGCCCCTTCCGTCACTGGTACGAGGACCGGCTCGGGCGCGACTACCGGATTCAGGACCTCTTCGAAGGCATCACCGCCACGGAGTCCGCGGTGCTGGGCTCGATCCTGTTGCCGTTCCTCTTCGCCGCCGTGGTGACCCTGGTCGGGGTGCTGCTCCGGTCGCGCTTCGTGGTGGCGTTCGCGGGCGTGGTGGTGCTGGGTTTCACCGTGCTGTGGATGGTCCGTCAGGGTCAGGCCGCCGGCGGACTGACCGTGGGCGGGGAGGGCACCGGACTCCAGACAGGAGTGGCGATCGCGGGGGCGGGCGGACTGCTGATCCTGCTGGGGGCGGCGCTGATGTCGGGGCGGCAGGGAGCGCGTGCCGCACGGCGGACCCGGCGTACGGAACCCTTCGCACCGCCGGGATCGGACCATCCGGACACGTGGCCACCCACGCAGGAGCCGGGGCCCGCCGCGCAGACGTCTCCTTGGCCGGAGCGGGAGATGGACCCGTACGTGGGTCCTGACCCGGAGCGGCAGACGCACCCGTACGGGGGTCCTGACCCCGGCCCCCGCGAGGACCAGGAAACCCGCTCGTACCCGGTCCAGGACGAGCCCCCCGACCACCGACGCCCACCACCGCAGTTCTGACGCCGGGACGGGCCGCCGGGGACCACCCGGACGGGGCCGCCGGGAAGGCCGGGGATCCGCCCTACGCCCGCGCCCTGTTCCCCGTGCCCGTGCCCTTCAGCGCGTCCAGCGCGTACACGCAGCGGTCCTTGCTGCACGCGTACACCACGCCCGCCTGCGCCACCGGCGAGCCCGTGATCTCGCCGCCCGTGGCGAGCTTCCAGCGGAGCTGGCCGCCCGCCGCGTCCAGCGTGTAGAGCACGTGGTCCGCGGAGCCGAAGTGCACGCGTCCGTCCGCGACCACCGGCGCGCCCACGACCTCACCGCCCGCCGCGAACCGCCACTTCGGAGTGCCGGTCACCGCGTCCAGCGTGTACAGCGCGCTGCCGCTGCCGACGTGCACGTTGCCCGCCGCCACCAGCACCGGCTCGATGGACTGGCGGGCCTCCGTGGCGATCCGCCAGCGGTCCTTGCCGGTCGAGGCGTCGAGCGCGTACACCGTGCCGAGGTAGTCGGCGAGGTACACCCCGCCCCCGGTGACCGCGGGCCCCGGGGCGAACGCCGGCGGGGACAGGAAGACGGCCGGCGACTCGAAGTGCCAGCGCACATGGCCGGAGACCGAGTCGATGGCCAGCACCCGGGTCCCCGCGGAGACGTACACGCAGCCGTCCGGCGCGGGGGCCACCCGTACCGGCACACCGCCGCAGGAGGCCGCGTCGCCGATCGGGTACGACCACCGCTCGCCACCGGTACGGGCGTCGACGGCCCGCAGCCGGGCGTCCTGCCACAGGTACACCGTGCCGTCATGAATCACGGGCCCGGACTCCGGCGTCTCGAAGTCAGTCTGGACACCCGAGGTCTCCCACAGCTTCTCGCCGCTGGACGCCTCCCATGCCTGTACGCCTCCGCCCCTCGTCCCGGTCAGGACGGTGCCGCGGTCGGCCTTCAGGGAGTAGACCCAGGCATCCGTCTGCAACCGCCACCGTTCGGCACCGCTCGTCGCGTCGAGCGCGTACAGGGACGGGCCGTCCGAACCGTGTATCCGGCCGCCGTCGACCGCCATCGCCCAGGCCACGTCACGGGTCTTGAACTGGCGCCGCCCGTTGCCCACATCGAGCGCGTGGACCTCGAAGGACGTCACGTACAGCAGGTCCCCGGCGACGACCGGCGTACCCCACACATCGTTCGACATGCGGAAACGCCAGGGCCGCCAGCGGTCCGGAGCGGCGGGCGCCGCATCCGGGGCGGGCGCGGGGGCGGGCACGGGAGCGGCCGGCGCTGTGGCGCCGTTCACCCCCGCGGGCGGGCGCACCCAGCCGGTGGCCGGATCTGCGTGCGCGGCAGCGGCGCCCCGGATCTCGCCGGGCCGCGGCCCGGGACCGATCGGCACCTTCGCACCGGCCAGCTGTACGGGGCCGCCGTCGGGAGCAGGCGACGAGGCGTGTGCCGGACCGGGCGACGGGGAACGGAGATCGGCGCCGCTGCGCCAGGCCGTGTCCCAGTCCGCGCCGCCCTGCGGCGGGTTCGGCGGCTGCGGGGGCGCTGCTACCGGCGCGGGAGCGCGCGCCGGGGCGTGCGCGGGGGCCGGTACCTGGGCAGCCGGTGCGACCGTGCGGCCACCGCCGCGCCGCTGCTCGATCATCGCGGTGGCCCGGTGCGGAAGCCACGCGGACGCCGTACCGCTGTCGTCGCTGCCGGAGGCGAAGAGGTGCGGGGCGAGCTGGGCCTGGAGGTCGGCAGGGCTGGGCCGCCGTGTGGCGTCCATCTGCATGCACGACTCGATCAGCGGTCTCAGATCGTCGGGCAGGCCCTCGGTGTCGGGGCCCTCCCGCAGCAGCATGAACACCGTCTCCACGGGATTGGCACCGTGGAACGGCGCATGCCCCGTCGCCGCGAACACCAGCGTCGAACCGAGCGAGAACACATCGCTGGCCCCGGTCACGCTCCGCGAGTCCCGCGCCTGCTCGGGGGACATGTAGGCGGGAGTGCCGACCGCCACGTTCGTCATGGTCAGCCGGGTGTTGGAGACACCGGACGCGATCCCGAAGTCGATCACGCGCGGCCCGTCCTCGACGACGAGCACGTTCGAGGGCTTCAGATCGCGGTGGACGAGGCCCGCGCCGTGGATCGACTGGAGCGCCTCCGCGATACCGGCCGCCAGCCACCGCACCGCCTGGGTCGGCATCGGCCCGCACTCATTCACTATCTCTTCGAGCGAGGGGGCGGGTACGTAGGCGGTGGCCAGCCACGGCACCGCGGCTCGCGGGTCGGCGTCCACCACGGCGGCCGTGTAGAAACCGCTGACCGCGCGTGCCGCCTCCACCTCGCGCGTGAAGCGGACCCGGAACAGCTGATCCTCGGCCAGCTCCGTGCGTACCGTCTTGATCGCCACCCGCCGGCCCGACGCCGAGCGCGCGAGATAGACCAGCCCCATGCCGCCGGCGCCGAGTCGTCCCAGCACCTCGAACGGGCCGATCCGCCTCGGGTCGTGCTGCGTCAGCTGTTCCATCACTTGCCTGCCACCTCCCCGTACGGACCTCAGAGAACAGAAGCCCGCGAAATCCCGCCATGTGCAGCGTCTCACCACTGGGCACCACCTGGCGGTGCGCACCCCGATTCTTCCTGTCGGAGCCCCCGGTTGCGAACCCGGGGGCGGATCGGGGTGTCTCATGTCACTTCGTCCGGTACCGGGACACCGGGGACGGGGGTCGGGGGCGCCGGAAGGCCACGTATCGCTGGCGTCAGAGCAGGAACTCGCGTCAGGGCAGCAGCTCGGTCGGCTGGAGTACGGCGAAGGCGGCGCCCTGGTCGTCCTGGACGACGGCCATCCGCCCGTACGGGATGTCGAACGGCGCAGCGGTGACCCGGCCGCCCAGGTGGACGACGGTCTCGGCGGCCCGGTCGCAGTCGGCGACGGCGAAATAGGTGAGGAAGTAGCTGGGCATCTCGGCGGGGAAGGCGTCCGTGATGACGCTGCGCCCGCCGACCGCAGTATCGGGCCCGGCTTCGGCGTCCGCGGGCGACCACATCCGGTAGTCGATGCCGGACTCGGCGGTGCCGGTTCCGGTCACCGTGTCGGCGGTCTCGTCCATGTCCGTCCCCTGGAAGCCGAAGACCCGCGCGTAGAAGGGGTCGACGACTTCCGGCCGCCGGGTGTAGACCTCGGTCCAGCAGAAGGATCCCGGCTCGTTCTGCTTCTCGAAGCCCGCGCGGTCGCCCGCCTGCCACAGCCCGAAGACCGCGCCCCCGGGGTCGGCGGCCTGGGCCAGCACCCCGGCCCGGCCCGCCCGCACCGGGTCGGTGATCACCTGGCCGCCGGCTTCCCTGATCAGGGCCACCGTGGCGGTGATGTCGTCGGTGGAGAAGTAGATGCCCCAGGCGGTCGGCATCCGGCCGTCCTGTTTCGCGGCGAGCGCGGCGACGAGCCGGCCGTCGCTGAAGGCGTCGGCGAAGGGCAGGCCGTCGCCCGCGCGAGAGGTCCAGCCGAAGAGCCCGCCGTAGAAGCGCTTGCCCGCTTCGAGGTCGGAGAGCTGCACATCCACCCAGCACGGCACGGAGTGCGCGAATGCGGCCATGGGCCCGGATCCTTCCGTCGCAGTGACGCGGTAGCAGTGACGCCCGTCACAGTCAACGTAACGTCGGGCGCGTCGCAGCGCGCCCCGGCGCACCCATATAGAACATTCGCCCCAATCGTGACGGCCCGGCGCCCGGCGTGGACAAAGTTGTCCACCGAAGTTGTCCACAGGCTGTTGATAACACTTATCCCCCGTGCACAACGGGGCGGCGCCCCCCGTCGCCGCCGTGGCCGAAAACCCACCACACACCCCGCCGGTCCTGCGGCGTTCCCCATTTGCAGTCGGCCGAATCGCGCTCCGATCACCCCTCGGTAAGCTGACGGCATGACAGGACAAGTACGTACCGTCGACGGCCGCGTGGCCGGTCGACGCGGTCAGGCGACGCGGCAGAAGCTGCTCGACTGCCTCAGCGAGATGCTCAGCTCCTCGCCGTACCGGGACGTCAAAGTCATCGACGTCGCCCGGAAGGCGGGGACTTCACCCGCGACCTTCTACCAGTACTTTCCCGACGTCGAGGGCGCTGTCCTCGAAATCGCCGAGGAAATGGCCAAGGAAGGCGCCGGACTGACCCAATTGGTCGCCGGCCGCTCCTGGGTCGGCAAGGCCGGCTGGCAGACCTCCGAGGAACTGGTCGAGGGATTCCTCGACTTCTGGCGCCGTCACGACGCCATTCTCCGGGTGGTCGACCTCGGCGCGGCCGAAGGCGACAAGCGGTTCTACAAGATCCGCATGAAGATCCTGAACTCGGTCACCAACTCCCTTACGGAATCGGTGAAGGAGCTTCAGGCCAAGGGCAAGGTCGACAAGGACGTCAGCCCTGCGGCGATGGCGGGCTCCCTCGTCGCGATGCTGGCCGCGGTCGCCTCGCACCAGAAGGGCTTCACCACCTGGGGCGTCAAGCAGGCCGAACTCAAGCCAAATCTCGCCCTGTTGGTGCACCTGGGCATCACCGGCAAGAAGCCGACGAGGTAGGCGAAGCAGGCCGAACAGGCCGACCAGGCCAATCAGTCGCGGCGCCGGCTCCCCCGCACGCTGGGCGCTCAGCCGCAACCCGGGCACCCACGTCCTGTCTCACCGACGGCGGACCACCCTGTGGTCCGCCGTCGGCGCCCGCGGCCCCGGCCGCCATGCGCCCTGACCCTCAGTCCCCCTGCTCCCCCTGCTCCCCCTGCTCCCGCCGTTCCAGCCGGAACAGCCGGATCTCCCGCTCGATCCTCGCCTGGTACGTCGCGTACGGCGGCCAGAACCTCAGCGCCTCCTCCCACACCTCGGCCCGCTCCGCGCCCCGGAGCAGCCGCGCGCGCACCGGCACGTCCCGGCCCTTCCAGCTGACGACGGCCTCGTCCGGGCTGCCGAGCAGGTTGGCGGTCCAGGCCGGATGCCCGGTCCGCCCGAAGTTGCTGCCGACCAGGATCCAACTCTCCGGCGGACCCTTCTGCGGCATGCAGGCCAGCGGGACCGTCCTGAGCTGCCCGCTCTTCGCACCGCGCACGGTGAGAACCAGCCCCGGCAGCATCTGCGAGCTGAGCATCACCCTGCCCCGGCTGAGCCGGTGCACCGCGCGGTCCATGACCGGGATGACGTGCGGGGCGATCCGCGCGAAGGCGCGGGTCGACGAGACCTTCTGGACCAGCCGGACTCCGGGCGCCATCAGACGGCCACCTCTGCCCCGGCGGTACCGGTCAGGAACAGCCCGGCCTGCTGTGCCGCACGGTCGCGCAGCCGGTGTACGGGCCCGAAGAGCAGCTCGTCGGCCGTGGCCCGCTTGAAGTAGAGGTGCGCCTCGTGCTCCCACGTGAACCCGATGCCGCCGTGCAACTGGACGGCCTCGGCGGCGGTGACCCGCAGTGCCTCCAGCGCCTGGGCCAGCGCCAGACCCGCGCCCGCCGGGTCCCAGGCCGCGTAGTACGCCGCCGAGCGGGCCCCCTGCACCCGTACGTACGCGTCCGCGAGACGGTGCTTCGCCGCCTGGGAGGAGCCGACCGCCCGGCCGAACTGCTCCCGGCTCCTCACATACGCGACGGTACGGTCCAGTGCGCTCGCCGCCACGCCCGCTGCCTCCGCCGCCAGCACGGCGGCGGCCGTGCGCCCGGTCGCGACCAGGGCCGCCGCTGCCTCAATGGCACTGTCCACGCCAAGGAGTTCGGCCTCGGTGTCGCGGAGTTCGATACGCCCGACCGGCCGTGTCCCGTCCATCGAGGTCTGCCTCGTGCGGACGAGTCCGGCCGCCGTGTCCGTACGCACGAGGAAGAGGAGCGTACGGCTGCGCGGGAAGCCGCCCATGTGGGCGGCGACCACGAGCAGTCCCGCGCTGTGGCCGTCGAGCACCTGTGCCGCCTCGCCGTACAGCCGCCAGCCCTGCCCGCCACCGGCCGGCCTGGCCTGTACGCCACCGGCCCGGCCGCCACCCGCCCAGCCACCGCTGCCACCACTCTCTTCACTCTCGTCGCCGGTCAGGCCGAGGGCGGTGGAGAGGCCGGCGCCCGGGACGGCGAGGGCGGCGGTCAGCTCCCCCGCCACGATGCCGGGCAGCAGGGCGGCGCGCTGGGCCTCGGTGCCGAGTGCGGTGATCAGCGGGGCGGCGAGTGCGGCGGTGGCGAGCAGCGGTGAGGGCAGCAGGGCCCGGCCGGTCTCCTCGCAGGCCAGGACGAGCCCGGCGGTCCCGCGCCCGGCACCTCCGTACGCCTCGGGGATCGCGAGCCCCGGCAGCCCTAGGTCGCGGGCGAGCTGCCGCCACAGGGCCGCGTCGTACCCGTCGACGGCCCCTGCGTCGGCCCCGGCCTCGTCCTGTCCGCTGCGTTTGGTCCGCAGCTCACGCAACGTACGGCGGATCTCGTCCTGTTCCGCGGTGAAGGCGGCGTCCATCGTCGGGCTCCTTCCCCTCGACTTCCCCTCGATCAGGAACCAGCGCCCTGACCTGACGGCCCGTCATGCTAGGTGGGAACCCCCCAGAAACCCAGAGCCGCGCACCCCCTCCCGTGACGCACACCCCTTGCCGCCGGCACTATCTGACGTACCATCAGATTCATGCCTTCCTCACCCTCCCCCGCCCCGCGCCGGGTCGCCGCAGTCGGCATATCGCTCGCGGACTGCGGACGCGTCGACGAGGCCACCCCGTACGCCCTGCACGCCCAGGCCGCCCGCCGGGCGCTCGCCGACTCGGGCCTGGACCGGTCCGTCATCGACGGTTTCGCCTCCGCGGGGCTCGGCATGCTCGCGCCCGTCGAGGTCGCCGAATACCTCGGTCTCCACCCCACCTGGGTGGACTCCACGGCGGTCGGCGGCGCGACCTGGGAGGTCATGGCGGCCCACGCGGCGGACGCCATCGCCGCCGGTCGCGCCAACGTCGTACTCCTCGTCTACGGCTCCACCGCCCGCGCCGACATCAGGGCGGGCCGCCGCACGTCCAACCTGTCGTTCGGGGCACGCGGCCCGCTCCAGTTCGAAGTGCCGTACGGGCACTCACTGATCGCCAAGTACGCGATGGCCGCACGCCGCCACATGCACGAGTACGGCACGACACCGGAACAGCTCGCCGAGGTCGCAGTCCAGGCGCGGGCGAACGCGGCGGCCAACCCGGACGCGATGTTCCGGGACCCGATCACGGTGGACGAGGTCCTGTCGGGCCCGATGATCGCGGACCCGTTCACCAAGCTGCACTGCTGCATCCGCAGCGACGGCGGATGCGCGGTGCTGCTGGCCGCCGAGGAGTACGTACCGGACACGGCGAAGGACCCCGTCTGGATCCTGGGCACCGGCGAGTACGTATCGCACTCCACGATGTCCGAGTGGGAGGACTTCACGGTCTCCCCCGCGGCGGTCTCGGGCCGCCTGGCCTTCGAACGGGCCGGGGTGCGTCCCGCCGACATCGACCTCGCCGAGATCTACGACGCGTTCACCTATATGACGCTGGTGACGCTGGAGGACCTGGGTTTCTGCGCGAAGGGCGAGGGCGGCCCGTTCATGGAGAAGGGCCGGACGGGCCTGACGGGCGAGCTCCCGGTCAACACGGATGGCGGCGGCCTTTCGGCCTGCCACCCGGGCATGCGGGGCCTGTTCCTGCTGGTGGAGGCGGTACGCCAACTGCGCGGCGAGGCGGGCGAACGCCAGGTGCACCGCCCCGGCGGCCGACTCCCGGAGCTGGCCGTGGCCTCGGGCACGGGTGGCTGGTTCTGCTCATCGGGGACGGTGGTGCTGGGGCGGGGGTGAGAGGGAAGCGCCGGGCCCTTTGCGATGGAATGGGCCCATGCCCGATTCGCACAGCACCTTCCTGGACCTGCTCCACGCCCAGCGCGTGTGGGACATCGACCTCCCGGCCTTCGACCCGGCCACCGCGCCCGCCGCACCCGTCGCCCTCTTCCACGCCTGGTTCGCCGAGGCCGTGGCCGCGCGGCAGCCGGAGCCGCACACCATGTCGCTCGCCACCGTCGACGGCGAGGGCCGCCCCGACGTGCGGACGCTGATGCTGCACGACGCGGACGAGCGCGGCTGGCACTTCGCCTCGCACGCCACCAGCGCGAAGGGCCACCAGCTCGCCGCCCGCCCGTATGCCGCGCTGGGCTTCTACTGGCCGGCTCAGGGGCGGCAGGTACGGGTACGGGGAACGGTCACCGTCGCGAGCCCGGCGGAGAGCCTGGCCGATCTGCATGCCCGCTCGACCGGTGCGCTGGCCTCGGCGCTGGTGGGGCGGCAGAGCGAGATCCTGGACACGCGGGACGAGCTGGTGCGGGCCTCCGAGACCGCCTGGGAGCGCGCGCAGACCGAACCCGACGCGGACGTGAAGAGCTGGACGCGGTACGTCGTCGAGCCGGAGGAGGTCGAGTTCTTCCAGGGCGACGCGCGGCGGCAGCACGTACGACTGCGCTACCGCCTGGACGGCGGGTCATGGGTGAGGGAGCTGCTCTGGCCGTAAGCCCGGGCGGACCTGCGAAATCAGTCGCTGAACGCGCCGGACACGAAGGTCCGATGTAGACCGTGTCCTCCTGGTCACGCTACGCAACCACCGGAATCCTCGTAGGCATGACGAGCAATGAACTCCCCGATTGGGTACCCGCCGCCGGGCTCCAACTCCATCTGACCGGGATCTACTTCGACGCCATCCGGCTGCGCGGCGTACGGGGCGAGGCGGTGCTGCATCACCTCGGTACGGTCACCGACGGCGAACCCGGGCCGGTCGTGCGGGAGATCGCGGGCGGGAGGTGGACGTACTTCCTGATCCCGCCCGGATCGAGCAAGGAGTACGACTGGCCGCCAGGGGCCAAGTGCTTCGGGCCCACCGTCCGGGACCAGTACGTGGGGATTCCGGCGGCCGACGGCAACACGTATCCGCTGAGCTGGCGGTGCGGGGCGCCGGAGCAGGGGGAGTTCGTGGATGCGGAGCTGCTGCACGCACTGGTGCTGGCGCAGTTCGTGCAGGACGAGTGAGACCCACGTAGCTACGGGGAAAATGACTTCGCCGTTGGAACCTGGTCCCGGCATGATTCCCAGCGTGCACGAGGACGAGGACCATCGCGGGCGAACGCGGTACACGCTGACCGAGACGGAGCACGGGCATGCCTGGGGCGTCTGTGCCGAGGCGGAAGGGCTGTTCGGAGAACCCCGACGCGGGACCTACGAGCTGTTCGGCTGGGTTCCACAAGCAGAGGTGGGCGGCTGGGTCGGTCACCGACTCTGGCTGGTGCCGGACGACGAGGCACTCGACCCCTGGTTGCTGGAGGACGCGGAGAGTCCGGGGCAGCCCCTTGGGGCAGACAGTCTCGTGCTCACCGGCCTGGACGACTACGAAGGTCCGCCCGAGGGACACAGGGGCCGCGTTCGCGTGCATGACGGGCACCGATGGCTGGGCTCCTGCCGGGAATTCGCCCGTGTCCTGCCGCACAAACGGCCGACGCCCCCGCTCGTCCTGCGGGGGCTCGCCGAGGGTGATCAGCTGCGGGCAGCACTGGCGAAGGGCACCCGGCGGGCGCTGGACCTGGAGCAGGCCGCCCTGGAGATTCGAGACGATCGAGGTGAGCCGCTCACCGAACGCCTGCTCTGGGCCAGAGTCAGTGCTTGGCGCCCGTCCTCGTACGGGACGGATCTGATCGACCTGGAGCTCGAAGGGCTCTTCACACCCGTTCCCGAACACGCCCGGCCCGTCTGGGAGCGGTGGCTCGTCGGGCCGCCCGACACGGCGGCCGCCTGGGCCGGCCTTGATACCCGGCACCGCTGGGCCTGGCACGATCTCGTCCGGGAGCGAGCTGCCTACCGCGCCCCCGGTGACCGCCCGGCCGGTCACGCCTACGAACTCGACGGTCGGCATGTCACCGACGAACCGGGCCTCTACCTGGCGCTCGGCGAGGCGGTGAACGGGCCGGGTGGCTACTTCGGCGGCAGTCTTGGCGCCCTCTACGACTGCCTGGGTGGCACCTTCGGCTACACCGCCCCCGCAACTCTGCTCTGGCGGGACGCCGCGACCGCACGCGAGCACTTGTCCCGGGCACTGTCACCGGATGGCCGGCCCTACGACCTGTTCGGTGTGATCCTCGATCTCCTGGCCGAGGGCGGCATGCGCGTCACCCTGGCGTGATCCACGGTCCGCCGCCGGGCATCGATCAGAGCCGGGGGCGGAAGACAGGGACCGCCTCCCCGCCCCCTTCCCTCCGGAACGCGACCTGGAGACGCATGCCGATCGCCAGGGCCTGTTCCTCGCAGTCCACGATCTCCGTCATCATCCGCGGGCCCTCGGCAAGGTCGACCACGGCTGCGACGTACGGGACCCGTGAGCCGAACGGTGGCAGGTCGTTCCGGTGGACGACCGACCAGGTGTAGAGCGTGGCGTGGCCGCTCGCGCGTTCCCAGGTGACGTCCTCGCTCCAGCAGCGGGGGCAGAACTCCCGGGGGTAGTGGTGGGCCCGGGCGCAGGCGCCGCAGCGGCGCAGCAGCAGGTGGCCTTCCGCAGCGGCGTCCCAGTAGGGGCGGGTGAAGGCGTCCGGTTCAGGGAGGTCGAAGCGCACCGCCTCCGCCGTCACAGGAACAGGCCGATCGCGGCGTCGAGCGACCAGGTCTGCCAGGACATGGCGAACAGCGCGACGAGCGAGATCAGCGCCATCATCGCGTTCTGCCCCTGCTCGGCCCAGTCGTGGACCATCAGCACCAGATAGAGGAGGTTGAGGAGGAGCCCGGCGACCAGGGCTACGGGGGTGAGGAACCCGGCGATCAGCCCCAGACCCAGGGCGAGTTCGGCGTACACGACGACGTACGCCATGACCTTCGGGCGGGGTGCGACCACGCGCTCGAAGCCCGTGCGGACCACCGCCCAGCGGTGCTTTCCGGCGACGTCCGCCGCCCAGGCGATGCCCGTGCCGCGCTCGAACCAGCCCTTCTTGTCCTTGTGGCGCCAGCTCTCCAGCCACCACAGGCCGAGCCCTATGCGCAGGACGGCGAGCCACTCGGCTCCACCGAGCACGATCGATTGCATCGGCTGCATCGGCGCTCCTTCCGGTCACGGCCGGTCACGACCGGGAATCTGACGGTACGTCAGTTCACCTGATCCGGGGCGCCCCGCGCAAGAGGTGACCCCGTGATCAATTCGCAACCGATTCCGGCCTTGACCGAGACCAATCAAGTGAGCACGCGATTACGCTCCATAATCATGTCCGAAAGCGCACTTACCGACCGTCGGCCCGTCTACGTCATAGGCGGTGGCCCAGGCGGTCTCGCCGTCGCCGCCGCCCTGCGGGAGCAGGGTGTACGGGCCGTCGTGCTGGAGAAGTCCGAGAGCGTCGGGGCCTCCTGGCGGCGCCACTACGACCGGCTGCGCCTGCACACCACCCGGCGCTGGTCCGCGCTGCCCGGCCTGGCGATGCCCCGAAGATTCGGGCGCTGGGTCGCCCGTGCGGACGTGGTGCGCTATCTGGAGAAGTACGCCGAGCACCACGAACTCGAAGTGGTCACCGGCGTCGAGGTCTCCCGCGTCGACCGGGCCGCCGACGGCACCGGCTGGCAGCTGACCGCGAGCGGCGGCCGGGTGCTGACCGGGCGGGCCGTCGTCGTGGCCACGGGCTACAACCACACCCCGCGCGTTCCGGACTGGTCCGGGCGCGACACGTTCACCGGTGAGCTGGTGCACGCCTCGGAGTACCGCACCCCCGCCCCGTACGCGGGCAAGGACGTCCTCGTGGTCGGCATCGGCAATACGGGGGCCGAGATCGCCGTCGACCTGGTGGAGGGCGGCGCTTCCCGGGTACGTATCGCGGTACGCACCGTTCCGCACATCGTGCGGCGCTCAACGGCGGGCTGGCCCGCCCAGGCGACCGGCATTCTCGTGCGCCGGCTGCCGGTGCGGCTCGTGGACCGGCTGGGCGGGGTCATGGCGAAGCTCGCCGTCCCTGACCTCTCCGCCCAGGGGCTGCCCCGCCCCGCCACCGGCCTGTACTCCCGGGTCAAGGACGGTGCGATCCCGGTCCAGGACGTGGGCCTGATCGATGCGGTGAGGACGGGCCGGGTGGTGCCGGTGGCGACCGTGGAGTCCTTCGACGGGGACACGGTGGTCCTGGCCGACGGGACCCGGATCACCCCGGACGCTGTGATCGCCGCGACCGGGTACCTGCGGGCCCTGGAGGGCTTGGTCGGCCACCTCGGCGTCCTGGACGCGCGGGGACGTCCGGTGGTGCATGGGGGACGTACGCCGAAGGACGCGCCGGGGCTGTACTTCACCGGGTTCACCAACCCGATCAGCGGCATGTTCCGTGAAATGGCCCTGGATGCCGGGAAGATCGCCAAGCGGCTGGCGAACAGCGCCTGAATTCTAGTGGGTTACGACCAGGTCCCTGTCGCCGCGACGCGTCGCGCCCACACGGCCAGGTCCGCCGGTTCGCGGCCCAGGACCTGCTGGACTCCGTCGCCCAGTGCCGCCGAATGACCCGCCCGGTGCAGGGCGAACATCCCGCCCAGGAGGTCCGCCATGGCCTCCGGCCAGCCCTGGCCCAGGAGTTCGGTGCGGTACGCCTCCGGGGTCAGCTCCTCGTAACGGATCGGGCGTCCCGCCGCCCGGGCGATCGTCTCCGTGGCCTCGGCGAAGCTCAGCCCGCGGGGGCCCGTCAGTTCATAGGTCCGGCCCGCGTGACCGTCGCGGGTGAGGACGGCCGCCGCGACCTCGGCCACGTCGTCGACGTCGACGAACGGCTCGGGCACGGCACCGATCGGCAGGGCAAGGCGGCCCGCCTTCAGCGGCGCGTGCCAAAGGTCCTCGTCGAAGTTCTGGAAGAAGTTGCTCGACCTGAGGATCGTCCACTCGGCGCCGGACTCCCGTACCGCCGCCTCACCCGCCAGCATGCCCTGCCCGAAGTCCTGCCCGAAGTCCTCTCCGGATGCCGCCTCGACGCCGTGCCCGGAGAGCGCCACGAAACGGCGCACGCCCGCGCTCACCGCCTGCGTGACGAACTCCTTCACGAGGGCCGGGTCCTCGGGCGCCACCAGGTAGACGGCCGAGGCGCCGCTCAGCGCGGGCTCCCAGGTCGAAGGGACCGTCCAGTCGAAGGTCACCTCACCGGAGCGCGAAGCCGCCCGGACCCGGGCCGTACCGCTGTCGCGCAGGTGCCGGACGACCCGGCGGCCGGTCTTGCCGGTGGCGCCGAGGACGAGGATGTCGTGTGCTCGCTCCGTTGTTGTCATGAGGCGATTCCATCGCGGCGGCGGGGTCCGCGACCATGGCTGTCCGTCCGCGGGACATAGGCGATCGTCCGCTCCAGCCGGGGCGTCCGCCCGCGTCTGCCTATCGTTGTGCCATGGACGTGTTCGATGAGCTGTTGCACGGAGTGCGGGGCAAGGGAGCGGTGTTCGGCCGTTCGGTGCTGTGGCCGCCGTGGTCGCTGCGGTTCACGGACGGGGCGTATCTGACCCTGTGCGTGCCGATGCGCGGCGCCGGGTGGATCGTCCCGGAGGGCGGTGCTCCGCAGCGGTTGGGGCTCGGTGAGGCCGCGATCGTACGGGGGCCGGCGCCGTTCGTTTTCACCGATGACCCGGAGCGGGGCACGGGGGACGGGGCGGGGGCCTCGGGGGTACGGGACGTGCGCTGGTCCACGGGTACCGGCGGCGGGCCGGTTGCCGCCGATGAGATCACCGGCCCCACCGTGCTGCTGGCCGCCGCCTACGACGTACAGGCCGAAGCCCCGCAACGGCTGCTCCGCGTTCTGCCGCCGGCGCTCGTCGTACCGGACGACGGCGACTGCGCGCCGATGCGGGACTACCTGGAGGCGCAGATCACCGCGGCGCGGCCGGGCCGGCAGATCGTGCTCGACCGGCTGCTCGACTGGCTGCTGGTGTGCACGCTGCGCGACTGGTTCGACCGGCCGGAGGCGGACCCGCCCAAGTGGTACCGGGCGCTCGGCGACGAGGTGGCGGGGCCCGCGTTGCGTGCGATGCACGAGGACCCGGCGCACCCGTGGACGACGGCGGAGCTGGCGAGCCGGGCCGGGGTGTCGCGCACGACCCTGGCGAAGCGGTTCACGGAGCTGGTCGGGGAGGGACCGGTGGCGTATCTGACGGAGTGGCGGATGACGCTCGCCGCCGACCTGCTGACACGCCCCGAGCTGACGGTGGCGTCCGTGGCGCGGCGCGTGGGGTACGCGGACGCGTTCGGGTTCAGCGCGGCGTTCAAGCGGCTACGGGGCGAGAGCCCGAGCGCGTACCGCCGGTCCGTGCCCGAAGCCCGCCGGGAGCACGAGGCCCCGGCGGGCTGAGTAGTGCGGGTGCTGAGTGGGGGTGCTTGGTGGGGGTGCTGAGTGGGCGCCCAGCCACCCCCCGCTCACCCCCGCTCACCCCCGCCAAGCGCCCCCCGCCGCCGCGTCCCGTACGAAGTCGGTGAAGTCGCGGGGTTCGCGGCCGAGTGCGCGCCGGACGCCGTCGGCCGGCGCCGCCTCACGGCCCGTCCGGACGGGCTCCAGGCCGGCGATCCAGAGTTCCGCCTCCTCCTCGGGCACGCCCTGGGCGACCAGGGCCGACCGGAATTCGTCCTCGCTCGTCGGGACATAGGTGGCCCTGTTCCCGGTCACCTTCGCGATCTCGGCGAGCACCTCATCGATGGTGAGGGCCCGAGGGCCGGACAGTTCGTACACCTGGCCCTGGTGGCCGTCCTCCGTGAGCGCGGCGACTGCCACCGCCGCGATGTCCTCGGCGTCGACGAACGCGGCGGCGCCGTCCGCGGTGGGCAGCGCGAGTTCACCCGCGTTCACGCCGTCCAGGAAGACGCCCTCGCTGAAGTTCTGGGCGAACCAGCCGGGGCGCAGAATCGTCCACTCGACGCCCGAGTCCCGTACCGCGGTCTCCGCCTCCGTGTGCGGCCCGCTGCCGTCGTAGGACGCCCCGAAGTATCCGGGGATGTCCACGCCCCGGGCGGAGAGAAGGACGAGCCGCCGTACCCCGCTCGCCACCGCCTCCGCCACCAGGGCGGGCGCCGCGGCGGGCGAGGGGTCGTACGGAACGATGTAGGCGGCCGTCGCACCGGCGAGGGCGGGCCCCCACGTGGCCCGGTCCGCCCAGTCGAACCGGGTATCCCCGGACCGGGAGGCCGACCGCGTCTCGATTCCCTGGTCGCGGAGCCGGGCCACGACGCGGCGCCCGGTCTTGCCGGTGCCGCCGATCACCACTACGGATTCGTGTGTGCTTGCCATCTGGGTCATACCGAAACTCTGTCCCGGCAGGCCACCCGGCGCCATGTCCCAGAAACCGGGATGGATGTCCGGACGTCCGGCGGTACGGGAACCGGCACCTGTACGCCCTTAACAGAAGAGGCCCGGATCCAGTGCTTGGATCCGGGCCTCTTCGTGCAGTAGCGGGGACAGGATTTGAACCTGCGACCTCTGGGTTATGAGCCCAGCGAGCTACCGAGCTGCTCCACCCCGCGTCGGTAGACATCACAGTACGCCAGCCGCAGCGGCTCCAGGACCACGGCCCTCGCGAAGTGCGGGCAATCCGTCGCACGGCCGGTCGCAGCGCCCCACCGATCGCCTGTCCAGCGACATTTTCCGGCCGAAGCAGTCCGTTCGCTGAGTGAACCAGCCTGAAATACGCGCAGGTCAGGGGATAGTTCGCGGTTGTACCACCGCAAATTGTCCACATGATGGACACCCCCGGGGAGGCGTCCGCACCCGCCGCGAGCTGCCCAAACGACCATTCGGTAGATCCGGGACGAGGAGGCCGGGCCGGAATGAGCTGATCGACATGCGCTCACTGTCCGCATGGGCAAGACTCCCGACCGCAATCGCCCCCCCAAGCGAAGGAGTTTCACAGATGCGTTACATGCTCGCCAAAATCGGCATAGCCCTCACGGGAACCGCACTTGTCGTGACCGGCGCGATGCCCATGGCCATGGGCATCGCACAGGCCCAGCCCGCCCAGCCGGCCGGCCTCCACGCCCCGTCGGCGCTCGTACTGACGGTCAGCAAGGGCGATACGGCCGCCACGGCCACCGTCGAGCGAGCCGTGACCTTGAGCTGCGCGCCCCGCCCCGATGGCACCCACCCCTCACCCGCGGCCGCGTGCGCGGAACTGCGCTCCGTCGAGGGCGAGTTCACCCAGCTGACGACGTCGTCGTCACAGCGGACCTGTACGCGCCAGTGGGACCCCGTCGTGATCACCGCCAGCGGTGCCTGGCAGGGACGGAACGTTTCCTGGTCGACCACCTTCGGCAACCCGTGCGAGATGCAGGGAAGCCTGGCCGAGGGCGCGGTCTTCGCCTTCTGATCGAGCCCGCGCGGATACGGTCGCGCGTCGCGGGGGGGGGGGGGGCCCCCCGCGCGCCGCGCCCGCGCCGCCCGCCCCCCCCGGGGCAACCCCCCCACACCAACCACCGCCCCCCCACAAAAACACACCACACAA
>NZ_JBSHFH010000008.1:0-202285 GCF_053617235.1 Streptomyces sp. NPDC055749 | reverse complement strand
GCGGGGCGGAGACAGGATCGCTGCTGGCCTTGCTGAACCGGGCCGCGGCCACCCAGGTCGAGGTCGGACGGCGGCCGTTGTCGGTCTATGACGAGCTGACCGGCACCCGCCCCTTCACCACCCACCCGAGCACAAAGGATTCCCGTTGAGCGAGCTGGTCTCCACCCGCATCCGCAGCACGGCCGCCAAGCTGGGCCTGCCCCACCTGGCCGAGGCCCTGACCCAATACGCTCAGCGGGCCGACGAGGCCAAGATGGGCTACCTCGACTTCATCGACTTGGTCCTCTCCGAGGAACTCGCCGTCCGGGACGACCGACGCTTCCGCCAGGGCCTGCGGCTCTCTCGGCTGCCGCACCACAGGACACTCGATGACTACGACTTCTCATTCCAGCCCGAGCTCGACCCCCGCAAGGTCAAAGACCTCGCCACCCTCTCGTTCGTCGAGGCCAAGGCCAACGCTGCCCTGCTCGGGCCGCCCGGGGTGGGGCAAGACACACATCGCCGTCGCTCTCGCGGTCGCAGCCTGCCGGGCCGGCTACTCGATCTACTTCACCAGCCTCGACGACATGGTCCGCAACCTCACCGCCGCCGAAGCAGCCGGGCGCCTGACCAGCAAACTCGGCAGACACCTGCGGCCAGCCGTCCTCGTTCTGGACGAAGTCGGCTACCAGCCCCTCGCTCGCGCCGAGGCAAACCTGGTCTTTCAGGTCATCTCAAAGCGATACGCAAAGGCTCGATCATCCTGACCTCGAACAAAACCTCCAGCGAATGGGGACAGGTGTTCGGTGACGAGGTCCTGGCCACGGCCATCCTCGACCGCCTCCTCCACCACTGCGACGTCATCTCCATCAACGGCCCAAGCTACCGCCTCAAGAACCGGCTCGCAGCCATTGAACGAGACCGCAACGACGCAGCCTGAAGATCGCGTCACTGGACCGTCCTGGACCCTGCCGATGCTGACCTGGGCGTCACTGACGCCCTCGTTGTCGCTCTCCCTGTTCCCCGCAGCTTCACTACCGATCGGATACGTGAAGCGCAGGTCCGCCTTGCTCTTCGGCCCTCTCCAGAGCGCTGATCGCCCGGCGGCGCCAACGTGCGCTGGCTACAACGGCAATCACGCCGACCAGCAGGCCGACCAGCGGAACTCCCCACGCTGCGGCCATGAACAAGGTCCCAAGTGATTCCATGACGCCCCCTCTCGGAGCGAGCGTACTCGGCAGGGCTACGACCTGGGGTCAATGCAGGGGCTTGGGGCTGGAGCAGGTCGAAGACTGGTGCACAGATCTTTGTACTCGGTGGAGCACTCTCACGAGTACGCCGACAGTCGCCGAAGCGATGCTCGGCCTTGCCGCGCCGCCGCCCCGTGTGTGTGGCCCCCGGCACGAGCGGCGCGGCCGGGCATGCTTGCGGATACTGGAATCGAGGGCCGTTCCGATGACGGGCGGGATTCGCGGCGATGGAGCAGATGGCAGCCGATGCGACCAGCGGTGCTTCGCGGGACGCGGGGGGCTGGCTCGGCGCGCTGCCGGTCGCCGCCGTGGCCACGGACCAGGCCGGCGTGATCGTGCGCTGGGACAACAGCGCGCAGGACCTGCTCGGCTATCCCTCCAACGAGGTGGTCGGCCGGCACATCTCCGACCTGCTGCACCCTGGGGCGGACAGGAGCCTGGGACGCTCGCTATGGGACCAGGCGGTGACCGGCCGCGGTGCGACGGGCACCGTGAGTTGCTGGCACCGAGACGGCCACCCCATCGAGCTGGAGATCTGGGCGACACCGGTGCCCGCCCGCACACGCGGCGGCACCACGGTTCTCGTCTTCGCGGCCGACGCGCACGCCGCCCGCGTGATCCGCGGGTCTTCTGCCGTGTGGGACGGACTGTTCGCCCGCTCACCGGTCGGGATCGCCGTCTTCGACACCCGGCTCCGCTTCCTTCGGGTCAACCCCGCGCTCGAGGCCATGAACGGTCTCTCCGAGGCCGCGCACATCGGCCGGCGACTGGTGGAGATCCTGCCCGGAGTGAACGCCGCCGCCATGGAGGCCGCGATGCGCCAGGTCCTGGAAGGCGGCGAGCCGGTCCTTGACCTCCGCCGCACGGGCCACACCCCCGCGAACCCCGACCACGACCACGTGTGGTCGTGCTCGTATGTTCGCCTGGAGGACCCCGACGGCCGGCCTATCGGGCTGACCGCCACGCTAATCGACATCACCGCCCAGCAGCGGGCCGAACTCGAAGCCGAAGCCGGCCGGCGCCGCCTGGCGCTGGTGAACGAGGCCACGTTCAAGATCGGCACGAGTCTGGATCTGGAGCGCACCGCGCAGGAGCTCGCCGACGTCGCCGTGCCTGACCTGGCCGACGCCGTCACCGTCGACGTCCTGGACAGTCTCGCCATGAGCGGCGACCTCGGCCCCGGCCTCGTCGGCGGCGCCGCCCTGCGCCGCCTGGGCAAAGCCCCGCTGACCGGCTCCGTCCTCACCGACACCCTGGCACCCTTGGGCCGGACCCTCACCTTCCCCGCCACCGCCCCGTACACCCAGGCCCTTGCCACCAGGCGTCCCTTCCTGATCGCCCGTCTGGACGAGCAGGCCATCGCTCCCGCACAGCGCTATTCCACCGCCCCGCCCGGCTCCTGGCCCTGGGCGTGCACTCGTACATGATGGTGCCGCTGCAGGCCCGCGGCGTCGTCCTGGGTCTGGCCACCTTCTACCGTCGGCGCCCGCTCGGCCCGTTCACCGACGATGACCAGGCGTTGGCCGGCGAGCTCGCCGCCCGCGCCGCAATCTGCGTGGACAATGCCCGCCTCTACCACCGCGAACACGACACCGCCCTGATCCTGCAGCGCAGCATGCTGCCCCAGCACGTCACCCCGCCCCCCGGCCTTGAGGTCGCCCACCGCTACCTGCCCGCCAGCGACGTCAACGAGGTCGGCGGCGACTGGTACGACGTCATCCGCCTCACCGGCGGCCGGGCCGCCCTCGCCATCGGCGACGTCATGGGCCACGGCACCCCCGCCTCAGCCGTCATGGGCCGTCTGTCCGCCAGCGTCCGCGCCCTGGCCCGCCTCGACCTCGAACCCGGAGACCTCCTCACCCAGCTGGAGGCCGCCCTGGAGGACCTGGCCGAGCCAATGCTCGCCACCTTCTGCTACGCCGTACTCGACCCCTCAAGCGGCCACTGCCGCATCACCCGCGCCGGCCACCCGCCCCCGGCCCTGGTCGAGCCCGACGGAACCGCCAGCCTCCTCGACCTGCCCCCGGCCTCCCGCTCGGCGTCGGCGGCACCCCCTTCACCACCACCGACCTCACCCTCCAGCCCGGCAGCCTCCTGCTGCTCTACACAGACGGCCTCGTCGAAACCCGCAGCAGCGACATCGACGACCGCCTCACCGAACTCACCCACCTCCTGACGCAACCCGGACCCTCCCTCGACCAGCTGTGCGACACCCTCCCTACCCACCTCGTCCCGGCCTCAGCCGACGACGACATTGCCCTCCTCGCGGCACGCCTGTCGCCCGTCCCCCTGACACCATGACGTCAACCCGCGGCATCACTCAACCGCAACGAATGCAGGCCAGCCCCCTGGTGGACAGGGCCGTTCCCCGCCTGCACGGCGCCTCGTTCACCACCCGATGAGACCTGCACAGGACGCTCCGACTGCCGCACTGCTCGACGCCTACTGGCTCGAACCCGACTCGCCCGCCCGGTGCGCCACACCCTGCTGCCCGTCGGCCGGCCGCACCGGCGGGAGGACACGCTTCGGCCGGCGGCAGACCGCCCGGGCAGCGAGGGCGGCGGCCGTCGCCGTATCCGCAGTCACCGTGCTGGCCGCCCTGTTGACCGTGTGGACCGGCCCCGCCACATGAGCAGGCCAGAAGGCCACCCGGCGGCCCCGGGGCCCCCTCCTCACTCGCGACCGCTCCAGGGCGGCGCGCGGCTAACGCCGCTGCGCGCAGCCCTTCGGTCGGCCGGTGCAGTGATCGCTCCCAGAGCCAAGATTGCAAAAAGATGGCCGATCATGGGACGGGGCGGCCTAGCTGCCGTCCGCCTCATGCCGTGAAACTCCTGACCGAAATACCGAGACGTACGGGAAGCTGGCCGCAGTGCCCACACGTCAGGAGCTGGAGCGGTTCTTCGTCCAGGACAACGTGGGCCGCGACCTCATCGCCTGGGTCGGTGGGCTGGATGGCCTCTCGGCACCGCGCACAGGCCCGGGCTGCGACAGTGACAGAAACCCGGCGGCTGGTACGGCGCCGAACCAGCCGGGGCCCAACCACGGCAGACCGATCCGGCGCCAGAACGACGACGACCTCGACGCCGGGAGGGAGTCGAGGCCGTCAGCCACACGAATCCTGCCGTCGGGCGTCAGGACAAGTGCACCTGTCGGAATGCCCAACGCCTGACGCGCCGGAAGGTTACTGACACACCATCCGTCGTCCACTGACATTCTCATGTCGCCCGGCATCAGTAGGTGCTGGCAGCTCGGGGAGCATCCGCCCGTTGTCGTGGACGCGGTGGATGATGTCGCCGCGTATGACCATGGCGGCGGCGAGGTCTTCGAAGGCTTGGCGCTGGGCGACATCGTTACTGTCGATTCCGCCGTGGACCCATACACGGAAGAAGACCTCAGCCTTTGGTGGCTGGATGGGGCCGCGGATGTCGGGGCGCGAGGTGACGATGTACGCGCCGGGAGGGATCTGACGCAGGACAAGCGGGCCGCCGAAGTCCGGGTGGTCGGGGGCGGCTTCGAGCCGGGGAAAACTCTCGTCGATGGGAGCCGTCCGGGAGCTCCGAGAGTCCCGCGTCCATCGATGCGACATCCGCAAGGGACAGTGGCAGGAGGAGGACAAAGCCTTCCATATCGACCACGACCGCGCATGCTGTCCATCCCGCGGCCCCTCATGCGGAAAGTGCGTCCGTGGCTACCTGTGCCACCTGTGCAACACGCAAGGACTGTCCTGGTATGAGCTTGTCGGCCGCAGCGTCGCCACAGTGCCGGTATTTGAGTACTACCTACGGCGGTACGAGCACCGCCGGAGGGAAACCGCTCTACCAGAGGCATAGCCCTTCATCCTCAGCGCTACATCCTGGGCCTCACCGGCCTCAAACGGCCGCCGGGCGGCGAACTCACCCCCACCCAGCGCACCGCCAACCGCGCACTGGCCCAAGCTCGAGCTCCCGTCGAACGGGGCATGGCACGGCTGAAGTCCTGGCAGATCTTCCGCCGAGCCCGCATCAGCCCCAACCGCATGACCGTCATTACCAAGGCAGTCCTCACCCTGGAGAGGCAACGCTGAAAACCCTCACTGACAGGCAACGGCTTACTTCATCGATTCCCGATGCCTTTCGTCAAGCCGCAAGGAACCATCTCCAGCGTGAGCTCGTAGCACCGCCCGGCCGCCGACTTCCTCCTATGCGCTGGTCCCCAGCCCATCGGTAAAGAGGCGAGCCACGTGGGCGTATGGCGCCTCGGACGGACCCGTATCGACGTTGGAAGCTTGCGAACTCGCCCACTAATCGTCGGGTTCGCCTTCGCCCACATGCTCGGCTTCAGGCTGATGCCGGGCTGAAGAACATCGGCTCCGCAAAGCTGTACCGGCCGGCAGCCGGAGAGGACGACAACTGGCCCGATCTGGGGCCTGTGTTCTCCACCAAGAAGATCGACTGGAACCTGATCGCCCAGCAGTACGACCAGATAGTGAAGTACACCCCCTGCGCGTGGGCAGCGCCGAGGCCGAGCAGGTCCTGCGGCGCTTCAACCGGGGCGGGCCCAAGCACCCGCCATACCGGCGATCGAAGAACTCGGTCGGACGGTGCGTGCTTCGTTCGTATGCGAGCGCCTCGCGGACGTCGAGAACTCCGCGAAGAAGTACTTCCGCTAGGTCAAGGACGGCGACCTGGCGGGTGCGGACAAGGAGCTCCAGGGGTCAGCATGCTCGCACCGCACCTGCTCCAGTCCGCGCTGGCGCACGTCAAATCGCGGCTGATGCAGGAGGTCCCGGCCGATCCGAAGTGGAGCCGCCCGGATGTGGACCTGCCCATCGGACGACGTTGGGCTACGCGCGCACACCGCTGGAGGAGGCAGCCGCGGTCCTGGCATACCTCCTGGGCTCCGGGCCTGGCCGGAGCCCAGGAGAAGACGGCGCTGCCCAGGAAGCTTCGGCGGGGACATCGCTCGACTGTCCCCGCTCAAGCTCCGCACCGCGGGTGTCTTCATCTCGTCAGCGCGACGGGCCGGACGAAACGCCCTGGCGGGGAGTGCGCAGTCCGTCGAAGAGCAGAGCGACCATGCGGTGGTTGCACTCGGGTCCTTCGCCGGGTACGGGCATGCACAGGTTGGCGACGGCGTACAGCAGGTCACGGGCGCTGACGTCGTCGCGTACCGTTCCGGCGGCTGCGGCGGTGGCGAGCAGTGCCGCGAGCACGGGGCCGACCTTGTCCATGAAGTAGCCGGACAGGGCCTCGTAGGAAGGATCGCCCGAGTGCAGGGCCGGGGCCAGTCCTCGTTTGGTTCCCAGGAGCTCGGTGTACTGGCGCAGCCACTCGGCGAGGGCCTCTGCGGGCTCGTGGGCGGCGCTGAGCTGCGGTCCTGTTGCGGCGAGGGCGTCGATCCCGCTTTCCACCACTGCCTTGACCAAGTCTGAGCGCAGGGGGAAGTGCCGATAGAACGTCCCGACGCCGTCGAGAACGGTCGGCGGGAGCTGTGTGGAGCGCGGCTTCACTGTCGCAACTCGTTCTCACTCAAAAGTGGAACCAGGCATGTCGGCGCTGCCGCTGGTCCGTACGTCACCACGGCGGCCGTCGTCCGGGTATCCATCGCGGCCACCAGCTCGTCCTCGGCGTTGAGGACCGTGACGCCGCCTTGGGCCGCTGCGGGCAGCGCCCTCGACCGACCAGCTCGCCCTTGGGCGTCGCGATCGCTTCCTGGCCACCGAACTCCCCGACCTGGGCGAAGCCGACGTTGAGCAAGTGTTTCTGGACGTCGTCTTCTCAATGTGCCGCGCACCCACTGCCGAGTCCGCGCCCTTGCCAGGACCGCCCAGCTCTCATTATCTTGACGTCAAGATTCCTTGGCAGAGGAGAAGATGTGGCTCTGGGAACGCTCGAATACTCCTTGAACGGCCTTCATCACGTGCAGCTTGCGACTCCTCCAGGCGCTGAGGAAATCTGCCGCGAGTTCTGGAGAGACGTTCTCGGCATGACAGAGCTCGAGAAGCCGCCGGTGCTGGCGGCTCGCGGTGGGTGTTGGTTCCGAGGCGGTTGCCTGGAGATCCACTTGGGGGTTGAAGAGGACTTCCGCCCGAGCAGGAAGGCGCATCCGGGCATCCTTGTGACCTCGCTCCAAGCGCTCGCCAGGCGATTGGAAGACAACGGAGTGAGCGTCACCTGGGATGACAGCTTTCCTGGCCACGATCGCTTCTATGCGTTCGACAAGCTGGGCAATCGCCTCGAGTTCCTTGAACCGAACGCGATTGCTGACGTCGAATGATCAGGGCGACCTTCTTCGTCCAGGTGTCGGTGCGAGGACCCCGCCGGGTCAGGCGCCGGGGCATCACAGCGATGAGTGCCCAGTTCAGGTGGTCCTCGCTGTGCTGAGGGAGCCGTTCGTAGCCCCGAACGTTGCGGGGAGCGTTCATTACCCGGCCCCGTGTGCGGTCGACTTTCGAGCAACTGTCACGACCTGTGGCGGGGAGCCGCGCCGACCCATGGGTGGTAGGCGTCTACGTCGACGTTACTGTTGCGCAGATAGTGACGACGTGTCGGCCGGCGAAGCGGTCGCGGTCTTCGAGGGTCGCCCCAATGCCGAGCGCGGCCGACCCTTCGACGACGAGGCCGGCGTGGTCGAGGAGCATCCGTCCGCCTAGGACTCCGCCCGTGATTCGCCGGACAGGACCGGCACTCTGATAGAGGGCGGAAATGCTCAGCCCGCGTCGAATGCCGCCTGCAACGCGCCTGCCGTGGGAGCTATGACAACCACGTTCCCCTGAAGCTCCGCAGGAAGATGACGGCGCTCCCTCTCGTGGAGAATCACTGCCCCACCGCTTTGGGGGACGACCGAGGCTCCGAGGGCTGCCGCCAGCCGGGCGAGCACTCCGAGCATCGCGCCACGGGTAGGGGGCGTCGCCGTCACGCACTGCATCCCCCTTTCACCTTGGGTCTCCTGGTAGAGATCCACTTCGCCCCGTCCTCCACGCGGAGCTGGGAGAAGCCCTCCTCCGGACCGCCCGCCACCACGTACGGCTCCGTCACCTGCCGAAACCGTTCGACGTCCAACGCGACAACCTTGCTGTCCACGAACCGGAGCAGGAAGATGCCGTAACTCACGGACACGCTCTGCCATCGTCATGATCCTGCGGACGGGGCCTAGTTAGCCGGTATCGGTGTCGAAGTTGGCTGCAGGGCAGTGGTTGTTGCAGCTCTTTCAGTGATGGCTTTCGTGAAGGACCGGAGGACCGCACAGCAGACCGGTCAGCTGGCGGTATGGCTTCCGCCTTCGCTCAGCCCGCATGGGACCGGTGGTCCCACACAACTGCTCCTCGAGGATCGTGCTGTCCGGCTTCCCTCCAACCGTGCCGGGTACCGGCGATTAAAGCGCCTCGCCCCCTACGGCTCGCCCGGCATGAACGCAGCCATTGGCGAGAGCACCCAGCTGCCTCACGGAGATGTCGGACCGCCCGCGCTCTTCCCGCCGCCTCCGGCCCACCGGGGCCTGCACGACCCGAAGGGCATCCCGCACTCCTTCCGGACGTCTGGGCCTGGCCTGGCCTGGCCACTGAACGAATCGAACGGGCCGGCAAGACAACTGCGCCGAGACGCCGCGATCCGCCTCGGCCAGATGACCCGCGATGGCTCCCGCGCCGCGGCTGCCCGCTACCCCGGCATCACCCAGGCGCCTACCAGTCCGCGACCGTCCCCATCCGCGCCTGGCGCTGAGGCGCTGAGGCGGGCTTCCTCGACGTAGGGCTTGACGCGCTGGTAGTTGCTTGCCGGTGAACCCGTATTCCGATGCCAGCCGCTCGTGGATGACCACGGCCTTCCCAGCCTCTGGGGCGCGACAGCGGTTCGCGGCAGGCCTAAAATCAGGTCATGCCCGAGAACCCCGGTGGAGACCCGACCGGCACGGCGGACGAAGAGGCGCAAGACGGCCACGACGGCACGGTGGACGCGGCCCTCACGGCCGTTGCTGAGGCCTGGGCCGCGGCCATCGTCTCCAACGACACTGCACGGATCGCAAGCTTCATGACCGACGACTGGGCCATCGTCTCGGAGTCCGGCATCGCCTCCAGGGACGAGTTCCTCGCGTTCGTCGCCTCCGGGAAGCTGACCCACTCGGCTATGGACCTCGTCAGCAGGCCCCGGGTCCGAGTGCACGGCGACACAGCGGTTTTCAGCGTGCGGATGACCAACACCGCCCATTACGAGGGCCAGCGGTTCGACGCCGACGAGTGGACGTCGGATGTGTTCGTGAAGCGGGACGGCCGCTGGCTGTGCCTGCTGAGCCACATCACGGCGGCGGCACCGTAGTCGGCGGCGTCGACAACGACGGCGCAGTGAAACCGCAGGGGCGCACCGGCGATCACCGGGGTGGTGTGGCCTCGCCCTGCCAGAAGCTCCACTGATACCCCCAGGGGTCAGTGATCGTGAAGGTCCGCGGCCCGTACGGCTGATCCACCGGAGCCTCCAGCTCCCCGCCCGATGCGGCCCTGACCAGCTCGAAATGCGCATCGACGTCGTCCACGTGCACGATAAACAGAGCGTTCCTGCCTTCGTCGCTCACCCCGCCGCCGCTGACTCCGATCTTCGTCGCACCCGCGTGGATGTCGGCCTCGAACGTCCGCCCTGCATCGTCGCGCCAGCGGACCGTGTCGGTAAAGCCGAGGACCCGCTCCATCCACTCGAGAGCCGCGTCCGCGTCCTGGTACCTCAGGTAGGGGGATACCCCTTCGATCGCCATGCCGTGCTCCTCCGGGCAGGGAGCCGAGGCCGCTCCTGGCGGCTCGGCCCGTACTGAATGGTGCTCGCCTTCCAGGCTGCCCTGCGTGGCCGGCGGATGAGGGCTATGACAGTCATGCGTGTCGCGCGCACGGCTGCCCTTCGCCCCCGGCCGTCGGCGCACACACGTTCGCCTGTGCCTGGCTGAGCACTCAACTGCGAGTGCGCGGACACCACCCCCGTACCGCTGGCGGGCACCGGCCCGCACCGACCTTCGACGTGCACTCGGGAGCGTCCGCGGTCCCATGTGTGGTCTTCGCCGAGCGCTCCATACCGAGCCGGTCGAAGAGGGAGCGCACGGTGGCCGCGTCCCGGCCGGGTGCTGCCCAGACCAGGGGCCCGCTGTCCTTCGACCACCGCAGTCAGGTGGCCGCCCGTCTCGATTCCGCAGAGGCCACCCGCACTGAGAACCGCGGGCAGAGCGTGCTCACAACATCTGGCAACCCAGCAGCTCGACTCACGATCCGCAGACATGCTCAGTGCGACAGGACATCAGCTGGTGCTTCCCGGCCACACCCTCGCGAGTCGCAGCCCACTCCAGCATTCCCGGTTCCCGCAGTTTCCGGGCACGGCGTCTGTTGTGATCCGCCCAGGGCGAAGAAGGACAGAGGTGGCGTCACCGGGTCAGCAGGTGCTCGGTGCGGTCCTGTCGGCGAAGCGGTCTGCGAGCCAGGGGAGGCCGTCGGCACTGGTGGCCTCGGTCGCGGCGATGTGCCCGGGGACGAGGTTGCCGGCGAACCTTACCGTCGCGCCCCGGCTGCACCAGTCGGCGGCCAGGTTCTTGCCGACCTGCTGGGGGACGACGTCGTCCAGGACGCTGTGGGAAAGCAGGACGGGCACCGCGGGCTTGCGCATGCCGAGCTGCTGGTCGGCCACGATCGTGTTCCACGGGGCGCGCTTGAGGCGCTCGGTCAGCGGGCGCCCGTCCGATGTCAGGAATCGCGAGTTCAGGAATGGATATTTGGCGAGGGCCTGCGTCGTGCACAGGTTGTCCCGCAGGTCGTTCGTCACGCGCTTGCCGTGGGCGGTCAGGTACGGGTCGATGTCGATGTCGTACGCGGTGGCCAGGCCGGACAGGGCGTAGTTGAAGAACGCCCCGTAGGCGGAGCCGTCCATACTCTCGGCCACCTTGTTCATGTCCGCGGGCGGAGCGCCGACGACGGCGCCCTTGATCTTCAGTTCGGGCGCGTAGGCCGGGGCCAATTCGGCGGCTGACGCCGTCGCGCCGCCACCCTGGGAGTAACCGTAGAGCGCGACCGGGCCGGAATCCGGGAGGTCCACCGCATCCAGGCGCTGGGCGGCCCGGACGGAGTCCAGGACCGCGCGGCCCTGCGCCTCGCGGGTCATGTACGTGTGCACTCCGGGTGTGCCGAGCCCCTGGTAGTCGGTCACCACTACGGCATAGCCCTGATCCAGGAGCCTCTTGATGGGCAGCGCCTCGTACTCGGTGCCTTCGGCGAGCTGGCGCGAGGGGGCGCACTTGTCCGCCAGGCCCTGTGTACCGGGAGCGAAGGCGACGATCGGGCGTTGGTCGTGGGGGGATGTTGCGGGGTTCAGCACGGTGCCAGTGACGGCGATGACCTTGCCGGTGCGGTCAGTGGTGCGGTACATGATCCGGTGTGCGGTTGCCTTGACCTTGATCGCCTTGAGCGGATCCAGGTAGAAGATACTCGACTCCGAGCTGAGCACGTCACCGTTGTCGGCGGCCAGGATTGCCGGCCGTTGAGGAGATCGCGGCTGACTGCCGGCAGCGACCGCCTGGCTGGTCGAGACGGTGAAGGTGAGCGCAGCGGAGGCGGTGGCGGTGCCGGTGGCGATGAGGGTTGCCACAGCACGCCGGCCGGGGGCGTGACGACAAAGCACGGGGGCTCCTCGGTCGGGGAACGGGAAGATCCACTGAGTACCGGAGGCCTGGAACCCGGCAACACCTATACGTAGGCGTGTCGCACATTTGGCGAAAAGTGACCTATGAGCGAAAGGGTCGTCGCTGGGGCCATGTCTGGGAGGCGAGCCTTCCCCCTGACATCGACGTGATGACCTGGTTGGGGGCCTCAGAACTTGCTACGGATCTCTATGAAGTCCCAAACGGCGCACCCGCCAGAGGCCCCGGTCCGACTGGACGAAGAAGCAATGAACGGCGTCAGATTCCGCTTGCTTCGTATGCCTGCCACCGGTGTGAGTACCCCTCCCGCAGTGGGCCGCCGATCAGATCCAGGAGTTCCTGGACCGTGGCTGCCAACAAGGCTGGATCGGCCCGTTCTGCCACACCCTGGTGTCCGTCCAGCAGCACCTTGCCCAGTTCTGGGTCCGCCGCCACGAGCCGGCGGGGCAGCCACTTGCCGATTCCCGTCCACGCACCATGGTGCGCAGTGAGCAGTCCGGCGGCTTCCCGCAGCACGTGATCAGCGATGACGAGTTGCTCGTGGCGGCTTGTGGGCGGAGTGTCGACCAAGTCGTCGAGGTAGCAGGTCAGCGCATAGCGGCCGTGGCGCCACTGCTCTGCTGTCAGGGCCGGTGGTCCCTCGGCAACGACCTCTTCCGCCAGTTGACGAGTCCGGGCGACATGTCCAGAGGGGTCGGTGACCGTTACCCCTTGGGCATAGACGAAGACCACGGTCGCCCTGCGACGAGCCCGGTCCCACTCGAAGAACTTGGGCAAATCCGCTACGGAGTTGAGGAACAGTTCTACGAGCCGCCCTTCGTGGCGGATCACCTCCCGGCCGCTTCCGGCGGAATCCGGCAGGAGGACACCGATGTCGAGGTCGCTGGTGGCAGTGGAGCGGCCTTGGGCAGCTGACCCGGCCAGAACGGCCCCGAGGGCCTGTGGAAACAGTTCTCCTACCAGGCGACCAGCCTGAGCCAGCACAGCTTCTTGATCACTCATGGGCGTTCATCGTGCCAGGCCAAAGACCTCGTCTCCAGACCCAGGACGCCGAGGCTTGCTGTCATGTCCTCCAACACGCACTGCCCATCCGCACTGCCCATCGGCACGCAGCAGCACGCCGTGCTGGAGACCGTGGCCGCCGCCCTGGTGTAGCAGCGGTTCAGACGGCCTGGGAGAGCGAGGCCCAAGCGGTCCAGACGTTCCTGGAGCGCGCGGACGGGGTGGGCGCGGTTCTGGACGCGGCGCCCGGTGACTTCCAGCTCCGCGGAGAGCCGACGGGCTTTGTTCACGAGTTACGGTTCGCCGTTCGCTGCCCCATCGCCGCCTGCTGCAGCGCGGTAGCGCAGGACGGTTCTTCCATGAGGCGCCCTCGGTCGTCGCCCTGAACCGGGCGCAGTGGCGGTAGCGATGCGCGACGCCTCGGAGGCTGGGTCGGCCCTCTTCGACGAGCTGGCCGGCGAACCCCGTCTGCGCGCCTACCACCCTTTCGTGACGCCCCTGGCTGACCTGCTACACGGCCACGGCCGGCGTACGCAGACCTCGACGGCGTACCGGAAGACGTTCGGCCCGGCGGGTGATGCCGATCTCGAAATTTGGCTCTGACCGGAGTTCCGCGAATCCCCAGGTCAGGGGCGGACTGCGGGAACGATTCGCCAGGGAATCGCACAATGCGATGTCAGTGCCCCGCGCCACACTGGCTTCCTCGCCGACCAGCAGGGGGCCAGTGTGGCATTCAGGGCCGTGCACGCCGAGTGGGGAACCGCCCGCACCCGCCCCGGCCCGACGTCTGCTCGCACCCGGCGGCCTCACCTTCTCAGACCCGGACCGCCAGATCTGAGCGCTACCACCACGGGTTGCACCACGTCCGGGACCAGCTCACCACCTAGCCCCACCGCCCGGTGTGCCAGCGCCTCCACCTGGACGTGGTCGTAGCCGGCCCGGCTCCCGCCTCGGATACCGTGTTCCTCTATGGGGTGCCATAACGGATGTGACGCCCCCACCGGAGGTAGACAGCGTATGAGTTCAAAGCGCAGCAAGAATCCAGCCCTGCCCGTACTTGACGACGCATTCCGACTCGCGTCGGTCAAGGACGCCCAAGAGTCCACCCGTGAAGTGGCCGCGCGGCTGGCCACCACCGAGCTGCGCCGCGTTTCCCACCCGGGCCGGGTCACCTGGGGGCCCACCGATCAGGCCGAGCCCGTACCGGTGCCGCCGACTGTGGTCGACGGTGACGGGGACCTGTGGCTGCGGGACCGGGGCACTGGCACCTGGACCATGCCCGAGTTCAACCCGAAGGAGTTCCCGGCCCGCTGTGGCGAGGTTCTGACGTGGAACGAGCTTGCCTGCGAGTTCGGCCCGCTGACCGCACTGGCCGACGACCGCCGCATCGGCGGCGGCCGGCGCTGACCGCGCAGCCTTCTGGGATGACCGCGCCCCTGAAGCGCCCGTTACGGGTAGCTGGGAGCTCCAGCTCACCGCCGAGCTCGACGATGGCGGCGAGCAGGTGAGTGTGGTGGTGGCGTGCGACCGCCTCGAGCAGCGTGGTGCGGGCCTGGCGCCACCCGATGTCCTCGGTGCGGCCGGCGTCGGTGGATTAGCCGGGTAGCACGGAGCGGCCTCAGCGTCGAAAGCGGCCAGGGCGGCGTGCAGCTCGGCGTCGAGAGCGGCGGGCGAACACGGCAACGGGGTGCTGATGAGGATTCGTGAAAATTTTGGCTCTGGCCGGAGTTCCGTGAATCCCCAGGTCAGAGCCGTTTGGCGGAACGTTTCGGCAGGGCATGTCTCGCTGGTGGGGGTTTGCTCGCTGGATGATGTGCTGTTCCGGGACGTCGATGTGCGTTTAGAGGCAGTGGAGTTCACGGTCGAGGTGTTGGTGGTGGTAGCGGCCGCTGGCGGTCCGCCGCCCAGATGTCCCGGGTGCCGTGCCAGGGCTCGGGCGGGTGCATTCCTGCTATGAACGGTGCCTGGCCGAGCGGCCCTTGTCTGGGAGGAAGCTACTGGCCAGGCTGCGGGTCCGGCGGTTCTTCTGCGACCGGGCCGAGTGCCGGCGGCGAACGCTCGTCGAACAGGTCGGCGGGCTGAGCGAGCGGTATCGCCGGTCCAGTCTCGGGTTGAAGACCTGGCCCCCGCCAGGTCGCAGTCGAGCTCGGAGGGCGGGCTGGCGAACGGCTGCGCCGCCGAATGCACCTCGCCGCCGGACGCACGCGACTGCTGGAGCTACTGGAACCTCCGCCGGTGCCGGAGCGAGCCCCGCGGGTGCTCGGTGTCGACGAGTTCGCCTTCCGAAGGGGCCGCACCGCGCCTGCCTGCGCAAACGCGTTGACGAGGTGACCGGTCTTATCCCGGAGGCGCCGCCCCTGATGCAGCTCCCGCTCCACGAACTCCCGCGGACACCGATCATGGAACGGACCAGGCACCGCCACGCTGACGTCCAGAACCTCGTCGCCGCGGGCTGGACCATCAGCGCCATCGCCCGCCGTCTCCACCTCGACCGCAAAACCGTCCGGCGCTTCCGCGACACCGACCTCGACCAGCTCCTGGCCTCGGTAAACGAACGCCAGCCGGCCGGAGTATTGGAACCGTTCAAGCCGTACCTGAACACTCGCTTCACCGACGGCCTCGGCCAGGTCAGCGCCAGCCGCCTCTTTCTGGAGATCCAGGAACGCGGCTACCGCGGCAGTCGCCAGGTCGTCCGCAAACACCTCGCCGCCCTCCGCGCCGGCAATGTCGAACCCATCCGCGCGGACATTCCCAGCCCTCGCAAGATCACCAGCTGGATCATGCGACCGCAAGACACCCTGCCAGCCGAGCTCGAACGCCGCCTGCTCGACGTACGGATCGCCTGCCCGGACATCGCCCGAGCCTGCGACCTCGCCCGCGCCTTCGCCGAGATCCTCCGCCACCGACGCGGATTCCTACTGACCGAGTGGATCCGCCAGGCCGAGCTGGACGCCCCGAAGCCGGTAAGCGGCTTCGCCGGCTTCCTCCGACAGGACCTCGACGCCGTCACTGCCGGCCTCACCCTTCACTGGAGCTCGGGCATCGTCGAAGGCCACGTCAACAGAGTCAAAACGCTCAAGAGGGCGATGTACGGACGGGCCTCCTTCGGTCTCCTCCGGACCCGCATCCTCATCACGCCGTAGTCTTCCAGCGTGCGCTACCTGGCAGAACCCTTCATCCTTGGCGCCCTTGAGCGGGGCCGTTCCATCGAGCAGTTCCTCGGACCGTCTGGAAGCCCCGAGCAGCTGGGATCCGCTGGGTGGAGGTACGACCGGTACAAGGGGCCTACGAGGTCCACCTGCACGCCGCTCTCGCCTGCGAACCCGTGACTGGCGACCTGGATTCGCTGTCACCGTTGTTTGACAGCGACGAAGAGGACTTCGGTCTCCTCTTGGCAACCACGAACGATCCCCTCACCGCCTTGGATTCTGCCGAGGCCCAAACGGGAGCAAGACGCGAACGCTGGGCAAACCAGTCCATGGCAGGCGACGAGTACCGCGACTACGTGGTCGCTGGCCGCCCCGCCATGGCACCTGACGGCCAGCCGTGGCCTCCGTCGCAGACCTCCTGACCTGTGATTTCACGGAACTCCGGTCAGAGCTGTCCGATTTCGTGAACGATCTCGGGCTCAGTCGTCGGCCGCGACCAGGAGCGTCAGCAGCGCCCGGTCCTGGTCGATGACGACGTACTCGTGGAAGTCGCTGTGCACGCTGCCCCAGTCGTGGAACCTCTGGCGTCCCAGGTCCTGGAGGCGGTAGCAGTTGGTGGCCGAGTCGATCAGGGCATGCACTGTCGTGGCAAGCGTCTTCTCCAGGGACTCTGGAAGGGAGCCGTACTGGTCGGCCCAGCTACGAAGGGTGCGGAGTGCCTCGGCGTTGGCAACCGGCCGGAAGGCATGCGCCGTGACGTGCTTGAGCCAGTACGGGCCGTGGCGCGTCCCCGCAGGATCGACGCCGCCGCCCGCGTAGTCATCGCGGAACTGTTCGTGCGCGACGAGCGCCTCCAGCAGCTCACTGTCCTGGACGCCCTGGGGGAACCGGAAGGACTTCACGTCGACCCAGCGGTAGCCGTGTGGGCCGCGACCTGTGAAGTCGTGGTGCCGGAAGTTCACGAGGACCTGAGCATCCAGGACGAGCTTTGTCACAGGCGCACGCTATCGCGCCGCGGGACGGCGAGCGATCGGCCTAGGGCTTCACGGAACTGCGGCCAGAGCCCGAAAATTCCTCAGTGCCGCTCTTCGTCCCAGTTGGTTCACGAAGTGGATCAACTGGAGAATGTGGGGAGCGGAAAGTAGAAGGACTCACCGATCGCCTGTCGGTGAGTCCTTGAGTACGGGTGCGTCAGTGGGACGATACGAACTCTGCTGACTGGTCGAGGTGGAAGGGTGAGCCGGGGCTTTCGGCCGTCCAGCCCTGGGTGAGAGCGGTGCGGATGGGGGCAGCCATCTGGGATGGCAGGACTGGGCTGCTTGGGTTCCGAACCAGTTGCTCGGATGCGGCTGGTTGGTGGTGATCACCAGTGTGGTGCCTGGGGTGTCCGCATGCTCGACCGCGTAGGTGAGAGGCCAGTGGACGAGTCCCTGGTCGTAGGTCGGCCGTCCACGCAGGCGCCATCGGTAGGTGGTGCCGTCCACGTTGATGAGCCGCGATCCCTTTTTGACCAGTGCCATGTCCACATCCTTTCCCATGTGACAGTAGTGAACGGCGACTGATCGTGTCCTGCCAATTTCCCGCAGGACGGTGTCAGTGTCTACGCATGGGGATCACCTGGGCACTCTGTCCTTCAGCACGCACTCAACCGAAACGACTGCCGTGAGGCCATCGTTGATCCGGTCGGCCCAGCAACACGCTTTAGGGACGTGTCGATCTGTTGTGCATTGATGAGCTCGGCTATCTCGAACTCGAGCGGCGGGGCGCTGGCTTCGTTCACTTCTAACAGCAGCGTTTGTCTGCTGTTTTGGGCAGCAGTTGCGGATCTTGGGGCCCGTGGATGTTCACGAGAAGTAGCAGCAAGCGGGGTGATGGTCGATTGTCGGGCTTGGTCATCGAGGTGGTCGCTGATGGGATCCGCCGCTATCGTGCTCCCGTGACTGGTTCCGTGCAGCGTGCCCTGCTGTTTCTCGATGTCGATGGGCCACTCATCCCGTTCGGCGCGGTGTCCCAGCCGTATCCGATCTATGCGACGGGTCCTGAACTGTCCGATGCTGACGCGAATCCGCTCCTGACCAGGATCGATCCCGAGCACGGCCCCCGGCTGGCGGCACTCCCGTGCGAGGTGGTCTGGGCGACGACATGGATGGCGGACGCGAACGAGTGCATCGCGCCCCGCATCGGTCTGCCGCAGCTGGCGGTGGTGGTCTGGCCGGAGCCGTCCGATATCGATGACGAGGACGAACGGAACGGACTTCACTGGAAGACCCGTGCCCTTGTCGAATGGGCTGCGGGGCGCCCGTTCGCCTGGGTCGACGACGAGATCACGAACACCGATCGGGCCTGGGTCGCTGCCCATCATCAGGGGCAAGCCCTGCTCCATCGTGTCGATCCCCGCCGTGGCCTGGCCGACAGCGACTATGCGGCTCTCGAGTCATGGCTGCGACAGCCGGTCTGACACAGCTGGAGAACATGAAGGGGTCGCGGGAACGACATGGTGGCGCTGTGCGGAACGGTCCGCCGCCCGTGAGGGTGGTGGACCGTCGAGACGGAACCCGCAGGGGCTTGGTCCAGCCGCCGAAGGACTCGATGGAGGCGATGGCGACGCTGTTCTTCTCCTCGCGTTCGGTCAGGACCTGGAAGAGGAGTTCGGCGCCGCGGCGGTCGAGTTCCATGTAGCCGAGCTCGTCGATGCAGAGGAGGTAGACGCGGCCGTAGCGGGCGATGGTCTTGTTCAGTTGCTTCTCGTCGGCGGCCTCCCGAACTCGATCCCGGCTGACGGCTGGCGGCTGAGGGCTGGCGGTCCGCGACGGTCCGCGAGAGCGCCCCTCGCACCCGATGTCACGTCAGGAGCCGTAAGGCACAGGGCCTCAAGGCCGAAATCCCCGGGCCCCGTCACCGGTTTCATGCGAAGCTCTACAGGCCCTCGGGCTCCCCCTGCCGCAGTAACGATCCTTCGGAGAGCCATGCGCCGCGCCCACCTCTTCTCCGCCGCTGTCCTCCTGCTCTGCACCGCCTGTTCCGGCGGTCCGGACCGTGACTCGAGGGAGAGTGCGAAGAAGGCCGTGGATCACGGGGCGGCCGTGCGCGCCGCGATCGAGAGGACGAGCACGGACAGGGCCCGCGTAAACGAGAAGATAGAGCTGCGGTCCGCCGACAGCCCCAGGACGTACGTGTTCGCGATCAATGGCGCCTTCGACCTGGCGGGTGACAGGGGCCGACTCACGGTGAAGATCGAGGACAGCGGCATGGCCCCCGTCGAGGAGGTCTTCGTGGGCGACACCGTTTATGTGCGGGGCTCGCGCGCGGTGGACGAGGGCAAGTGGGCCTCGGCAATCCGGAGCGAGGCCCTGACCCGCTATTTCCTGCGGGCCCCGCTGAACGACCCCGAGCACCTGCTCCGCCAGGTGAAGGCGATGCGGCAGGTGTCGAACGAGGGCAAGGAGCAGGTGAACGACGCCCCTGCGGTGCACTACCGGGGCACGATCGACCACGCCACCGCGACGCTCCGGATGACGACGGAGACGAAACGGGGGCTGGACGACGTGCGCGAGAAGCTGGGCGACGACATGCCCGTCTACGCGGATTTGTGGGTCGACGGGAAGGGACGCGCCGTCCAGGCCCGGCTTTCCTACTTCGGCGGAATGAAGGCCATGACGACGATGACGCTGTCGGACTTCGGGACGCCGGTGAAGGCCGAGGCGCCGCCGACCAGGCAGATCGTCCCCGTGACGGCGGGCGAGGACATCCTGCTGGCCTGAGCGGGTCGAGCCGGCGCGGGGTCATCCTGGGCGACAGTCAGACGGAAGGTCGGTGACGGGGACGACACCGTCGGGCCTGCTCGGCTGGGCGAACGGGCTCGCCGCGCACCTGGTTTCGCACCGCCCGGATCTGCGGTACACCCACCTGGCTGTACGGGGACGGGTCGCCGCACGTGCCGAGCCCGATCACGTCGGTCAGATGTGCGCAGCCCGCTGCAGGCGAGGATCGTGTTCGGCACCGAGACGCAGTGCGGGACCGAGCCCGGCCGCCCGAACTGCCTTCGCGCTGGTGCCGGCTTTCGTATGGCGCGGCAGCTCGCTGCCGTGCACCAGAGCCTTCCGTCCCGGCGGGGTCAGATTCCGAATCCGGTGCGTGGCCACGGCCGCCAACACTGCCGCCCATCTCGTGGCGCAAACAATCAAGGCGTGGGATCACGCGGGCGCGTGCCCGGCCGGACCGTCACGGAGAAGGCGCGCATTCACGTGGCGGGTCGGGAGTGCACGCTGACTGCGTAGCCACAGCCTTGGTAATAGGGGTCGCCGCTCCAGGTGGCGTAGCGCTGCCGCAAGGTCAGTCCGGCCTCCGTACACCAATGGTCGAACTCCGCGATGGTCAACGGCGGTTCCGCCAGCGGCAGGTGTGCTGCATCCAGTCCCATGCCCGTGACCAGCAGACCGCCGGAGGTCAGTGCGGCGGCCAGCTGCCGAACAACAACTGATTCGGTGCCGGGGGTCAGCAGGGGGATGACGTTTCCGGCGGCGAGCACCAGGTCGAAGCCCTGACTCAGACCGAGGGTGTCCAGACGAGCCAGGTCACCAAGGAGCCATTCCTGCGTGGGGGCGTCTCGGCGGGCCACGGCGAGCATCGAGGAGTCGACGTCTACGCCGGTGCAGTGGTGGCCCAGCTCCGCAAGTCGGATCGCGATCCGACCGGTGCCGCAGCCGGCGTCGAGTACCCGGGCGGCGGGCTTCAGCAACGCGGCACAGAAGGCGGCCTCGCCGTGGACGTCGTGACCTGATTCGGCGAGTCGCGCGAAGCGCTGAGCGTACTCCTCTCCCGCTTGTCCGCCGGTCAGTTCCGCCCAACGGTCACCTTGCCCAGTCATGTTCAGAGTCCCTTTCGGTCAGCCTCGCCCAGCAGGAGCGAAGACGGTGCCAACACACTATTCGCCGTTGGAGGCGTACACCTCGCAGGCCGATAGAAGGTACGGCAGGGCAAGAGCAGCTGACCGCGATCGACCCGGACTAGGACTGCCCGTGACCGCTGGGCTGACAGAGGCACTACCGCGTCCGCACGGACCTAGGCCGTACCTAGGCCGTTTCCTGTGCGTCATTGGTGTTGGTTAGGGGAGGGGTGTGCTGGATGCCTCCGGCTCACTCTCGCCCCAAGGAGAAGTGGAAGTCGTGAGGCCATCCCACCCCGCCTTCCAGGTTCACGTAGAGGACCGCACCCTGACTCCTTCGCGCTATCGGCCGTACGGCTACCCGCACTGGAACACCGTCTATGGCCACTTCGCGCGCCGGCAGGAAAAGGCGTCTTCAACCAGCTCAACAGTCTTCTTCGCAGGCAAGAGCGCAGCAGGAAGAGCAAGAGGAGGAGGCGACCACGTGTGTCATCGACGCCGTCGGACTCTTCCTCAAAGTCTTGGTCACCGCAGCCGGCGTGCAGGACTCGATCGCCGGTCGGCCCCTTATCGAGAAGGTCGTCGCCGAGCACCCCACCGTCCGTAAGAGCTGGGTCGACGGCGGCTACCGCCAGCACCTCGTCGATCACGCCGCAACCCTCGGCATCGACATGCACATCGTCCGCCGCGACCCCACCACCAGGAGATTCGTCGTCGCTGGACCGCCAGCGCACGCTGGGCTGGCTGGTGAAACAGCGCCGCCCGGTCCCGACTACGAAGCACATCCACGCCGATCCGACGCCGTGATCCACCTCGCGATGATCAACTTCGTGACCCGCAGACACATGGCCGAGTCCACCCCCACATGGCGCGGAGCCTGAACCGCCCCGCGTGGGTGCTCACGGGTGAAGGATCGCCTCGCGCAGCGCCCGTGTCAGGGCCGGGGCGTACTGGTAGTCGAGTCCTGTCCCGTTGAAGGTGACCGTGCCCGTGCTGCCCTTGTCGGCCCAGGAACAGGCCACTTGCGAGCCCGTGCCCAACGCCTCGTACGGTACGCACCTCAGCCGCCCGCCCAGCTTGCCGGGGTCGGCGTCCCAGGCGGCACCGGTTGTCAGTCCGGCCGACCGAAGGCCCTGCTCGAAGAGCGGGAGGGTGTCCGACGACACATCGTGGAAGTCGCCAGTGGCACCGATGACCAAGACCGCCCCCGCCTCCCTGGCGTTCCCGTAGAGGTACGTGAACGGCTCGATCGCGCCGCCTCCGTTCTCCGTCTCCATCAGGGTGCTGATGTCTGTCGCGACCGGGTTGTCGGAGAGCAGGTGCATGTCGCGGAAGGTGGAGGGTGCGGAGACCGTATAGAGGGGGTACGCACGGTACTGGGCGTACGACCACACTGCCGAGCCCACCACAGCGCCGAGGACCAACACGATCGCGGCCACGGACACTGTCGTCTCGCGGCGTGACGGCGCCGGAACGGGAGGCAGCGGGGGCGTCGGGACCGGCTCAGACGCGATCGAGGCGGGTGGCACTGCTGCTTCGGCGCGCAGGCGGGCGGTGCGCAGCACGCGGTGGAGGAGGTGGAACGGCAGCCACAGCACCAGGCCGAGGAAGCCCGTCCACCACGGCAGGTGGAATGCCGGCCGCGCGAGCGCGAGTGCGCCCACGCCCACCGAGAGGGCGGACACGCCCACCATTGGCGCCTTCAGCAAGGCAGTCAACGGACGCCGGCCGGGCCCTGCGAGCGCTGTGAGCGTCTCGGCGCGGATCGCGAGACGGACGTCGTGCGGGCATTGCTGGGCCTGTTCGCGAGCCAGGCGCGCGGCCTCTGCTCGGTCGGGGACTGCGGCGAGCGCCTCGCGGGCGTCGTGACGCTGGACCCGAACCGGCGACGGCGATCCCGGGTCGCGTCCGTGGGAGTTCCGGCCCCGGTTCGCGGCTGCGTGTTCGGCTCGCGCGGTCTGTGGTGAGTCCGGTGCGAGTTCGCGCAGACGGGCGGTGAGTTCCGGGCCTTGGCGGTAACGGACGGGCCGGTCGAACGGGTCGCTGTTCAGGCAGAGCTCCGCGTGGGCGGCGAGCAGGTCCAGGTCGTCGGGGAAGAGGGCGAGGCCTCTGCGGTAGACCTCGTCGGCGCGGTCATCGTGGTCGTCCTCGTCCGCCGCCACGTGGGCCTGGCCGAGGACGGCGAAGAGTGCGGCGTCGGGGCCGTACACGTCGAGCGCCGACTGTGCGAGGGTCCGTGCGGCGGGTAGGTCCCGGGCGCGCAGCGCGCTGTGTGCCTCGTGCGCTGCCTCTGCCGCCGAAGTGTCCTGCGATGCCCGTGCCGGCGGGGATTCGAGCGCCCCGTGCACTGCCTCGGCTGCTTTCGCGCGCGCCGGATCGGTCTCTTCGGCCTTGCCTTGCATGAGTCCCCACCCCTGGTGAATCGGCCGAGCATTTTCGGCCATGCGCCACTATCACCCGCCGCCCGGATACCGGTCAACGGGCGGCAGCGGGGTGAAGTAGCAGCTCAGGGGCGTTCAGGGGTCCTGATGCCAAGGACCTTCATGGCTGCCTGACAGAGGGTGCGGATCGTCAGTTCCCCGAGGAAGAGGCGGTGCTCCACGACTTCGGCCGGGTTCTCGTCGCTCAATGCCTGGCACTGGTCGTGGAACGTGTTGAGGAGCGCGGCAAGCTCATAGAGGTACGGGGTCGGCTTGTGCGGCTCGTAGCCGGAGCAGCGACCTCGGACTGGGCTTCACCGAACTGGTCCAGGTGCAGACCCAGCAGCCGCTGGGCCGGGCGCCATGGTCCTGCGGTCGACCATCTTTATCGGCTTGCCCTGGACCGGAGGAAGCCACCACATGGCCGAGCTCGCCCAACGATCGATTGACCTTGGCAAGGTCAGCGCCGTGCGGGCCTGCGAAACGCCGCCTCGATTGAGCCGGTCACTCTGGCCTTCTGTGCGACATCCCGTGAGTTCTGCCGAGCCCCGCTGACCTCTGAACCTGTGGGCCGGCGTGTTTCTGCCTCCTTCGGGTGCCCTGCTTGCTGCCGCTCCATCTCGCGTTGGCCTCACCGATCTACGCCCTGAGCTGCTACGCACCCCGGCTCCTCACGTATCGTTGCGGCGTTCAACCAGTGCGAAGAGGGACAGCTCTTGGGGAACTGGGCGGCCGGGAACCTGAGGGGGAGCCGGGATGGATTGGCGTATCCGGCGTGCCGAATTGGCCGGCGCTGTCGTGACAGCACTGTTCGCGGTAGTGGCCTTCGTCAGCTACGGCGTCAAAGCTGACCTGCCGTGGTGGGCGGTGGTGGCCGTGGCCTTGCTGACCGCGGGATTCGCCGGTTGGACCGGGGCGCAGATCGGTCGTCGGCGCGGCATCCGCAACGCGGCCCTGGAGCCCGGGGAGAATGTGATCGGCACCTACACCGTTCGGCCCCCGTACACCGAACACTCCCCGCCCGAAGTCCATGAGGGCCCGCAGTACCAACTCTGCGTGACCACCCGCGGCATTCAGATGTGGGAGCGCTCCGTCCTGCTGTGGCGGCACCCGTGGCCGGAGCTGCGCGTCATCGCCGACGGCCCGCGACTGCGTATCTACCATGACGGTCACGAAGCCGGAACGATGCTGTTGGAACCGCCGGGCGCCGTGCAGGAGATTCGTCTCGCTGCCAGGCGATGCGGGGCCAACTGATACACGCCTCGTTCAACTCCGATCAGGCCGCTTGTACGTCACGGCCGGATCGGAGGCAACGCGACACTCGACTGCCTGCAAGCGATGGGAGTGCCGGCGCGAAATCCCCGGTACGCGTTCGGAAGACGTGCGGTGCCCGAAAGGCCCTAGCGGGTGCCGTCGACCCGCGACGATGTCGTCACCCGTTCGTTCCAGCGTCTGTCCGCCGACAACGACATGGCGCTGCGGACCTGAGAATCCTGCCCTGTTGATCACCGCGGCCTCACCGCCGGGTGTTCCGTGCGTCAGCACGCCCGGTCCGCTCGACCGGCCGTCCCAGGTAGTGCCTGGCACGGGTCGTGGCGATCTCCTGGTCAGTGAGGGCCGCGCCGTGGTGGACGCAACAAGGCCCACATGGCGAGTGTTTGGACAGAGAATTTGAATCGTTCGGCGAGTGCCTCGACTGTGGAGCGACGCAGGGTACACAGCCACACGTAACCGCTCAGGGAGACGCAAAGACATCCCCAGCTCTGCCACCACAATGCCCGCGTCGGTAGCTCTTGACCCGTGCACGCATAGAGAGTCCATGTGAGCGACGTGGCCAGGACAAGCGCGACCATGCAAGCCCTGACTGCCTGGCCGCGGACCGCCCAGCGGGAGGCAAGAAGGCCAGCGGGAATCTGGATACCGACGTGGAACTTCAGGACCCAGGTCATCAGCCCGAGCGTTTGGCCATAGGTTGCCGTGGACACGGCTGGAATCCAGCAGAAGCCGATGAACAGCAGAAACGCCACTCAAATGCCTGGCAGCAACGTTCAGCGGAACGTGCCACGCGCTGATCCAGTGGCGCTCACTGTCGCTCGTCTGCACGACGCCCTCCCCTGCGGGCTTGGCCCCGCTGCTAGCGCGCACTGTACGTGCAGGGGCGGCGTGCGGTGCGTTGCCGGATTCCGCGGTCCCGTAACTATCGCTGCAGGTGGGCATAGTCGTAGCCCTTGCGGGCATGGAGATTTCTGCGTTTGCGGCGCTGCGGTCCGTGGCGGGGGCGGCGCGCCCCAGAGCCATGCAGTCTCCGTTCGATCGTCAGCTCGCCCTCTATGTCGGCGAGTTGCCTCAGCACGACTGAGGTGGGTCCTGTTCTCCCCTGGCGTGGCCGGGCCGGGCCGTGTCAGGGATCGGGTGTATGTGACGTCCCTCGACGAGGACGAGGAAGTGAGCCAACGGTGCAGTCTGCAGCCACCGGGGCGCTGATCAACTCGCCGGGAGCAGGGGGTCACGGCTCTGCAGGTCCAGGCCAGGCGAGGGCGCAGCAGGCCCTTGCCGACGCCCTCTGTCAGCCAGGCGACCTCACGGCTTTGCCGCAGCGCACGTACAGGTGCCGTCGATCTCGCCGAGCAGTGCCGCTCGCGCGGGGTCCCGGCGTAATGCTGCTGAAGCGAGCGCTTGCGGTGCCGGCGCACTCTTCCTCTATTCCGTCTTGCTAAGTACCGGTAGTCAGCGTTACGGTGTACCGGTAGTCAGCAGCACTGAATAGCTCAGAGAGGAGGTGTCACATGGCCAAGCTGGTGACGGAGATGCTCAAGGGCACGCTGGAGGGCATCATCCTCGCGTCCCTGTCCGGCCGGCCCGCCTACGGCTACGAGATCACGGCACGGCTGCGGGAGCAGGGTTTCTCCGACATCGCCGAAGGGACCATCTATGCGCTGCTCCTGAGAATGGAGAAGCGCGGGCTCGTCGACGTGGAGAAGGTCCCCTCGGAGAAGGGGCCGCCGCGCAAGGTGCACTCCCTCAACGCTCAGGGACGGGAGTACCTCGAAGAGTTCTGGAGGACCTGGAGCTTCCTCTCGGAACGACTGGAACAGCTCCGCGAAGGGGGCAACTAACCATGTCCGATGTCGAAAAGAGCGGCTTCATCTCGAAGGTGATCGGGCCCAAGAAGCGCTGGAGGGAGTACAAGGCACGCTCGCGTCAGCTTCCCGAGAACTACCGCACGGCGATCGAAGCGATCGAGCAGTACCTGATGCACTTCGTGCCGACCGACGGCGACAGCAACGCGTCGATGTTCGAAGACCTCGCCGACCTGTTCGAGCAGGCCGCGGCGGACGGAACGCCGATCCGCGAAGTCGTCGGGGAGGACCCGGTGGAGTTCGTCGAGGCGTTCGTCCAGAACTACTCGGAGGGCGGCTATGTCCCCCCTCGCGCGCGGAAGCGGCTGACCGATGTCCTCGCGCGCGCCGAAGAAGGCGAGGAGGAGGCGGCCCAGTAACCGCGCGCACGTCGTCCGAATCGGGGATCTGCGTGCGCGGCCTTGAGCGTCGTGTGAGCCGAAGAACGGGAGCTGAGCAAACCAGGGGTGCTGATCGACCTCGCTTAGGTCAATCAGCAGCACCTCGAGAAGCCCATCGAACTCACCGTCGGCGATCCCGATCCCGGTCCCGATGCCAAGGTGCGGGTGTTCTGCGAGTGACACCGCCACGGGGCCGCGCTGACCTCTCGCAGGTCGACGGCCGCGTGGGTTCACTCCATTGCGGCAGGTGCCGGAAAGGCAGCCAGTCCCCCGACCCTGCCTTCGACGTCCAATTTCAGCATTCGACTCGGACAGACGTACCGCGGTGCGGTCGTGCCCGCGACCCCGTTCAATGGCCTGAAGGCCGACATCGCACCGGGCGCCGCCGTCCCGCTCGACCTCAACTCGGGGCTCCGGGCAGCGTCGAGTTCCGCGCCCGCACCCGGCCCGGCGGCATCGACCTCCGCCGCACCGGACCTGGCCTGACCTGACCTGAGACGAACCGTCCTCAACTTACCTACTCCCCCACGCCACTTCAGTCCCCACAACGGGAGAGCGCCCATGCCTTCACCTGTCATGCCCACATCCAGGCAGCACGACGGGCACCCGTCGCTGGCCGCCGTCTCCGCCGTCGGTCTGCGCAAGTCGTACGGCGACAAGACCGTGCTCGACGGCATCGACCTGCACATCCCGGCCGGAACCGTGTTCGCCCTGCTCGGCCCGAACGGCGCCGGCAAGACCACCGCCGTGAACATCCTCTCCACCCTCATTACCGCCGACGCCGGTGATCTGCACGTCGGCGGCCACGACCTGGCCACCGACCCGCAGGCCGTCCGTGCCGCGATCGGTGTCACCGGTCAGTTCTCCGCCGTGGACGGCCTGATCACCGGCGAGGAGAACATGCTCCTGATGGCCGACCTGCACCACCTGCCCAAGCCCGAAGGCCGGCGGGTCGCAGCCGAACTCCTCGAACGCTTCGATTTGACCGAGGCGGCGAAGAAGCCCGCCTCCACCTACTCCGGCGGCATGAAGCGCCGGCTCGACATCGCGATGACGCTGGTCGGCAAGCCCCGGATCATCTTCCTCGACGAACCCACCACCGGCCTCGACCCCCGCAGTCGCCACAGCATGTGGGGCATCATCCGCGGGCTGGTCTCCAGCGGAGTGACCGTCTTCCTCACCACCCAGTACCTGGAAGAGGCCGACCAGCTCGCCGACCGCATCGCGGTGCTCAACGACGGGAAGATCGCCGCCGAAGGCACCGCAGAAGAACTCAAGCGGCTCATCCCCGGCGGACACATCCGCCTCCGCTTCACCGACCCGGCCGCCTACCGGTCGGCCGCCACCACGCTGCGCGAGGTCACCCGCGACGACGAGTCGCTGGCCCTGCGAATCCCCAGCGACGGCAGCCAGCGCGAGCTGCGCTCCATCCTCGACCGGCTCGACTCGGCCGGCATCGAGGCGGACGAACTCACCGTGCACACCCCCGACCTCGACGACGTGTTCTTCGCCCTGACCGGCCCAGCAAACGTCCCCAGCCAGCCCAAGGAGAACGTCCGATGAGCACCCTCTCCCTCGCCGTCCGCGACTCGAGCACGATGCTGCGCCGCAATCTGCTGCACGCGTGGCGCTACCCGTCCGGAACCCTGAACCTGCTGCTCGCACCGATCATGATGCTGCTGCTCTTCGTCTATATCTTCGGCGACGTGATGAGCGCGGGCATCGGCGGCGGGGGCGCCAACCGCTCCGACTACATCGCCTATATCGTCCCGGGCATCCTGATGATGACCATCGGCTCCACCGTGATCGGGGCCGCGGTGCACGTCTCCACGGACATGAACGAGGGCCTCATCGCCCGCTTCCGTACGATGAAGATATACCGCGGCTCCATGATGATCGGGCACGTCGTCGGCAGTGTGCTCCAGTGCCTCGCCAGCGTGGTGCTCGTCGGTGCCGTCGCCGTGGCCATCGGCTTCCGGTCCACGGACGCCACGGCCCTGGAGTGGCTTGCGGCATTCGGGCTGCTCGCAGGGTTCGCCGTCGCGCTCACCTGGATCGCCGTCGGGATGGGCATGGCCAGCCCGAACGCCGAGGCAGCCGCCAACAGTGCCCAGCCGCTGATCCTCCTGCCGCTCATCTCCAGCGCCTTCATCCCCGCCCACACGATGCCCGGCTGGTTCCAGCCGATCGCCGAATACCAGCCCTTCACCCCCGCCATCGAAACCCTGCGCGGCCTCCTGCTCGACACCGAGATCGGCAACAACGGCTGGATCACCATCGCCTGGTGCGTCGGCCTGATCGCACTCGGCTACCACTGGTCAATGGCGCAGTTCAACCGCGACCCGAAGTAGCCGCCATGACAGCGCGGGCTGCCTCCCGCAACGCGTCCCGCCCCAGGGCGGCGTACCGGACACCGCGTCCGCGTACGCCGCCCTCGGCCTGCCAGGACGGGGCTGCGGCCATTGTCAGCCGGAGCTCGCGCAGCAGGCCGCGCCGTTCGGAACGGCGCGAGCAACTGCCCCGCGGCCCAAGCCAGATATTCAACCTGGGCAGCCGGCCACCCGCAGTCCTCAATGACCTCACCACCGGGGCGGCGAACGCTGGGAGTGACAACTGAATCGCTCCTGCCCCTCCCCCGGGGCCGATGGCAGGCAGGCCGCGCTCCACGTCGGTCTGGGCGAAGTGTCTGATGGCCTGATCGACCATGCGAAGGCTCGTGTGCGCCGATGCGGGCCGCAGGATGTCTTCGGCGAGCGAATCGAATACGGCAGCGTCGAGATGTCGTGTCACCCTGGGTCGGCTTCCCTGGAGTGGATGCCGAAGCGCAGGATGACCAGGTCGAATCGCCGATTACCGTTGGCGGCGCGCCGTCCCAGTCGATGACGCCGTGATCGAGCCCTGCCGGCAGGCACTGACAGCGAGCGCTGCCCTGCCTCTTCCGAGTTGGCAGCTCGCAGGTCTCCAACCTGCTCGATTGTCAGGTGGTTTGGGAAGGGAACCGGATGCCGTTCTCGAAGCGATTGGCTTCTGCAGAGCCTGAGCTCGTGGAGAGGCCCCACGCGGGACTGGTTCACTGCTCGCCGGCAGCCTCCAGGATCGCGCGGAGACGCGACAGGCATTCGCTGACGAAGACGGGATAGGTGCCCCAGTAGTACGACACCCCGCTGACTCCGACAGCGATGGCCCACGCCCGGGCGCGCAGCCACGTCACGTCGTCGAGACTCATGGCGTCCCAGTACGCCTGCCGGGCCTCGGGGGGAAGATCCCACAGCGGCGAGTGCTCGGCGTCGGGAAAGCCGACTGAGAGGCATCCGAAGTCGATGACGGCGTGCAGCTTCCCCTGCTGGACCAGGAGGTTGGTGGGTTTGAGGTCTCCGTGGAGCCACACGTGGCTGCCGGGTGGCTCGGGCAGGGAGAGCGCGCTCTGCCACAGGTGTTGTAGATGCGCGAAGTCGAGGTCGAGGTCAAGGTCCTGGATCGCTCGGCAGGTGTCGAAGCACCCGCTGATCCACCGGTCGCAAGCGTGCAGGCCACCTCCGCGGTACCAGCTGAGCCCGCCCTGGCGGGTGGCTCCCATAAGGGGAATGGCATGCAGGCTCTGCACGATCGTCGCCAGGTCGCCTCCGAAGGCGGCCCAGTCCGTAACCGATCCCGGGCCTGCTTCATCGCCATCGATCCAGCGGTACACCGACCAGGCGAGCGGGAATGCGGAACTCGGCGTACCGGCGTGCACAGCCTCCGGAATGCGACAGTGAAGGTGTGGCGCCAACCGTGGCAGCCATGTCTGCTCTTTCCGTAGGGCCTTCGCGTTGTCCGGGGTGCGCGGTAGCCGCATGAGCAGTTGGTCGCCGAGCCGGTACATCGTGTTGTCCGTGCCCGCACCTGCCGGCGAGATGGGGAGAGCGGCCCATTCCGGTCGCTGCTCCCGCAACAGTGACCGCACGACCGCCTCATCCACACGGATCTCGTTCTCATGAAGTGTCACGGTGAGAGCCTTCTGCCCGGGCTCCTCTGCCGCCAGCGATTTTCCCAAGGCGGTCACCGTTTCAGTTTCGTGGCCGATCAGCCACCGGCCGTGCGATTCGGCCGCGCAACCTGAGATCCCACAACTCATGCAGGTCTCGCGGTTCGTGGCATAGGCCATCGCGCTGGCCAGCGGTTTCCTCCTCGGTCTCACTACCTATGGCACAGCCCTTTAGGCTCGCGGCCGCAGCGTTTCCTCGGATGTCGGCGCGGTCCTGCAACTGGCAGGACGCTGAACGGCGGATTCGTTCGAGGCCCCTCAGCACGCCGAGGCACTGCCCCGCAGGCGGCTGTTCGGGCTGCGACGGTGCTGCCACTGCACTACGTCACCGCGGATCACCCACGGTGCACCTCGAAGCAGCCCGGGCAGTGGCCGATCGTCGGCACGGACAGCGCGATCAGTCGGCGACGACTGCGGGTTCGGGGGCCTCGGCCGGGACGTCGCGGACGCTCAGGCTCAGGTGTTCGACGTAGCAGTAGAGGTGGGCCTGGTCGAGGAGTCGGCGACGTGGTTGTCGTAGAGGGCGTAGATGGCCGAGCGTCCGTGGCGTTCGCCGGTGACCAGGCCGAGGTTGCTCAGCAGGCGTAACTGGTGGGAGGAGGGGGAGGCTTCGCCCACACCGTCGTACGACCCGGTTTTCTGTACGGCGGTCCGACCACCACCTCCCTGAGCGGACAGTGGTTCGCCGCCGCTGAGGGCATGCAAGCCGGTCTCCTGCGGGGACGCCTCCAAGCGCTACTGCTGGGTCCGTGTCGACGACCATGCCGACCCTTATGTCCGCATCCTCGACCGACCAGGACGAACTCGCCACCAACACCAAAGCCCACCACTTCGTTGGCCGGCGCCCCGCCATCCCTCATTCACCGACCGCCGCACAAACCCGATCGTGGTCGCGGCCGGGACTCGGCATACTCCCAGACCGGATGAAGCCTCGGACCGCACGGTGCTGGCCTCCCAAGCCGGAGGCGACAGAGCCAACCCCTGCCTTCCCGTACTTGGTTACGGACGCCTCCGGCCGGTCAGGATCTGCTGGGCCTGGTCAGGATTCGGTGCGCGTGCTGACGCCCGATCCGAACGCGCCGTTGGGGAGGACGGTCCGAACGAGCATCAGGTCTTCTCAGTCCGCTCGGTGATGTACACGTCCATGCTCGTGCTCAGGTCGGCGAGCAGGGCCTCGAAGCCGGCCAGCACTTCCGGCGGATGCCCGGCCATCACGGCATCCAGGCGGACGCCCAGAGGCCGGAAGAACTCGTCGGCGCGCTCCTGGACGTACGCGCTGCTGCGCAGGGTGATGACCCGGCGGTCGACGTGTTCCCGGCTGCGGATGATGTGCCCGGCCTGTTCGAGGCGATTGAGCAGGGCGGTCGTCGCGCTCGGGGAGAGCGGGATCCGCTCGCTGAGGCGGGCCGGGGACAGCGGGGTGCCCCGCTCCTCCGCCGCGGCGACCTCAAGCAGCGCGATCGCGTCCGTGGAGTGCAGGCCCAGCCAGTCGGCGAAGAGGCGGCTCAGCTCGGTGAAGTGGCCGCCGTAGGCCCGGAGCCCCTCGATCAGCCGTTCCCGTTGTTCCGCCACACCGCTGTGCGCCGATTCCTCCACGGACAACGCCACCCTTCCTCCAAGATCCGGCTCCCGTGTTTTCCACGGGCCAGGCCGCGCCCGCGGCCTTTGACAACCTATCGCCCTCAGTTTACTTTCTTCATGGAACTATTCCACGACGGAAGGACTTCTTGTGCGTGAACCGTCCGCCACCCGCCGGTGGCTCGGCCTGATCGCGATCGCGTTGGGGGTGGCACTGATCGTGGTGGACACCACGATCGTGAACGTGATCGTTCCCTCGGTCATCGAGGACCTGGACGCCACATCGGCCCAGGCGCAGTGGATCCAGGAGTCGTACGCGATCGTCTTCGCGGCGCTGCTCCTGCTCACCGGCCGGCTGGCCGACATCTTCGGCGCCCGCCGGATCTTCCTCGGTGGTGTCGTCGTCTTCGGTGCGACCAGCGTGCTGGCCGGGCTCGCGCCCAACAGCGGGCTGCTGATCCTGGCGCGGTTCCTCCAGGGCGCCGGAGCGGCGATGCTGCTGCCGACCTCGCTGTCCCTGCTGAAGGCGACCTTCACCGGTAAGGCGCGCGGTCAGGCGTTCGCCGTGTGGGGCTCGACCATCGGCGCGGCCGCCGCACTCGGCCCGCTGCTGGGTGGCTGGCTCGCCGAGCACGTCTCCTGGCGCTGGGCCTTCGGTATCAACGTGCCGCTGTCCGTGCTCGTCGGGGCCGGTGTGCTTCTGTACACGGCCCCGTCGCCCCGGACCCGGGGCCGTATCGACGTACCGGGCGCGCTGCTCTCGGTGGCCGGTCTCGGGCTGCTCGCGTTCGGCCTTGTCGAGGGACGTACGTACGGCTGGATCGCCACCGTGCACCCGCTGGAGGTCCTCGGGCTCACCTGGTCCGGTGGCCCCTCGCCCGTCCTGGTGGCCCTGGTCCTGTCGGCCGCCGCCCTGTTCGCTTTCGTGCGGCGGCAGATCGCCCTGAGCCACACGGGTGACGCGGACCGGGTCCTGATGGACGTGAGCCTGTTCTCCATCGCGTCGTTCCGGAGCGGCAACATCGCCACGCTGATCATCGGTATCGGCGAGTTCGGCGTCGTCGCGATCCTGCCGCTGTGGCTGCAGTTCACTCTCGGCTACAGCGCCTTGCAGGCCGGTCTGGCCCTCGTGCCCGTCGCCATCGGCTCCTTCGTCGCCAGCGGCGCGAGCTTCGGCATGGCCGCCAAGGTCGCCCCGCTCGGCCAGCTGCGCGTCGGTCTCGCGCTGGAGGTCGTCGGGCTCGCCGGGATCGGGCTGATCGCCGCCCCGGACAGCTCCTGGTGGTCCGTCTCCCTGGTGCTCTTCCTGTACGGAATCGGCGTCGGCTTCGCGACCGCCCAGGTCACCAACGTCGTCCTCAACGACATCCCCGAAGCCAGCTCCGGGCAGGCGTCCGGGATCCAGAGCGCCTTCCGCCAGCTCGGCTCTGCGCTCGGCATCGCCGCCCTGACCACGGTGTTCTTCACCACGCTCAGCACCCGTCTGAACGACCGGCTCACGGGCGGCGGCCTGCCCGCGGGCGAGGCGGGCCAGCTCACCGGGGCCGTCACCGACAGCGCGGGAGCGGCGATCGGCCCCCTGGCCGCGAACCCGCAGACGGCCTCCGTCGCGGACGCGGCCCGCGCCGCGATGACGGACGGCGTGGTTCTCGGCGGTTACGTCGCCGCCGGGTTCGTCCTCCTCGGGCTCATCGCGTCCTTCCTCATTCCCGCCTCTCCTGCGGGCGGTGCGATGGAAACCGACACGTCGGCGGTCCCGGAAGCCGTGCCCAGCTGACGGTCCGGGCGACGGCACGATGCCGGCCTCCCGCGGCAGAGGCGGACAGATCCGATCCTTGCCACTCGAAAGAATGCGTCCGCTGAACCGCGAAGCTCGGCACGGCACGACATCGACGCGGCTGGGTCCGGGACATCGACATCGAGTAACCCGCACGGCCTCGTCGCGACCTTCGCCCGTTCATTGGCCTCACCCGATCCGGTGCTGCGCCACCTCTGCCCGTCGACAGTGAGGGCCAGCTCTCTCCCTCCGCCCCACCGTCCCAACTTCCGGCGGCCGGCCCCCTCCGGGGCCGGCCGCTTCACTTGCAGCCGGCGTAGTTTGCACATGCACGGGCAGACCTGACGGCACCGGCTCAGGTCGGGGCGGGCAGATGGACCGAGGCGAGTTTGGCCGGGTCGACGACGATGCGGATGCCGGTGATCCGGCCTTCGGCGACTGTGAAGGCGACGATGGAGAGAGGGGTTCCGTCTGGGCGCCAGGACATGTGGCCGGGGATGCCGTTGAGCAGCACGGGTCGGTGGCTGGCGACCTCACCGGAGAACATGCGGGCACCGGCGGCGACCTTGGTGGCGCCGAGGGTGACGACCACCCCGTCGGGGGTGTCGACGGTCAGCTTCACGTTCGGGTCGAGCACACGCAGGAGCGCCTCGAAGTCGCCGCTGACGGCCGCGGCTTGGAAGGCCTGGACGACCTCCCGGTGCTCGCGGCCGGGGCCCGCCGGCCGGTCCCTGGCTTGGACCTTGCGGCGGGCGCGGCTGGCGACCATCTTGGAGGCGTCGGCGGACTTGCCCAGAATCTGGCCGACTTCTTGGAACGGGACCGCGAACATGTCATGCAGGACGAACGCCAGGCGTTCGCTCGGGGTGAGCGCGTCGAGCACGACGAGCAGGGCGAGGCCGACCGAATCGGCCAGCAGTACCTGCTCGTCGGGCGCGGGGCCGTCTGCGGGCGTCACCACGAGGTCCGCAGACTCCTGCCCGTAAGCGGTTTCGGGGTGGGCTCGACGGGATCTCAGGAGGTCGAAGCTGATTCGGCCGACCACAGTGGTCAACCAACCGGCCAGGTTGTCGATGGCCGCCGCGTCTTGGCGGGCGAGGCGCATCCAGGCTTCCTGGACCACGTCCTCGGCGTCGACGTGCGAACCCAGCACTCGGTACGCAACGGCGCGCAGCCGATCGCGCTGGGCTTCGAACGCCTCGGTCACGAGGCCGGACGGGTGGGCGCTCACGACTTTCGCGGCTGACGGAGCGAGATCCGGTTGCCGTCCGGGTCCACCGCCTCGATGCGGACGCCGAACGGATAGTCCACGGGTTCGGACTCTTCGAAGATGACGCCGCGCCTGCGCATGATCTCGAAATCCTTTCGCAAGTCCTCAGATTCGAGGATCAGCGGACCGGGCGCGCCCGCACTGCCGGCCTGTCCCGCGGCCGCCGCATGCGACCACAGGATGATCTGCACCGGGCTGTCGGGAACACCGACGGTGAGGAAACGCCCGTCGGGCCCAGGGAAGTCGAGCCGCTTCTCCAGGCCGAGCCCCTCGGTGTAGAACTCCAGCGCGCGGTCCTGATCGGTGACGTAGAGCGTCACGTACATGATGTTGGTCAGCAAGCCGTTCTCGATTCACTCGTTGGTGCGATGACCGTTCGAATTCGGTCGTCGCACCTATGACGAGTGCCGACGGGAGAAGGTAACAGGACCGGTCCGCCGTAGCGGTGACCAGGCGCATGCGGTGTGGATCGGCAGCACGAGTCCAGGGCCCACGCATGGTTCAGCTGATCAAAACGGTGGCAGGGAGGCCCTATTGGAGGCCCTACTGCCGCGCCGGACGAATTCCATGACGGTCCTTCTCGTCGGGTGGGGCGAAGGGTTACTGGGCGGTGCAGCCGCCGTCGACTGGCTGGGCGACGCCAGTGACACGCAGCTCGCGCCGGGGCTGCACAGCCACGGGACGGCCTGGGCGATCTCCTCGGCGGTGCAAAGGTGGCGCACGGCTCGGCTGCGCCACGATCTCTGGACCGTAGCGCGCGATCACCCGAGCGCGCGTCCGCTCGATCACCAACGTCCGCCCCGGGCCCCTGCCTCATTCACGTCAGCCTCTTCAGCGTGTGGGACGGGCCGAGGGGAGCAGCGAGATCTGTAACCAGCCGGTGGGTCCACAAGAAGTGGAACATGCCCGCCCTGACCTGCGGCTCGGGAAACTGAGGGATAGGTCGCGCCGTTTGTCCAAGCGTTACGCCCTCAAGGTCCGCTCCCCGGATGATGTCGATCAAGTCCGGGTTGAACAGCTGGCTACGTCGGTAGCCCGCCAAGAACCGGAGGTTCGACAGTTCGGCCGGCGGTGGCTGGCTCCAGAGCGCGTAGCGCCAGCCGCGGGCCTCAGCAAGTTCCCGTGTCCAGCCACTCGCCGCCGCACGCGACAGCAGGGATCTCACGTGGCTGTGCGGCTTCACGTCGACAATCACCGGACCGCGGGTAGTCACCAGGAGGAAGTCCGGTACGTGCCTGCGCATCTCGCCGCCGACCACTGCCTTCAGGAGGAAAGGCTGGGCAGCGATGTGCAGCACGAGGTGATCAAAATCGGCGTACAAGAGCCGGGCGAGTTCGAGGCGTGATTCGTAGACCACGTGGCCGCGCATCGTGGAAGACCAGTAAGTACCTGAGTAGTGCTTCTGCCCCTGATACCAGCGGAAGGACCGCCACGGGGCAGCTGCCTGCATGCCTCGAGACGGCCACGGCAGCCCCAGGCTCATCCTGGAAGAGGCTGCCACCCGGAAATCGGATGCTCACAGCCGCATCGGACAAGTCCGTACGGCCCCTACAGCAAGACGCGCGTCTGCAGGCCCAGCCTTCTACGGTGAACGGGTGCGTGTAAGCGCTCAGACCTGGCGGCATTTGCGCAGTTCAGGAACCTTCCCTATGTGCTGTCGGTGGCTCATGAGACAGTCGCCCCCATGTCGGGCACTGTTGGAGGGGATGCATGAAGGCGCTGCTTGAGATTCCAGGGCGTGACGAGTTTGATGCCCTGATCATCCGCACTGACTATAGGGACGAGGTTGCATGGCAGGCAGTGGTCGCGGACCTGGCTCAGCCGTGGGGAGGCGACAGTAAGTTTGAGCCCTCTGTTCACCTCGTCGACGATCCTGCCTGGGCCGATCTCACGCCCGATGAGGTCCTCAAGGAGGCGAGGCAGGACGAAAATCTGAGCGTTGTGTTCCTCGCCGACCGGGTCACGATGCACTCTGCAGATCACGCGCTACTCGCCCTCGACATTGCCGAGGAGGAGGACCTCGACCCGATGTACTACCAGGAGCTCATCGACTCCCGGCTGCCCCGAGAGTTCCGGACCGTCCCGGCCGGCGTCCACGACGTGCACGCAAATTTGTCGATCGCCAACATGGACTTCGCGGAATTCGCCGAGGCGGCCTTCGCTGATCCCGACCGCATCTACCGGCCTTTCTGAAGCAGCTGCTGTCGGTTCTCGTCCCGGATCATCTGACGCAGGCCGGGCGGGCCGCAGCCAGGTCCCGTTCCAGTTCTTTGACGCAGTCGGCGATCGGTGAGGGGTGTGGTTCTCGGAAGCTCGACGTCAAAGTCCCGGACCTGACGGAAATAGGGCAGCTTCCAGAGGTGCACCTGCTGGAGAAGTAGGCAACTGCACCACCCACTGTGCCCCTGCCAGAAACCTCCAAGCGATGGCGTCGATCACCTCTCGGTGGTCCAGCCACCTACCCCCCTGCCTCGGCTCCCGGTCCGGAGGCAACGGCTCGATCCGCGCCCGCTGCGCGTCAGTCGACCTCACACCCGCACAAACGATCAGACGATCCGGAAGGGGCGACTACACGCAGCCGGTGCCATCGCCCTTGCCCGCAGCTGCCCACCAGTAGATCACTCGGGCAGCCATCGCTTCCGGCTCTGATGGCAGAGGGGTAAGACCGAAGTGATCCTCCAGCTCGTGCCGCAGGAACTCACCGATCTGCGCCTGACCGGCGCCACCCCGGAGCTGCTGAAGCAAAGGGGCAAGCATGCAGTCGTACTCGTCCTGTACATCGTCAGCGACACCGATCGGATCCCACGCATTGAGCAGATGCCGCAGGCCGTTCTCGGTGACGTCGGATCCAGGTCGCATCGCTCCGGGGTGCCACCCGTGAACACCCGGCATCACTCGCCCCCTCCGTGGCACAGACGAAACCGCCTAGTTGCGGGTTGAGTTCAGGAGCTGGGCGAACGACTCCGCCTCGAAGAGCCAGCCGTACAGGTCACCCGTGATCTGTGTGCCGTTGATGGCGACCGTGGGGGTGCCAGGGCCGCGTGGGTCGTCACCACCGGCTGCCTCGTACGTCTTTTCAGAGGCGGTGACGAAGTCTTTGTACGCCATCGTTGCCACGGCGGAGTCGAAGGTTTCGCTCCGCAGCCCCTCGACCTGGCCGGCCAGTTCCAGCAGAGAGGCCGTGGTGTAGCCGCCTGCGCGTTCGTTCTCGGCCATGTTCTCGAACAGCACCGCGTGGTACTCGGTGAACTTGCCCACCTCCAGCGCCGCGCGAAGTGCGTTGACCGCCCTCTTCGATCCGTCGCCGCCCACGCGGTCGTCCCTGAAGGACGCCAGAGTGTACTCAGTCCTGGCCTCGCGGCGCAGCGTCATCTCGCGCAGCGCCGGGGCGCCTGTCGCCTCGAACTCCTCGACGACCGGGCAGCGTGGGTCCTCGTACAGCCGGACCGTGGTTGCCGCGGCCGGGTCGCCCACCACGACCGTCGTGCCGTCGGCGGCCAGTTTCTCCGGGAGCTCCTCGACCCCCGCGTAGGGCGCCGACCGAGATGTGTCAGCGCCCTTGTCTTCCGTGGACTGCTCCTTCGGCCCGCAGCTCGCCATCATGAGCACAGCGATTCCGGCCGCGGTTGTGACGGCCAGCCCTCTTACGTTCCTCATCTGCGGATTCCCTCCCCTTGACCGCGCAGACTCTAGGCGCTGCAGGTCACGAATCGCACAGCGATTTCACCGACGCGCTTTCCAGGGCCTGGGAGCAGCAAGAGGCTCCTTCAGCCGGCCGACGACGGCCGCGCAAGGACGCGGGTCGGTGACGTACAGCCTCGCGGGCTTGCGGTGTCCTGCGAGCAGAAGGTCCTGCTCGTCGCCGCCTGTCTCCGCAACAACTCGTCGCGATCAGCCTGGAAGTGGACAGCCGCCACCTGGCGCCATTGTCCGCGACCAACTGCTTGTAGTCGTCCCTGGCCGCGCGGGTGCCCAGGCCGTGATCCAGCACTGCCGAACGGCCTTCCCGCAGGGGCGAGACGAGTTGGCGCCGAACGGCCTCGATCACGGGAGCCTGAACCGCGAGGTGTTCGTACTCGGCGTGTTCCTTGCCGATCCGTCCGTGCAGGGCTGTCATTTGGTCATCCACCGAGAGACGGACGAGACCGCCTCGTGCCAACGCCTTCGCGCAGGTGGTCTTGCCCGAGTCGGGCATGCCGTAAGTAGCCATACGACTGGCTGAAGATCACTCACCCGCCTGACGGTAGCGGTCCCGGCGTCCTGCAACGGACCGGATTCCGGGGCAGCCTGCCAATGGCTTCGAGGAGCCGGCGCTAGGCTGCGCCCGCGATCAACCGACCGGAGCGAGGAGCCGCCGTCGATGCGAGAGAGCGTGGAACAGCGGCATGGCCGGATCCTGCGGCTCGTCCGTGAGCGCGAGAGCGTGCGCGTCAGTGAGCTCGCGGCGGATCTGGGCGTCTCCGTGGAGACCGCCCGGCGCGACGTGGCCGCGCTGGCCGCGGTGGGGCGCCTGCGACGGCTGCACGGCAGCATCACCTGGCCGACCGCGCCGCTCAACGCCCGCGATGCCCGGCTCGCCCGCCGGGCCGCGCCTCAGGCGCCGAGCGGACTGGTGCTGGGCATGGTCGTGCCCGTGTCCGACTACTACTTCCGGGCGGTCATCCAGGGCGCCCGCCAGGCCGCGGCCGACGCGGGGGCCCGCCTGCTCGTGGGCATCACCGACTACGCGGCGGAGCGCGACCTCCAGCACGTCACCACGCTGCTCGGTGCCGGTGTCGACGGTCTGCTCCTCGCTCCGAGCTGGACCGTTGACGGTCCCGACGAGGCGGAGGCGGCGCCTTTCGCGGAGCCCGCGGTCCCCACCGTGCTCGTCGAGCGACGGATACCCCTCGGCGTGCCCGGCTCCCACCTGGACCGTGTGGTGTCGGACCACGCGGGCGGAGCGGCCCTCGCGGTACGGCACCTGGCGCGGCTCGGACACCGGCGCGTCGCGCTGCTGGCCCGGCGCACCCACACGCGACCCGCTGTGCGCGCCGGCTATCTGTCGGCGGTCCGTGCTCTCGGGCTTCCCGACGACGACCTCTCGCCCGGGGCAGACGAACCGAGGGGGCACCTCGACGACGTCGGAGGGGATCGTCTGCTCGAACTCATCGGCGCCGGGGAGGTCCGCGCCGGGCTCGTGCACACCGACATCGACGCGGTGAACCTGCTGCACCGGCTGCTGGCACACGGCGTGCGCGTACCGGAGGACTTCGCGCTCGTGTGCCACAACGACGAGATGGCCGCGCTCGCGGACGTGGCGTTGACGTCCGTCAGCCCGGCGACCTTCGCCGTCGGCGAGGCGGCGGTCCGGTTGCTCGTACGCCGGCTGGAGGAACCCGATGCCCCGCACTCCGCCGTCGAATGGCTGCCGAGGCTGGTGATCCGGGACTCCTGCGGAGCCGGACGGGCAGCTGATGGCCAGGAGGCCGGTGAAGGGCGTCGGCGGTAGGCACCTGCCCGTCGGACACGGCCCGGCCCGCCCGGGCGCTTCCGTGCCCCATGGCTGACCGATTACTGACCGAGTCGCCCTCGTCCCTTGACGTACAGAAAGCGCTTGCGGAAGCTGCCGTTCAAGCAACTCCCCACCGACTCCCCCGCAAAGGCTGGTCCGCCATGTCCCCTTCCTTGCGCCGCCGCACCTTTCTCCAGGTGACCGGAGGCACCGCACTGGCTCTCGGCGTCGTCGGGGCCGCAGCCGCTCCGGTCGCCGCCGTGGCCGTGGGCACGCAGGAGTTCGCCGCCTTGCGCGGCACCTGGCGCGACCTCGTCCTCGGCAGCGGCTTCAGCCCTACCGCCGAGCCGTTCAAGACCCTGCTCGCCGACCTCGGCAGGAACGCTCGGGCCCATCTGTCCACCATGGCCCCCGCCGACGGCTCGCTGTGGCCGGACGCCGTGTGGCGGGACCCCGAGCCGGACACGGACGCCGAGTCGTACGCCTTCTCCGCGAAGATGAACGAGAGCTACAACCGGATCGGCGTTCTCGCGCAGGCCTGGGCCCAGCCCGGCACCGGGCTGACCGACGACCCCGCCGTCCTGCAGGCCGTCCTCACCGGTCTGGACCACCTGCACACCCGGGTCTACAACGAGACCACCTCCCGCTACGGCAACTGGTGGAACTGGCAGATCGGGGCCCCGCAGGCGCTGATGGACACCTGCGTGCTGGTCCACGACCACCTGACGGCCGACCAGATCGCCGCCTACTGCCGTGCCGTCGACCACTTCGTCCCCGACTCCGTCTTCGACTCGTACACCGGTACGTCCACCGGCGCCAACCGCGTCGACCTGTGCCGCAGCGTGATCCTGCGCTCCGTCGTCGGCGAGAACGCCGACCGCCTCGCGCGCGCCGTCGCCGCACTCAACCCCGTCTTCCCCTACGTGACCAGCGGCGACGGCTTCTACGCCGACGGGTCCTTCATCCAGCACCGCAACATCCCGTACATCGGCGGATACGGCTCCGTCCTCCACGACGGCGTCGGACGCCTCATGGCGCTGCTGCGCGAGTCCCCGTGGCCGGTGAACTCCCCGGACGCGCAGCTCTTCCTGGACACCGTCGACAACGCCATCGCGCCGTTCGTCCACAACGGCCTGATCATGGACAACGTCTCCTCGCGAGGCATCAGCCGGGCCGGAACCTCCGAACACAGCCGGGCACACTCACTGCTGGCCACCATCGTGCTCATCGGCCAGGGTGCGAGCGAGACGGAGAACGCCCGCTGGCGCGCCATGGTCAAGGGGTGGATGCAGCGCAACTACTTCTCGCCGCCGCTGAAGAACCCGCAGCTGAGCCTGGTCCGTGCCGCTCTGCTGCAGTCCCTGCTGGACGACACCTCGGTCAAGCCGGCGCCCGAACCGGTCCAGCACCGACTGTTCCACCACATGGACCGGGCCACCCATCGCCGCCGCGGCTGGTGCGCCTCGGTCTCCATGGCATCGAAGCGGATCGCCCACTACGAGTACGGCAACGGCGAACACGCCCGCGGCTACCACACCGGCGCCGGCTGGCTCTCCTGGTGGGGCGACGACTTCGGCCTGGAGCAGCACTCGGACGCGTACTGGCCGACCGTCGATCCGTACCGCCTGCCCGGCATCACCGCCTCCCGCAAGCCGCTCGCCGACGGCGAGGGCGGCAACTGGGGCCAGCCCATGCCGAACGCGGCCTGGGTGGGCGGCACCACGGACGGCGAGTTCGGCGCCACCGGACAGCACCTTGTCGGCCTGTCCTCCACGATGAACGCCAGGAAGTCCTGGTTCTGGCTGGACGACTCCGTCGTCTGCCTGGGCGCCGGCATCGCCTCCGCCGACGGCTACGCCGTTGAGACCACCGTGGACAACCGTGCCCTCGGTACGTCGGGCGCGCCGGCGCTCACCGTCGACGGCCGGGTGCAGCCGGGTGGGCAGGGCCTGCGGCAGACCTTCGAGGACGCGGGCTGGGCGCACATAGCGGGCCACGCCGGCTACGTCTTCCCCCAGGGGCTGGGGCTCAGCACCGTACGCGAGGAACGGACCGGTGCCTGGCGGGACATCAACACCGGCGGGCCCACCACCCCGCTGACCCGCCGCTACCTCACCCTCTTCACCGACCACGGCACCGACCCGACGGACGGCGGCTACGCGTACGTCCTGCTGCCCGGCGCGAGCGCCAGGACAACCGCACTGCGGGCCGCCGACAAGGGCTGGCTGCACATCCTCGCCAACACCGGCTCCCAGCAGGGCATCCGCGTGCCCCGACTCGGCCTGACCGCGGTCAACTTCTGGACCGCGGGCACCGCGGGACACCTCTCCGCCGACGCGCCCGCGTCCGTCCTCGTCCGCGAACACCGCGACGGGACGGCGACCGTCGTGGTCTCCGACCCGGCCCGCCAGGCGACCTCCTTGCAGATCACCTGGGAGAAGCGGGTCTCGTCCGTGATCTCCAAGCCCGCCACCGTCACGGCCGTGAGCACGGGTGCCACACTGAAGCTCACCTTCGGCGACCTCACCCAAGCCTCCGGAGCCCCGCAGCGGGTCCGGGTCCGGCTTACCTGAGAGGGGGGCACCATGCAGGGAAACACCTGGCGGACCGCCGCCCGTCGGCTGTCCGTACCGGTCATCGCGACCGCCACGGCCATGACGCTCCTCACCGCCTCGCCCGCGACCGCCGCCGCCGAATGGGACGGCGACGCCTCGCACGGAACGGGCGTCTTCCAGCACGTCCTGTGCGACGCGCCGTCGTACGTCCACGTCACCGACTGGAACGACGGACACGGCGACATCTTCGGGTTCCACAAGTCTCCCGGCTCCAGCCGCTGCGAAGGCATGGGCATCAACGGCCACACCTTCACCGCAGGCCGCTCGTACTGGTTCGGCTGGTGGTCGATGACCAAGACCGGCAACACCCAGACCGTCTTCCAGTGGAAGTCGTGGGGCACCGACGCCGAGCAGAACCAGAACTACCCGGTGATCATGAAGGTCGAGGACAGCCGGCTCAAGATCTGGTACGTGGCTCCGGGCGAGCAGTGGATCCTGGCCGGCAGCGTGCCGTGGGCCCCGGGCACCTGGAACAAGATCGAACTCGGCATCGACGTCCGGTCGGACACGTCCGGTTCGCTCCAGCTGTACGTGAACGGCCAGTCGGTCGCCGGGATGGCGGGCATACGCACCTGGGATCTCAGGGGCAACGTGCCCCGGTGGGGGTCGTACGGCGTGACGATCACGGACATCGAGTCCATCCACTGGGTCGACGCCCTAGGGATGGGCACGGCCCGCGCAGACGTCGTCTGACACGCAGCGCGACACCCAGGTGGGACCGTGGGCGACGTGGCCGGGCTCCCAGCCATCCAGCAGAGGGCATGCTCGCTCCGGTCGACGGACGGTCGGCGGACTCCGGTTCGTCGACCGAAGCGAGCATGCTCGCGCCCCCTCCCCCGAGGGGCGACACCCCGGTTCCCCGTAGGCCCGCTGGGGTCGGCGGGGGTCGTGCACGAGGGCACCGGCGCACGCCCCACCTCGTGGATCCAACGGCTGGCACAACACCGCCGATACCTACAGTCTTCAGACCGCGATGGGCGTCATCGCCCTGATCTTGCGGAAGTTCGGCGTGTACCAGTCCGAGCGAACCTCGCCGGTGCGCTTGTCGATGAAGATGGCGAGGTTGTCCCACCGGCCGAACGCCTCCCGGCCTTCGATGTGGAACTCCCGCGCGCCCCAGACAGGCAGGTAGTCCACGGCGTCCTCGTACCACTCGGGCGCGATGTACAACTCGCCCGAAATCGCCGGCGGATGCTCGGCGAAATACGCCACGAGCAGTTTCCGGGCTTCGGAGGGAGAAATCATGATGGCGAGTTTCACATATGCATGCCATCGCCCGGTAGCCGTTCAGAGCGCGTCGATGCCTACCGCCTGCGTTCCCGGCTCGCGGGTGGAGTGCTGCGGGAGCTCCACGCCGCGGCCGACAAACGGCTCTACGAGCACGTCGAACTGCCCCGCAGTCAGATTCCCCCGCTTCAGGATCGCTCGGGCCGCCGTGGAGATCGCGGCCCGTGCGTCGGAGTGCAGCCCGGCCAAGTGCGCGTCGAGTTCGGCGGCGCGAGGGAGGAGGGCGGTGCGGATCCGGTGGTCGAGCTCGGAGTTCTCGGCGGCGGACGGCACCGCTGCACGGCTCGCCTCCTTGCCGCCTTCGGTGCGGAGGTCGACCAGCCGGTCGAACGCCGAGGCGAGCGCTTCCGGCGACAGCGCGGTGGCCGTACTGACGAATTGGTTGGTCGCGGTATCCAGCATGGGGCCTCATCACATCGGCGATTCCGCGACGAGCGTACTGCCCACGAGTGACACGCGCGGCGGAGCGGGTCGCTGCGCCGCCGGGCTCGCAGGACGGCCCCGGGGACGGGCACGTCGAGGGGACCGTCCTGCCGAGACCGGAGCGCGAAGGTGTTCTAGCGTAGGAAGGGACAAGCACCGTCAGCGGCGAAGGCTGGGCCTTCAAATCGCTCGGCCGGCCGTCCTCGGGCGATGCGTCCGACCGGCAGGTGAGATCAATGAGCGGCAGGGCCGGCTCAGCCGACGGCCAGAACCACCACTACGACGTGATCGTCGTGGGCGCGCGCTGCGCGGGCGCGCCCACCGCGATGCTGCTGGCCCGCCTCGGTCACCGGGTTCTCCTGGTCGACCGGGCGACATTTCCGAGCGACACGATCTCCACCCATCTGATCCATCCCCCGGGACTGGCCGCACTGGACCGGTGGGGACTACTGGAGCGGGTCGTGGCGACCGGGTGTCCGCCCATCGACACGTATGCGTTCGACCTGGGACCGTTCGCCATCGCCGGGTCCCCGGCCGGAGAGGGCTTCGAGGCCTCCTACGCGCCGCGCCGCACGGTCCTGGACAAGATCCTCGTGGACGCCGCCGCGGAATCCGGCGCCCAGGTGCGCGAGGGGTTCACGGTCGGGGAAGTCCTGTTCGACGGGACGACGGTGACCGGGATCAAGGGGCATGGCAAGGACGGCAGTTCCGCAACCGAGCACGCGCGTTTCGTCGTGGGCGCGGACGGGCTCCATTCGTCCGTCGCGAGGGCGACGGGCGCCGTCGGATACGCGGAGAAGCCGAAGATCAACGCCTACTACTACACGTACTGGGCCGGGCTGCCCATGAGCGGAATCTTCGAGGCGTACGACCGAGAAGACTGCGCTTTCGCCGCGTGGCCCACCAACGACGACCTGACGATGGTCATATGCGGCTGGTCCATGCGGGACTTCGAGGCCCGCCGCGGGGACGTCGAAGACAACTACCACGCCACGCTGGCCCGGGCGCCCGCCTTCGCCGAACGGGTCGCGAAGGCGACCCGGGCCGAGCGGTTCGTCGGCATGGCCGTTCCCAACTACTTCCGCAAGCCATACGGTCCCGGCTGGGCTCTGGTCGGCGACGCCGGATACCTGAAGGACCCCATCACCGCGCAGGGCATCCAGGACGCGTTCCGGGACGCGGAGCGGTGCGCCGGCGCGCTCGACGACGTGCTCACCGGCCGTCGGTCCTTCGACGAGGCGATGCGGGCCGCCCAGGAAGCCAGGGACGCCCAGGTCACGAGCATGTACGAGTTCACGGCCGAGTTCGCGGCCATGGAGCCGCCGCCTCCTGAGATGCGGCAACTGCTCCTCGCCGTGTCGCAGAGCCCCTCGGCACGCGATGAGTTCGTGAGAGTCACGGCGGGGATGACACCGCCCGAGGAGTTCTTCGGGCACATGCAGGAACGGATGAGCCGCCATCAGTCACCCGACGCAGCCTGATCCCCTTGGAGGGGTGGTCGTCATCAATGAAGGGCGGGGGGATCCAGTGCGCTCACCGCCGATCACCGCCGTTCGCCCGGTGCGGGGGGAGAATGAGCGGCATGGCCATGGTGAAAGACATCGATGTCCGCGGTATGCAGCACTGCGAGACGACGGCGCTGGGCGTGCTGCTGCGGCATGAGGGACTCGACCTGTCCGAACCCATGCTGTTCGGGCTCGGCTCCGGGCTGTCCTTCATCTACTGGGACAGCAAAGCCATGGGTTTCCCTTTCCTGGGAGGCCGGGTCAAGCCGTTCGAGCTCACCAGGAACCTGGCCGCCGCACTCGGGCTTGAACTGCTGGTCGAGGAGACCACCTCTCCACGCAAGGCGTGGCAGAACGTGGCGGCACCCATCGACGCCGGCCGGCCGGTCGGGCTTCAGCTCGACAGCTACCACCTGGACTACTTCAGCACCAAGGTGCACTTCGGCGGACACGTCGTGGCCATGTACGGGTACGACGAACACGACGCCTACCTGGTGGACACCGCCCCGCAGGGCGGAGCCGTCACGACCGGCCTAGCCGCCCTGGCCAGGGCCAGGGCCGAGCGCGGCCCGATGACCGCCAAGCACCGCTCCTTCACCGTCACAGTGCCCAGCGGCCCGACGTCACCGCAGGACCGGATCATCCCCGCGATCAAGACCTGCGCCGACGCCTTCCTGAACCCGCCCATCGCGAACCTGGGCCACCGGGGCATCGAGAAGTCCGCGGAGCAAGTGCCGAAGTGGCTGCAGCGCAGCGACAATCCGAGCGAGGACCTGACACGAACCGCCGGCCTCATGGAGAGGGCCGGTACCGGCGGCGCCCTGTTCCGCAATCTCTACCGGGACTTCCTCGCCGAGTGTTCCCAGCTGATCGACAGCAGCCATCTGCGTACCGGCCACAGCCTGTACGCCGAGGCGGCCATCCTCTGGACACAGGTGGCCGCACTCCTCGCGGCGGCAGGTGAATCCGGCGACGCGAAGAACCTCATCCAGGCCGGCGCCGTCCTCCACGAGCTCTCGCGCATCGAGCGCGACGCGATGCGGGCACTCACCAAGCTCTAGAGGGCTGGTCCGGCGGGTGGCGAGATCGTGCGGGTGAAGTGCATGCACACCACAGGCGTGGTCTCGTCGACACTGCGGCCCTCGACGTCCCGCCAGAAGTCGAAATGGGCTCGGCGCCAATGGGAGAGGTCGGTGTAGCCCTCGCCTTCGGCCTCGGCGAAACCCCAGGGCACCTCGCCGAAGGGCACCGTCATCACGTCGGTGACCTGGAGTTCCGCGAGGACAGCGCCGTCGTTGTCCAGGAGAGCGAGGCGTTCTCCGGGAAACTCACGCTCCTCACCCTCCTCCGCGTACTCGGCCAGCAGGGTGGCGGTGGCGGTTTTGGCTCCCTCCAGCACGAGGGCGTTGAGCTCGTCTCGAAGGCGGCCGGGGCTGCCCAGTTCAAGCGTTCGCATTCCGTTCACCCGAGGCCACATGCCGCCGAGCCTACCCAGACCATCGATGCGCCCGGCTCGCCGACCGCGCTCCGCCGGGCGACCATGGGAGTACGGGACCGGTTCGGGACCAGGTACTGGGAGGCACCCGTGGGGCACACCCGGACAACCGACGTACTGATCGTGGGTGCCGGCCCGGTCGGACTGAGCGCAGCCGCCGAACTCCGCCGCCACTCGGTGCGCTGCCGTCTCGTCGACCGGCTGCCGGCCCGTCTCCCGTACGCCAAGGCGGTGGGCATCCAACCTCGCACCCTGGAGATCTGGGACCGGATGGGCCTGGCCCGCACCGTCCTGGAAGCCGCCGTTCCGATGCGCGGCCAACTGATCTATGTCAACGGCCGGGAGCAGGCCCGGATCAACCTCGCGCTACCGCCAGAAGTGCCCTACGGGTTCGCCGCGCTGCCCCAGTACGAGACCGAGCGCCTTCTGGAGGAGTACGTGGCGGCCCTGGGCACGCCCATCGAACGCGGCACCGAGCTGCTGTCGTTCACCCAGGACGCGGACGGGGTCACCGCCCGGCTGGGCACCGCATCCGGCGCCGCCGAGGAGGTCCGTGCCCGCTACCTGATCGGCTGCGACGGCGCGCACAGCAACGTCCGCAAGGGGCTGGGACTCGCCTTCGAGGGCGGAGCCTTCCCCGAGGAGTACATGCTGGCCGACGTCGAGGCCGACTGGGACCTGCCGCACGGATACGGCGTACGCTCCAGCCACCGCAGCGACGACGGCTCCACCGACGACCTGCTGGTCTGCATCCCGCTGCCCGGCGCCGGCCGCTACCGCATGTCGATGCTGGTCCCGCCCGAACTCTCCACCGGGGCAACGGACCAGGCGCCCGGGAGGGCAGGCGAGGTCGCGCACGGCCTGGAGGGCGGCCGTGCCCCGGAGCTGTCACACATCCAGGCCGTCGTCGACCGCCTGGCACCCCGGCAGGCAGCCCTCTCGCGAATGCGCTGGTCCTCCGTCTTCCGCATCAGCCACCGGATCGTCGACCGCTACGCCGACGGCCGCGTCTTCGTCGCGGGCGACGCCGCCCACATCCACCCGCCCACCGGGGCCCAAGGCATGAACACCGGCATCCAGGACGCCTGCAACCTGGCCTGGAAGGTCGCCCTCGTCATCCGCGGGGAGGCCGGGCCCGCCCTGCTCGCCAGTTACGACGCCGAACGCCGCCCGGTCGGCGAGGAGGTCGTCGGCCGGACCGTCCGGCACGCCACCCACGGCATCGAGACCGATCCCGACAACCCGCGGACCCTGATGCTCCGCGAGGCCCAACTGCTCGTCGACTACCGGAGCGGACCCCTCGCAGGCAGCCCGTACGGGCCGGCCGACGCACCCCAGCCCGGCGACCGGGCCCCGGATTGCGGCGGTCTGACCGTCCCCGTCGCCACGTACCCGCTGCGCCTGCTCGACATCCTGCGTGGCCGCACGAGGCATGTGCTGATTCTGTACGCGGCCGGGGCCGCCGACCTGGCTGTAGCAGGCGAAGCGGCCGGCGCCGCCGGGGGGCGACGGATGTCCGACGGCGGCCCGGACCACGAAACCGGCGTGCAGACCGTCGCCGTCATCGCCCGCGAAGCGGCGCCGACTCCCGACGCCCCGGCCGTCCCTCAATACCGTGACGCCTCTGGAGAGTTCGCCCGGCTCTACCGCCCCGACGGCGCGACCGGCTTCATCGTCCGCCCGGACGGGCAGCTCGGCGCCCGCTTCCCACTCGCCGGTACTGCGGCGGCCCTGTCCGGCTATCTCGCGGCCTTGTCCGCACCCGGGTGAACAGGGAACGCGCATTCGACTGACAGTAAGTCACCGGAGTCCGCCTCACCGGCCGTCTACTGTACGGACGTGTCGTGCTGCTCATCGCAGTTACCTGAGGAGGAACTCTGTGTCATCACCTTGCGACCCCAAGTACGCTCCCGCCGGCGATGTGGGCGCAGCGCTCCTGATGATCGATTCCAGGCTCAAAGGTATCTACGACGGCAAAACCGAAACCGACCCCGAACAACAGGTGCTGATCGACCAGTTCACCGCGTCGCTGGGTCCCGAGGGAGCCAATGACTTACTGGACGGCGCGTGCACGCTCATCTTCATGTTCATGACCTGGCTGCGGAAGGCCCACGAAGAACACGACAAGGACGTCATCGAGTACGTGGTGCCCACTCTCGTGGCCTCGCTGCGCATGATGCCCAAGAGCATCCGCCCCGAGGCCATCCCCACCATGGCCGGTCTGGTCATCGCCGCGGGCACCCATCTGAGCCCCAGCCTGTGGCGCAAACAGTACGGAGACTGGACCGACGAGGAGATGAATCCCCTCGAAGCCACCGCCTTCCTGCTCGCGGAGCACATCAACCGCATCACCGACGACCGCGACTTCGCCACCCGCCTGATCACCGACGCCCTGTCGAGCGCGGACGAACGCTGACGTACCGCATCCTCGGTCGCGGGGCCGCTCAGTCCCCTTCCGGTCCGCCCCGCGCCCCCGGCTTGCCGCCGTCCGTGGGAGCGGCGCGGCGCAGGTTGCGGATCGCCGGGGTCGCGAACAGTGCCACGCAGCCTGCCAGGCAGGCGCCCGCCGACACCAGCAGCAGCCGCTCCGGGGAGGCCAGCGCGAGGGCAGGGCCGGCCAGTATCTGGCCGAGCGCGATCCCGGACACCGAGCCGGCCAGCTCGTACGCGGAGACCCGGTTGAGCACCGCGGGCGGGGTGTGGGTCTGCACGCTGGTCGCCCACATCACCGACCAGAACGCCAAGGCGCCGCCGCCGAGGACGTGGCCCGTCAGGAGTACCGGCAGGCCCGCGTCCAGCGCCACGCAGAGCGGCAGCACGGTGTACAGCGTCATCGCCACCGTCCCGGCGGCCAGCGGCCGGGACGGGCGAAGTCGCAGGGCCAGCAGGCCGCCGAGCACCGTTCCGGCTCCGAGGAAGGAGACGGCGAGGCCGAAGGCGTTCGGGCCGAGCCGGTCGCCGATCAGCTCCGAGCTGAGCGGGACCAGCGGGCCGAAGAGCAGCACGCCGTAGACCATCCAGATCAGGATCACCGCCCACATCCAGGTGCGTGCGCGGAACTCCTGCCAGCCCTGGCGCAGGTCACGGCGGAGTGAACTGCCGGTCCGGGCGGAGGAGTCGGCGCCGGCCGGGGTCTCCTTGGGCGGACCGGCCGGGGCGAGCCGGATGAGTGCCAGGCACAGGGCACTGAGCAGGAAGGTGCCGGCGTCGATCGCGTACACGGTCCCGGCGCCGGTCAGCACGATGAGCAGCCCCGCCAGGGCCGGGCCGACCAGGTGGGCGAGCGCGTCGGCCACCTTGAGTGTGGCGTTGGCCCGCTGCGGCTCGCGGGCGACCAGCGGGACCATCCCGTTGCTCCCCGGCAGGAACATCGCAACGGCCGCACCGGCCAGTGCCGCCATTGTCACCAGCAGCCAGAAGGGCGGTGGCCCGGCGAAGAACGCGGCTGCCAGCACCCCCTGGGTGAGCACCCTGACGAGGTCCGCGCCGACCATCATCCGGCGCGCGCCGAACCGGTCGGCGAACACTCCGCCGAACAGGACCAGGAGGACGAACGTCCCGGTCCAGATGCCGAGGACGGCGCCGACCCCGGAGACCCCGTACAGGGGGCCGACCGCGAGCGCGGTGGCCACCGGCATCATCGCGTCGCCGAGCAGCGAGACGGCACGGGCGGTGAAGTAGAGCGTGAAGCCCCGGTCCCACAACGGGGGCCTGGCGGGCGGCCGGCCCTTCGGCGGATCGGCCTCGGCGGTCTGGGTCTGCGTCTGCGTGGTGGTCACAGGACAGAATATTGGACTGGACCAATTGATTACCCCAGTGTCCTGAACGACATGATGAGGTACTTTCGCGCCATGACGCTTCGTTCGCTGCCGAAGTCTCCGGCGCCGCACCGGGTCGTGGCCCTGTTGCAGCCCCCGCAGTCGACGTTCCTGCTGGCCTGCGCGACCGAGGTGTTCGGCGACCACGGCCCGGCGATCCCCGCTCGCTACGCGTTGGAGGTCTGCACCGAGCACCCCGGCCCGGTGCGCACGCAGGTCGGCTACGAGCTGCTGGTCACGACGGGCCTGGACGCGTTGGAGCGCGCGGACACCGTGCTGGTCCCCGGCTGGCAGCAGCCGGACGGCACCGAGGTGCCGCCGGCTGTGGTCGCGGCGGTCCGGCGCGCGCACCGGCGCGGCGCGCGGATCGTCGGCATCTGCTCGGGCGCCTTCGTGCTCGCCGCGGCCGGACTGCTGGACGGCCGGCGGGCCGCCACCCACTGGGCCCGGGCCGACGAACTGGCCGCCCGCTTCCCGCAGGTCCATATCGACCCCGCCGTGCTGTACGTGGACCACGACGACGTCGCCACCAGCGCCGGATCGGCGGCCGGCGTGGATCTCTGCCTGCATCTGGTGAGCGCCGACCACGGCGCCGCGTACGCGATGCGGATCGCCCGGCAGATGGTGATGCCGCCGCACCGCGAGGGCTGCCAGCTGCAGTACGCCGAACTGCCCACCTCAGGACCGGTCGCCGACACGCTGGCGCCGCTGCTGGAGTGGGTGTCCGGGCGGCTGGACCAGCCGGTCAGCGTCGCCGAGATGGCGGTCCGCTCGCAGGTCTCGGCCCGCACGCTGACCCGGCGTTTCACCGAGCAGTTGGGCATCAGTCCCGGACGCTGGCTGCTGGACCGCCGGATCGCCGCAACCCGGGCGCTGCTGGAAGAGACCGACCTGCCCGTGGAGACCATCGCGCGCAGGGTCGGCCTCTCCTCGGCCGTCAACCTGCGCCGGCGCTTCCACGAGGCCCTGCGCACCACGCCCGCCGCCTACCGGCGCGCCTTCCGTGCGGACGAGGCCGGGTAGGCGGAGCCGGTCGTCACCGGGCTGCACTCCAGCCGGTACCCCAGCCCACGGACCGCGTCGATGGTGCAGGAGCTGCCGGACTCGCTGCGCAGCCGGTTCCGCACCCGTCTGACGTGGACCGTCAGCGTGTTGCTGTCCAGCACCTCGGCGCCCCACAGCGCCTGCGTCAGCTCGCCGCGGCTGATGACGCGGTCGTGGTGCTGCATCAGATAGTGCAGCAGCATGAACTCTCGTACCGGCAACTGCACTGGGCGACCGCGCACATGAACGTGGAATCCGGCCGGATCGAGTTCGATGTCTCCGACGACCAGCGTGCCGGCCGAGCCGTCGCCCGCGTGCCGCCTGCCGGCCGTCAGGAAGGGCAGTATCTCCTCGATGCGGTAGGGGCGGGCCACGAGGGCCACCGCACCGGCGGACAGCGCGGCTGTGGCCTCATCCACCCCGTCGGGGCCCGCACCCACGAGGACGGGGACCGGGTGCAGGCGTGCGATCAGCTCGGTGACCTGGGCGGCGCCCACGATCGGGAGCGGGGCGCCCAGCAGGACGACCGCCGGATGGTGAGCACCGACCTGGAGAAGGGCTTCCGCACCGTCGTGGCAAACGGTCACCGGGACGCCCGCCCGTTCGAGGCGGGCCATGACCTGGGCGGCGAGCTCGGTGTCGGGCTCGGCCAGGAGCAGACCCGGCCGTGTGCCGGCGTCCTGGGCACCTGCGCGGCGCTGCTGGACGTCTACTGGTTGTGGTGCTTGGGGTGTCACCCGTGGTTCTCCTTCACGGTGGCGGGCCGCAAAGGCCGGCCTGGCTGGGGCGGACCGCCGGACGGTGGACTCAGCCGAAGCGACCGGAGATGTAGTCCTCGGTGCGCTGGTCGGAGGGGTTGGAGAAGAGCCGGGCGGTCTCGTCGTACTCGACGAGTCGGCCGTGGCGTACGTCCTTGTCGTCGACGTCCGCCGTGAAGAAGGCCGTTCGGTGCGAAACGCGCGCCGCCTGCTGCATGTTGTGTGTGACGACGATGATCGTGAACTCCTCGGCGAGATGCTCCATGAGGTCCTCGATCTTGGCCGTGGCGATCGGGTCCAGGGCCGAGCACGGTTCGTCCATGAGGATCACCTCCGGCTTCACGGCGATCGTGCGCGCGATGCACAGCCGCTGCTGCTGACCGCCGGAGAGGGCGAGCGCGGAGGTCTTGAGCTTGCCCTTGACCTCGTCCCACAGGGCCGCGTGGGTGAGCGTCTCCTCGACGAGGTCGTCCAGGTTTCCCTTGAAGCCGCCGACCCGGGGCCCGTACGCGATGTTGTCGTAGATCGACTTGGGGAACGGGTTCGGCTTCTGGAAGACCATGCCGATACGACGGCGGACCTCGATCGGATCCACCTCACGGCCGTACAGATCCTCGTTGTGGTACCGGACCTTGCCTGCCACGCGTGCGCCGGGGACCAGGTCGTTCATGCGGTTGAAGCAGCGCAGGACGGTGGACTTGCCACAGCCGGACGGTCCGATCATGGCCGTGATCTGACGGTGGCCGACATCCATGTTCACGTCGCGTACGGCTTCGTGGTCGCCGTAGAAGACCGACAGGCCGCCCACCTCGAAGACCGGACTGGCCAGAGAAGGGGCCTCGCGGAAGGCGACCTGGGGGGTCCGGGTGCCACCGGTGGCATCGGAGGGAGGGGTCATGGCGGTCTCCTGCGGAGAGTCTGCGGAAGGTTCGAGCCGGCCGGTCCCGGAAGTCGTGGAGCTCACAGCGGTCACCAGGTACGGGAGAAGCGGTTGCGGAGCCAGATGGCGAGGGAGTTCATCGCCAGCAGGATCACCAGGAGGACGACGATCGCGGCGGATGCGAGCGAGACGAACTCGGCCCTGGACTGGCTGATCCAGTTGAAGATCTGGATCGGCAGAACCGTGAACTGGCTCTGCACACCTGTGGGGTTGAACGAGATGTACGTCAGGCCGCCGAGCAGCAGGAGCGGTGCGGCCTCACCGATCGCGCGCGACAGGGCCAGGATCGAACCGGTCGCCATGCCGGGCACGGCCGCGGGCAGGACCTGTCGCCGAATGGTCTGCCACTGCGTCGCGCCCAGGGCCAGGGAAGCCTGACGGATGGACTGCGGTACGGCGCGGATCGCCTCGCGGGAGGAGATGATCACGACGGGCAGGACCAGCAGCGACAGTGTCAGCGACGCTGTCAGGACGGTCTGGCCGAAGCCCAGGCCGCGGGAGATGACTCCCAGGCCGAGGATGCCGTAGACGATCGATGGCACGGCGGCCAGGTTCTGGATGTTGATCTCGATGGCCTTGTTCCACCACCGGTTCGAATCGGCGTACTCCTCCAGGTAGATCGCGGTGAGAATGCCCGTCGGCAGGCAGTACACGGCGGTGAAGGCGATGACCCAGAGCGTGCCCATGATCGCCGACTGGGCTCCGCCGTTCTCCGGCGTGATGACGTCCGGGAAGTTCGACCAGAGCCGCGGGTCCAGACGGGGCCAGCCCTCTGCGAGCACGTACCCGAGGAGCGAGACGAGGAAGACGACGGCGATGGCGAGCGAGGCCCACAGGCTCAGCTGGAAGAAGCGTTCGCGCAGCGGTGTGCCACGGCCCTTCAGCCGGGGCGCGCGATGCGCCTCCGGGACCGCCGTGTCGCGGTCGATGACGTCGGTCATTCGTACACCTCGCGGTACTTGCGCACCAGACGGATGCTGAGCAGGTTCATCAGCAGGGTCAGCACGAACAGCAGGGAGCCCACCGCGAAGATCGTCTGGTAGCCGGTCGAGCCCGTGGGCAGGTCGCCGATGCCCGCCGCGGCGATGAACGCGGTCATCGTCTGCATGCCCTCAAGGGGGTTGAAGGACAGGTTCGGCCGCCCGCCTGCGGCGATGGCGACGATCATCGTCTCGCCCAGCGCACGGGAGATGCCGAGCACGACGGCGGCGACGATGCCGGACAGCGCGGCGGGGAACACCACACGGGTCGAGACCTGCATGCGGGAGGAGCCCAGGGCGAACGCGCCGTCGCGCAGGGCGCGGGGCACGGCGTTCATGGAGTCCTCAGCCAACGAGGCGATCGTGGGGATGATCATGATGCCCATGACGAAGCCGGCGGCGAGTGCGTTGAAGATCTGCGGTCCGTCGCCTGCCGGCCAGATCTGCTGGAGCAGCGGCGTGATGGCCTTCAGCGCGAAGAAGCCGTAGACGACGGTGGGGATGCCCGCGAGCACTTCCAGCAGCGGTTTGAAGACGGTCCGTACGCGACGGTTCGCGTACTCGCTCAGATACACCGCCGCACCGAGGCCGAGGGGTACCGCCACGAGCAGCGCGATGAGAGTGACCATCAGGGTGCCGCCGATGAGCGGCAGTACGCCGAAGTGCGGCGGCTCGAAGAGGGGCGCCCAGTTGGTGCCGGTGAGGAACTCGCCGATGCTCACCTCGCCGAAGAACTCGGCGGCGGGTGGGATCAGGGCGACGACGATGCCGATCGTGGTCAGCACCGAGACCAGCGAGGCGGCCACCAGGAGGACCTTGATGGCCTTCTCGCCGTAACGCGGCTTGGACCGCTTCAGGAAGCCGGGGCTTCCTGAAGCGGCCTGCCGTCCGGTGAAGGAGGAACTCATGCGGTGTGCGCGGCCTTCAGCTGCTCGAGTGCCTTCTTCAGTTCCGCTTCCTGCGTCGGGTTCAGCGGCACGAACTGAGCCTTCTCGGCTATGTCGGCGCTGTTCTCGACGTAGTACTCGACGAACGCCTCGACTTCCTTCTTCTCCAGCGAGGAAGCCTTCGGGTAGATGAACAGCGGCCGGGACAGCGGCTTGTAGCTGGCGTCCTGCACGGTGGTCTGCGTGGGCTCGACACAGCCGCTGCCACCGTCGATCTTCAGGACCTTCAGCTTGTCCTTGTTCTCCTCGTAGTACGAGAGTCCGAAGTAGCCCATTCCGCCCTTGGAGCCCGACACACCCTGGACGGTGACGTTGTCGTCCTCGCTCGGGTTGTAGTCGGTGCGCGAGGCGCCTTCCTCACCATTGATCGCATCGGTGAAGTAGTCGAAAGTACCCGAGTCGGTTCCCGCCCCGAACAGTTCGAGCTTGACGTCCGGGAACTTCGGGTCGATCTGCTTCCAGTTGTTCACCTTGGAGCCGGGCTCCCAGACCTTCTTCAGCTGCTCGACGGTCAGGCAGTCCGCGAAGTCGTTGTCCTTGCTCACCACGACGGACAGACCGTCGTTGGCGACCGTGAACTCCTCGTACTTGATGCCCTTCTTCTCGCAGGCCGCCTTCTCCTCGTCCTTGATCGGACGTGAAGCGTTGGAGATGTCGGTCTCGCCCGCACAGAACTTCTCGAAGCCGCCGCCCGTGCCGGACGTACCGACCGTGACCTTGACGCCCGAGTTCTTGTCCTGGAACAGCTGCGCCGCAGCGGTGGAGAGCGGAGCCACCGTGCTGGATCCGTCGACCTTCACCGTCCCGGCCAACTTGTCGCCGTCCCCACCGCCGGAGCCCGCCTCGGCACCGCCGCACGCGCTCACGGCCAGCAGGACAACTGCCGTCAAGGCCAACGGAGTCTTGGTCCGGCGCAACGAAGTGGCAATGTTCACGACTGTCGACCCTCGTGTCTGCCGGTTTACCCGGCGGTCTGGATCCGGTGCGCTGTGCGCCCAGTTCGGAGACTTCGATCGAAGGCCGTCCATGCGAGATCCCGGTGTACGGACACCCCTTCCGGGATGAACGGCAGCCGCCCATCTCCATACTTGGATCACGAAGAGACCACACGAACCACACCAACTCGTGATCAGACAACCCGTGCCGCCGGCTGCGTGGCGACGATCGCCTGCGCGGCCCTCGCCGCTTGCGCCGCTATGCCCGCGATGCTCGACGTAATGAACGAACCGCCCCCGGCGAGGTCTCCCACCACGTGGAGACGCGGATCGGCCGGTACGAGCCCACCGGCCGGGTGCAGTTCGGCCGAGCCGTCGGCCAGCAGGGCCGCTACCAGCTGACCGGCCGCCCGAGGGATCGCCCGCGGCGGTGGATTCACCGCGTTGACGACGACGTCGAAGGTGCGCTCGCCGTCGTCGGCGTGCACCCGGAACACGCCGTCCGCGACCTCGATCCTGCGGACGCCCGCGGAAAGAGTGACTTGCCCGGAGTCCAACTCCCGCATCATGGTGGCGGCGTTCACCGGAACCATCGGTGAGGCCACGCTCGTAGCCGTACGGAAGTGACGCACCAGGCGCAGCCGGTCGGGCTCGGGCAGCCACCGCCAGGCGTACGGGCCGACGCTGTGCGCTGTCTCCTGAAGGACCCGGCGGCCGATCCGGAAGTCCTCGACAGCGGCCAGTTGCGCCCGCAGGCGCCGTACCGGATCCTCGGCCCCGGACGCCGCCAGATCGGCCATCAAGGCTTCGAAGTCCTCGCCCTTCTCCGCCAGTTCGGCGCGCATGAGCCCGCTGAGGTCCTGAAGGGTGACGACCCCGTGCCGCCGGTGCAGCGCCGCCACCCGCTCGGCGGTCACGTGCTGCGGCCGGTGGCCGACCGGGCGCTGCCCGACGTGCGGGAGCACACCGCTGCGGGACAGCAGCGTGATCGGGCCGGTGTGCCCGCGCGCGGCGAGCGATACGACGATGTCGACGGCGGTCAGGCCGCTCCCGATGACCGCGATGCTGCTGCCGGGCGGGACCCGGTCGAGGGTGCGAGCCAGCGGGTACGGATCGTCCACGAAACCGGGGGCGCCGGCGAGACCGTAGTGGTCTTGCGGCGTCCCCCCGCCCACACACAGGGCAACGTGGCCGGCCTCGTGTCCGTGTCCGTTCTCGGTACGGAGCGACCAGGTGGCTCCGGACCGGGCCACCTCGGTGACGCGGGCGGGGACGATGCGTACCTTCCAGCCGTCTTCGCGCAGGGCGGCCGACGCCGTCTCGGCGGTGTGCGCCAGGTACTCGCCGTACAGGGCGCGCGGAACCAGCGGCTGTCCCAGCCGTTCGTCGATGTGGGCGGTGCCTCGCGTGCCGAGCCAGGCCGCGTAGTGCCCGAAGTCCAGGTGGCGGATCGACATGATGGCGGGTGGCGCGTTGACCAGCACCGTGTCCAGGTCGGGGCCGTAAGGGCGGCCTCGCCAAAGATGCGGGGACGGTTCGAACACGGTGATGGTCCCTGGGCTGTCGGCGGTGGCCGCCAGCGTGTCCAGCAGGCCGACGGCTGCAGCGCCCGCTCCGACGATTGCGATGTCCATGTACGTCCCTTCACGTCCGGGCCGCCGCCGAAGGAGCCGCGGCCTCGTCGAGCCTCGCCTCCGGCGGTGCCGAGCCCCATCCCCCGCGAGCGGTGACCTGCCGGGAATGCCCCCCTCGAACGGGGGGTTGGCGAAGGGCAGCAGGGCGGGCAGGCTGGCCTGCATCCAGTCCACGGGAGGGATATCTCCATGTCCGATGCGCGCCGCCACGCCGAGGTGCTGTCAGGTCACACCAAGGTGCTGTCGGGCGCGGAGCGGGCCGCCGACGCACGCGAGCTCTTCAGCCGGACGTCCGCCGAGCTGCGACGGTTCATGCCGTTCGACTCGGCCGTGTGGGCGGCCACCGACCCGGAGACCGGCATCGTCACGGCGCCCATGCTGGTGGAGAACCTCGGCTCCGGCGAAGGCTGCGCCGCGTACTGGGAAAGCGAACTCCTGGAGGAGAACGTCCTCCCGTTTCGGGACCTTGCCCGCGCCACCGTCCCGGCGGCCGGTCTGCGCGCGGCCACCGGCGGCCTGCCCGCACGCAGCGCACGCTTCCGCCGGCTGCTCGGGAGCCAGGGCGTGGACGACGAGCTACGGGCCGTACTGCGGGTCGGCGACCGGCCTTGGGCCGTGGTGAGCCTGTTCCGTATGCGCGGTGGCGCCGCGTTCGGCGCGGCCGAGACCACACTGCTCGCCGGTCTGTCCGGTCCGCTGGCCTCGCGGTTACGCAGGTTCGCCCGCCCGTCCGCGTCCGTCGGCGGAACCGACGCACCCGCGCCCGGACTGGTGCTCTTCGATCCCTCCGGCGAGCCGACGTCGATCAACGAGGAGGCGCGGCACCATCTCTCGCAGCTCCCTCAAGGCCCCTCCATCCCGTCGCAGTTGGGGCTTCGGCTACCGATCTGGGTGGTTGCCACCGCGCTGCAGGCCCGGGCGATCGCCCGGGGCCGCGACCGGGCGGGCCGCGCGAGGGTGCGTATCCGAACCGTTGACGGCCGCTGGTTGACCTGCCACGCGTCCTGCCTCAGCGGACCCGCAGGTCGACCCGGTCCGGTGGCGCTCGTCATCGAGCCGTCGGCCGCGGCCGACCGGGCGGTCCTCATCGCCGAGGCGTACGGCCTCACCCCGCGCGAGCTGGAGATCACTCAGCTCATCACGCGCGGGCTGCCCACGACCGAGATCGCCGCGGCGCTGTTCATCTCCCCACACACCGTGCGCGACCATGTCAAGGCCGTCTTCGGCAAGGCGGAGGTCTCCAGCCGAGGCGAACTCGTCGCGCGGCTGTTCGCCGAGCACTACCGGCCTGCGGCCCCAAGGACGGCCCGGTTCACCGGGCAAGTGGTCCGGTGAGGCCGGCCGACCTCATTCGCTTCAGTCGGTTCAGCCGATGCAGAGAATGAGGACGCACACTTCCTTCGGTGCCGAATCGGCCGGTGATGTCGCGGGGGGCGGCGGCGGGTTCACAGCCGAAGTGTCCTCGGCGGGACGTTCGGTGGAGGCGGGTGCGGCCGTCTCGGGTGCCGGGGCCGGAGCCTTGGAGTCGTCGGCGTACGTCTCCTCGGCCGGCTCGGGGGCGGAGTGCGTCGCCGCGCGCGAGGGCGAGGAGGGCTGGGTCGTGGCGGCGGACTGCGGCTGCCGGTTCGCCGTCCGGGCGGGAGGCGTGGCGTCGGCGGGGTTCTGCGGCCGGTTTTCCGCTGCGGACGTACGCGTGTCGGACTGCCGCGGAACCACGGTGTCCGGCTGCTCCGACGACGTGTCGGCCGTGGCCGCCCGCGGCGTGACCTCGGTCAGCCTCTCCGGTGGTGCGCCCGCGTGTGTCTGGCTGGTGGAGGGCCTGGTGGTCGGCATCGCGGCAATGGTCAGACCGCCACCGACCAGGGCAACAGCCGTTGCGGCCAAGGCCCGGCGCCGGTTCTTCTTCCAGCGCGCCAGCTGCCGCCGCCGAGCCGCCCGGCCCTGCATGGCGGGGTCGGCGCTTTCGGGAACGCCCCTGGACGTACTGCTGCTCGGCGCGGGTTCGAAGCGAAGGATGTCGACGTCGGATCCCGGCACGGGGACCTCCTCCGCGCGCCATGTCTCCTGCGTCGTTGCCGTCGTGGCGACCTCACTGTGGAGGTGCTGGGCAGGCGGGGCTATGTCCGGAGCGTATGCGCCGCACCCCGGACACACGAAAACCCCATTGAGATTCCGGCGGCAAAAGGAGCAGTAGTCCATCTGCGATCTTTCTGTGCTGGCTGCGCCGCCAGGGACGCCGGCGTCGTATTTTCACGTTCGAACGCGGGATCGAGCGGAACGTAACGCTAACGGCACGCGTCGAAGGCCATGCGCAGCCCTTGTGAAGCTGCTGCACAGATCCGCGGGCGGCGGCGCCTGGGCACAGAACCTGCTCAATGCACGCACTTACCGCATTCGGCAGGGAACAGCGTCGCACCTTGCGGCAGTTCGTACGCACGCCGGCCGATGACCCGCAGACACGCTTCAGAGCTGCCCGCCGCCGACGGGTACTCGATGGCAACCTCCTCCAGTCCGATGACTGAACCGGCGACGTGAAGTTCCGCCGCGTGCACGACACCGCCCGGAAGGTGGCCCGCCAGAATCCCGAAAGCCGCTGTGCTGTCGCCGTCGGCAACGCACTCCCGGATCTCGAAACGCCAGTGCTCAGCCGCGTCGGCGAGCAGGTTCCTACCCTCCCGGCCCTGCCCGGCAAGGAAGTCGGCCCGGGATCGCAGATGGTGGGCGATGGCGCAGCAGACCGGAACGGCCCGGCCATGGGACGTCGCCACCCGTGCGTACCCGGCTTGAGGAGAGAACGACAGGGCTTCATCGAGCAGCCCCAGTGCCGCGTCCCGCGCCGCGGGGTGCCCCTGTTGCGCAATGTCCAGCAGAAACGGGGTCGCCACGGCAGCCGCCGGGAACACCGCTCCGCTGTGATCATGAACGATTCCGCCACAGCCCAGAAGCGAGCCGGCCGCGGCTGCCTGAACCAGGTTCGTCGCGCTGGCCAGGGCACGCAGACCGGTGGCGACGCGATCTGGCTCGTACCAGTCGCTATGGCCAGGTACGGCAGCCCAGTCGACAGCGTCGATCGCATCCAGCACAACTGCATCCTCGCACCCCGGGCACCATCCACCCGCACCAACGGGCAGTGGTACGAAGGCAGATGAACGCACCCTTGGTCTATACCAACGACCCCTGTCCCAGTATCCTCACCCGTGGCCAATAGCACACTCTCCCCCCACCCAGGTTGCGTGCTGGCGCGGGCAACACCCACCTGACTCCACCTCGAGCAAACGGGTGACCTCGCCGTTCGCCGCCTCTAGGAGGTCACGGTGAAAGTTCGCACCAGAAGCTCGGCGATCATCGGCGCCATCTGTCTCGTCGCCTCCCTCGCCTTGACCACGGCGTCCGCCGACGAGCCCGCAGCCCCACGTGCGACGGCGAAGGTCGCGCTCAAGAAAGTCGCCACGGCCCAGAATCCATCGGCCGGCACCGCCGGTCCCGGTGGCACGGTCTGGATAGCCGAACGCGCTGGCACCGTAAGGGTTCTGGGCGACAAGGGGCTCGGCAGGCCCGTCCTCGACATATCCGGCGAGACCACCACCGACGGCGAACGCGGCCTGCTGGGCGTCGCGTTCGACAAGAGGTTCGCGCACTTCTACATCTCGTACACGAACCTCGAAGGCACCAGCACCGTGGACGAGTTCGCCATGCGGGGCGGCAAGATCCAGCCGAACACCCGCCGCACCGTCCTCACCCAGACGCAGCCGTACTCGAACCACAACGGCGGCGACATCAAGTTCGGCCCCGACGGCTACCTCTACATCGCGTTCGGCGACGGCGGCGCGGGCGGCGATCCGCACGGCAACGGGCAGAACCTCGACACGCTGCTCGGCAAGCTTGTGCGCATCGACCCGAGAGGCGGCAAGCCGTACGCAATCCCGTCGGACAACCCGTTCGTCAACGACCCGAACGCCAGGGACGAGATCTGGGCGTACGGGCTCCGCAACCCGTGGCGGTTCTCCTTCGACGCGGGCACGGGCGACCTGCTGATCGGTGACGTCGGCCAGAGCGACTGGGAGGAAATCGACTGGGCCCCGGCCCGCAGCAAGGGCGGTGAGAACTACGGCTGGTCCCAGATGGAGGGAACCCATCCCTTCCGGGGCGGCACGGAGCCCGCGAACCACGTGCCACCGATCCACGAGTACGACCGCAACGGGCTGGGCTGCTCGGTGATCGGCGGATACGTCTATCGAGGCAACGCGATCCCGAACCTCAAGGGTCAGTACGTGTTCAGCGACTACTGCGACGGCACCGTCCGCGCTCTGGAGATGCACAACGGCAAGGTGACCGGCGTGAGCGACCTCGGAGTCAACGGCGGCGAGACCGTCTCGTTCGTGCAGGACTGCGATGGCGAGCTGTACGTGCTCGGCATAGGCGGCAGCATCTCCCGCATCGACCCGGCGTAACGACGGCTGTCGCGGCGGTCAGGGTGAAACCGGCCGTCGCCACGGCGGCGAAGCCCCGACGGCGAGCAGGGCGCAGGCGAACAGAACCACTGAACGAGGGTAGCCACAGAGGTTCACACGGTGGTCTACTCCACTCGGTGTTCGTTTGGTTGCTCGCATCTGACTGAAGATGCGGGCAACCGAACAAGTAAGCGCAACCGCTCGTCGCCCCCGGAGGACGCATGTCCCGACTTGTGAGAGCCCTCGCTACCCTGCTGACGATCACAGCGATATCCACAACACCCCAAGCTTTCGGCGCGCCCGCGGCACCCGTCGACCGTCAATCCGGTCCGACAGCCGCCCAATCCCTCCCGACGGTGTCTCCGACACCGCAGCACATGACCCGTGTGAGCGAAGGCGTGAAGCTGACCGGCAGGGCGGAGGTCGTCGTCGGTGACGGCACCGACGACGCCGCGCGCACACTGCTCCTCGCCACCCTGCGCGCGCACGGCGTCGAGCGGATCGACGTACGCGACCGCGCGTCGGGCCGGTCCCCGCTGACCTTCCTGCTCGGTCCCGCCACCCGTCCCGACCTGGGCAAGGCCCTTGCGGGCACCGCGATCCCCGACCACGGCGAGGGCTACGCGCTGCGTGTCGGCCGGAGCGCCGGGGGCCTGCCCACGGTGGCCCTGGGCGGCACCGATGGAACCGGCCAGTACTACGCCGTTCAGACACTGCGTCAGCTGTTCGTCGCCACCGATGAGGACGACGAAGGCCGGATCGCCGGAGCCGGCATCTCCGACTACCCCTCGATGCCGTTGCGCGGCAGCATCGAGGGCTTCTACGGACCTCCGTGGACCAATGCCGAGCGCCTGGACCAGATGGACTTCCTCGGTGACGTGAAGTCCAACACCTATGTCTACGCCCCGAAGGACGACCCGTACCACCGCGAGAAGTGGCGCGAGCCCTACCCGGCGGACAAGCTCGCAGAGTTGCGTGCACTGGTCGAGCGCGCGACAGCGAACCATGTGCGCTTCACGTTCGCCGTCTCGCCCGGCGCCTCCGTCTGTTACTCCGACCCGGAGGACACGAAGGCTCTGACGGCGAAGCTGCAGGCGATGTACGACGTGGGCGTGCGGTCCTTCTCCGTTCCCCTGGACGACATCAGCTACACCCGCTGGAACTGCGACGGCGACCAGGCGAAGTTCGGGGCACCGGGCCGAGGTCCGGCAGCCACCGCGCAGGTCGGTCTGCTGAACGAGGTCCAGCGTGGTTTCATCGCCGAGCGCGACGGGGCGAACCCGCTGCAGATGGTGCCCACGGAGTACGGCGACCTGACCGACACGGCGTACAAGCAGACGATCCGGTCCACCCTCGACCCGGCGGTCCAGGTGATGTGGACCGGGACGGACGTGGTGCCGCAGGAGATCACCAACGCTCAGGCGTCCGAGGCTGCCGAGCTGTTCGGACGGAAGGTCTTCGTCTGGGACAACTACCCGGTCAACGACTTCGGCCGGACAGCGGGGCGGCTGTTGCTTGCGCCCTACGACAAGCGCGAGAGCGGACTCTCCGACCACCTGAGCGGGATCGTCTCCAACCCGATGAACCAGGAGGCGGCCAGCAAGCTCGCCGTGTTCACGATGTCGGACTTCTCGTGGAACGACCGAGGCTATGACCGGACCCGCTCCGGCCGGCAGGCCGCGCTCTACCTGGCCGGCGGAGACCGTCGTACGGCGGACGCGGTGCAGACGTTCGTCGACCTGAACCACGCGGCGCCGACCTTCGGATCAGAGCCGTGGCAGCCCCAGGCGCCTGTGTTCAGCGCCGAGCTGGACCGCTTCTGGGACGGCTACGGGACCGATGAAGCGCAGGCCATCCGCGAGTTCCGGCCGACTGTGGCTGCGATCACGAAGGCACCGGAGACGATCCGCGCGGGCGTGCCCGACAAGCTGTTCCTGTCCGACGCATCCCGCTGGCTGGACGCCACGAAGCTGTGGGGACAGTCGATGGAGCGCGGACTCGCCACGCTGGCCGCGATCCAGGCCGGTGACGCGTCGACGTCCGCGGCACAGCGCGACGCGATGGATGCCCGTGCCGATGAGGCATCGAAAATCACGGTCGACCCGGTGGAGCACCACCAGCTCGGCCAGGTGAAGATCGGCGATCCGTTCATCACGGACTTCGTGACCCGCGTACAGAACCTGCACGACGAGTCGATGGGGCTGCCTCCGCTGCGCGAGCTCGCCGAGGGCAGGACAGCGACGCAGATCTCCGACTACAACTGGAGCGGGGCGTTCCCGTTCACCGCCGACAAGTCCGTCAACGGTGACCGCTTCGACTTCTCCGCCACCAGCGGCAAGGAGGCGCAGCCCTGGTGGCAGGTGGATCTCGGGGCGAGTGCGGACCTGGAGCAGATCAAGATCTACAACCGGACGGACTGCTGTTCGGGACGGCTCAAGGACTACTACGTGCTGGTGTCCGACCAGCCCTTCTCGGGGACGCTGGCCGACCAGCTCGGCAAGCCGGGAGTCTGGAGCCACCACGAGGCCGACCAGGCGGGAAGCCCGACCACCATCGACACCGCGGCCAAGGGCCGCTACGTGCGGGTATGGCTTGCCACCCAGACGCCCGGGGAGCTCAACATGGCCGAGGTCGAGATCTTCGGCCGCGCGCAGGAGTGACTGACACTCAGCCTGTGAACCGTGTCCGGCCTCCCTTCGGGCAGGCCGGGCGCCGATGCAGGACCTGGGCCCGCACGTGTGCCGCCCGGGTGCCGTCGGCCAACCAGCGGCCGAAGTCACACCGTCGGTGGCCTTCAGCTGCGCGGCGATGTTGTCGACCGTCAGGCAGCACGGCAGAGCGCCGCGGGGCCGGCCGGCGCCGAAGCGCCGGACATGGTCGCGTGTACGGGACGGGCGGTGCGGACGGTGACCGCACCCGGGGCCTGCGAGCGGTTCCGCGCGAAGACGACGAGGCGCAGCACCGCGAACCGTGCGACACCCGTGAGCGCGGAGGCCGACAGGTAGACAACCTGCTCGAGCGCCGCGCTGGGCGCTGCCACCAACTGCTGCAGAACAAGCATCGCCACGCAGGTCACTGAGTACGCGGCCACTGCGGATCCGGCCGACTGCGCGTGCTGGCGCAAGGTCGCGCGCCCGCCCGCGCCGAAGGTGAAGCGGGCATGCAGCTCGGTGGCGAGGAGCGTGGAGACCAGGGTGATCAAGGCGTTGGCCAGGACCCAGGGAATCCAGGACGCGAGGGCCACCACGGCGAAGCTGGAGGCGAGGCCCACCCCGCCGCCGCAGAGCACGAAGCGGGCGAAGGCGGTGAAGGCGCCGGGTGCCGCCTGCTGCCGACTCTGTGCTGCATCCATGATCTGACCCCTTCAATCGCTCACCCCGCGAAACGCGCACCCTTCGGTTTGCGAGACCAAGGAGCGCGCCATCGATGATGCCATCATGGCACATGAATGGCACCACGGTGAGCCATTTATGGCACCGGCGACGCCACCAACGGCACGGCAGCCTGGAAGGGTTCGCGAATGTGCAGGTCAGCGACTCAGCGCAGCCGCAGTACGGGCCAGGGGCGTGGCGACAACGGCCGGATTCGAGGGGCGGCGCGGACTGTCAGGGGTGGCCATAGGCCGCCGAGGGGCGAAGCTCGTGCTGGAGCGCCATGACCGGCCGTGGCCCTCCCGCTCCGCACCCTCCGCAAGCCGGACGGACCTGCTTCCACGACTGGGCGCTCTGGCCGGCCCGACCGGCCAACCAGAGCGCCCAAGAGAAGTTCCGGCCGGCGCGGTCGCCGGAGGCGGGGCACCACCCGGCATTGGGTCAGCGCGCGGCGAGGAGCTCCAGCGTGTCGATCACGCGGTTCGAGAAGCCCCACTCGTTGTCGTACCACGCGACCACCTTGACGTGGCGGCCGTCGACGCGGGTCAGGGCCGAGTCGAAGATCGCCGAGGCGGGATTGCCCGTGATGTCGGACGACACGAGCGGGTCGTCCGAGTACTCGAGTACGCCGGCGAGCGGCCCTTCCGCCGCGGCGCGGTACGCCGCCAGTACGTCGTCGCGCGTCACATCGCGGGCGACGGTCGTGTTGAGTTCGACGATCGAGCCCACCGGCACCGGTACGCGGATCGAGTCGCCCGACAGCTTGCCCTCGAGGTTCGGCAGCACCAGGCCGATCGCCTTGGCGGCGCCGGTCGTGGTCGGCACGATGTTGACGCCGGCGGCCCGGGCACGACGGGCGTCGCGGTGCGGACCGTCCTGCAGGTTCTGCTCCTGCGTGTAGGCGTGCACCGTCGTCATGAACCCGTGCTCGATACCGGCGAGTTCATCGAGGACCACGGCCAGCGGCGCGAGCGCGTTGGTGGTGCAGGAGGCGTTCGAGACGATCGTGTGCACGGCAGGGTCGTAGGCGTCGGTGTTGACCCCGAACGCGAGCGTGACGTCGGCGCCGTCCGACGGCGCGCTGACGAGTACCTTCTTCGCGCCCGCGTCGAGGTGGGCGCGGGCGGCCTTGGCCGAGGTGAAGCGACCGGTGGCTTCCAGGACGATGTCGACGCCGAGTTCGGCCCACGGCAGCTGCGCCGGTTCGCGCTCGGCCAGCACCGTGATCCGACGGCCGTCGACGACGAGGACGTTCCCGTCGACGGTCACCGGGCGCCCGAGCCGGCCGGCCGTGCTGTCGTAGGCGAGCAGCCGGGCGAGAGTGGCGGGCTCCGTAAGGTCGTTGACGGCGACGATCTCAAGGGTGCTGTCGCGCTCCAGCAGTGCGCGCAGCACATTGCGTCCGATGCGGCCGAATCCGTTGATGGCAATGCGAGTCATGAGTGATGTCCCTTTCGTTCGCCACCAGGTTCGCCCGCGGCTCGCGCCGCTGACAGTGGCGGGATCGCCATGGTTCAAAAGGATCCCGCCACAGTCAGGGGTACCGGGCGGGTTACTCGCCCCGGGTGAAGGTGCGCCGGTACTCGCTCGGTGTGGTGCCGAGGATGCGCTGGAAGTGCAGGCGCAGGTTCGCGCCGGTGCCGAGCCCGACGTCGGCGGCGATCTGTTCCACGCTGCGCTGCGAGCGCTCGAGCAGCTCGCGGGCCAGGTCGATGCGGGCGCGCATCACCCACTGCATCGGCGTGTAGCCGGTCTCCTCGACGAAGCGCCGCGAGAACGTGCGCGGCGAGACCTCGGCCTGCCGCGCCAGCGTGTCGAGGGTGAGGGGCTCGCCGAGCCGGTGCAGCGCCCACTCGCGGGTGGCGGCGAACCGCTCGCCGAGCGGCTCGGGGACGCTGCGCGGCACGTACTGGGCCTGGCCGCCGCTGCGGTAGGGGGCGGCAACCAGACGCCGGGCCGCATGGTTGGACGCGGCCACTCCGAGGTCGCCGCGCAGGATGTGCAGGCACAGGTCGATGCCGGAGGCGGCGCCGGCGGAGGTGAGCACGCTGCCCTCGTCGACGAACAGCACGTTCTCGTCGACCTGGACGAGCGGATGCCTGGCCACCAGTGCCCGCGTGTAGTGCCAGTGTGTCGTGGCGCGCCTGCCGTCGAGCAGGCCCGTGGCGGCGAGCGCGAAGGCGCCCGTCGAGATGGCGGCGAGCCGCGCGCCCCGGTCGTGGGCGGCGATCAGCGCGTCGACGACCGCCTGCGGCGGGTCGTCGCGGTCCGGGAACCGGTAGCCGGGAACGAAGACGATGTCGGCCCACGCAAGCGCGTCGAGGCCGTGGGCGACGTAGTACGCGAGACCATCGCCGCCGGCCACGAGACCGGGTGCCGCCCCGCACACCCGCACCTCGTACGGCATGCTCGCGCGGGTCGTGAACACCTGCGCGGGAATTCCGACATCGAGAGGCTTCGCACCCTCGAGCACAAGGACGGCGACGCGATGCAGGCGGGAGGCTGACACAGGAAGAGGTTACGCGGGCGTGACTTCGATACGCCCACCGCGCAGACCGGGCATCGAGGTGGAGCTGCCCGAACCGGAGGTCGGCCTCTCCTGCTGGCTGCCGATCCATACCAGCCGCCGCTCCCGCACCGCGTCGGCGACCGGAATGGGAGCGGACTCCGTGACCCTTGCCCACGGTGTGGCGAACGGAGCGGGCACTCCTGCAAGCAGCGCCGGCCACAGGGTGGTCCCGGCCGGCGGCAGCGGGTAGACCATGGCGACGGACGCGCCGGTCTCCCGTACGGCATGAGCAACGATGGGATCCAGGAGCTTCAGGTTCGAGCCTGCTGCGGCGTCGAAGCCGATCCTGGACCGCCCATTTCCCATAGACGGACTATGCGCCCATGGGTGTCGGGAGGCTCAGCGCTACCGGCGGGCCGTCCGGGCAGCTCAGTCCTCGGTCGGCACACAGAGCACCGGCACCGTCGACAGGTGCAGCAGCTTGTGCGGGGTCGAGCCGAGCAGCGCCCCGCGTATCGGGCTCTCGCCCCAGCTGCCCACCACGATGACCCTGGCTCCGTGGCGTGCGGCGGCGTCGATCAGCGCCTGTGCCGGATTCTTGTCGATGACCTCGACGGTGGCCGGTACGCCGGCCGCGTCGGCCGCGGCGACGGCGTGCTCCAGTCCCGTACGCCCGGCCTGGCGGATGGCCTCGTAGTGGGACCTGTACTCCTCGCCGGAGGGGCCGGGGGGCGCCGCTCCGTAGACCAGGACGAGCCGCTCACCGAACGCGTTGGCCACCTCGACCGCGATGCGCAGGGCGCGTGCGGCGCCGGGTGACTCGTCGTAACCGAGGACCACCGACATCTCAGGACTCCTTGCCGTGTACGAGGTCGGGGTCGACCACACTCCGGCGCTCGGCCCAGAAGGCGGCCGACCGCAGTCGCCGCACCACCATGAGCACCACACCCACGACGCTGATGCAGATGCCGATCACGAGCGGGGGGCCGAGGCCGAACCACGACGTCCCGCTGTAGGAGTTCGCCGGGTCCGACATGTCCATCACCGAGCGCACGAGCAGCCAGGTGAGCAGCCCGGCGCCGACCAGCGGGCCGAGGCCGATGAGGACGAAGTTGCGGACGCTCTCGGTCAGATGGCGGCGGTAGTAGACCGCGCAGGCCACACCCGTGAGCGCGTAGTAGAAGGCGATGAGCAAGGAGAGTGCCGTCAGCGAGTCGAAGAGGGCGTTCTCGCTGATCTGGTTCACGACCAGGTACCAGGCGATGGCGATACCGGCCACCCACCACGTACTCACGTCGGGGGTCCGGAACCGCGGGTGGATTCGTGCGAAGTGCTCCGGCAGCGCGTGGCGGCGGGCCATCGACAGTGCCGTGCGCGACGCCGGGATGATGGTGGTCTGGGTCGAGGCCAGCGCGGACGTCGAGACCGCGAGCAGCACGATCCAGTCCCAGCCGCCCATGACCTCACCGGCGAGCAGGGCGAAGATGAACTCCTCCTCGTCGGCGTTGTCGGCCAGGTACGCCGTTCCGGCGAAGGCGACGACCGCGAAGCCGATGGACAGATAGGTCACCAGCAGGATGACCGTCGACCACAACCCGGCCTTACCGGGGGCGGTGGCGGAGTTCTCGACCTCTTCGGTGAGATTGACGGCCGACTCCCAGCCCCAGTAGATGAACACGCCGAGCAGCAGCCCACCCGTGAGCGCCGCGCCGCCGGCCCCGAAGGGGTTGAGCCACTCGGCCGAGGGTTTGATGGAGTCGAACGACGTCGTACCGGCGTACACGCGGTAGAGCGCCACGATCACGAAGGTCAGGAGCAAGCCCACCTGCGCCAGGATGAGAACGTTCTGCACCTTGGCCGAAAGCTCCGTCCCGATGACGCACAGGCCAGTCATCACCAGGATCAGGAGCACAGTGAGGAGCTGGCGGACGAATGCGTTCTCGGCCCAGCTGTCGAGGCCGACGGCCAGCAGGCCGAAGCTGACGGCGACGTCCGCCAGCGACCCCACGACCAGAACCCCGGTCATCGCGATGGCCCAGCCGCCGAGCCATCCTGTCCACGGGCCCAGCGCGCGGGTCACCCACGAGAACGTCGTGCCGCAGTCCTGATCGACCTTGTTCAGGTAGTAGAACGCCGAGGCGATCAGCAGCATCGGTACGAAGGCGGCGAAGAGCACTCCGGGGGCGTAGATGCCGACGAGCGCCACGATCGGGCCGATGACGGCTGCCACGGAGTAGGCCGGGGACGTGGAGTTCAATCCGATGACGAGGGCGTCGAGGAAGCCGATCGCGTTCGGCTTCAAGCTCGCCTGTGGTGCCGGTCGGGCGGGTGGTGCCGGTCGCGGAAGGTCGTCCTCTGCCTCTGCCATGCTCCCTCGCTCCGATCACGCTCGCTCCGGTCATGGGCCTGAAGAAACGAGCGGAATATATCCACTCCATGCTATTTGGGCACATTCGGGCGCGCATGTCAGCCGGAGGCACCCGGATGCCGTCCGGGCGCGGTCCGGTCACTGCTCGCGCATGCCCCACGGTGCGCCGTACTCCGTCAGCAGATCGAGGAAGGGCCGGGGCGGCATTGCCTCGGGGCCAAGGACTCCGCTGCCGCTCCAGGTCCCACACGCCATGAGTTCGAGGGCGATGACGGGGTTGATCGCGGTCTGCCACACCACGGCCTGGGAGCTGTACTCCCGCATGGACCACTGGTTGTCGACCACGTGGTACAGGTAGACCTCTCTGGGCCTGCCGTCCTTGACGCCTTTCACCCAGGTGCCCGCACACGTCTTCCCGTGCATCCGGTCGCCGAGTCCGGCCGGGTCGGGCAGACAGGCGGCGACGACGTCGCGGGGGGAGACCGCGACCCGGCCCGACCCACTGTTCACATGGACGGGGTCCGTCCGGTCGAGGCCCAGCTTGTGGAGCGTTTGGAGCACCCCGATGAACTCGTCGCCGAGACCGTATTTGAACGTGACCCGCCGGGCCTTCAGCCATCGAGGCACCAGAAGCACTTCCTCGTGCTCGACATTCACGCACTCCACCGGCCCGATGCCTTCGGGGAAGTCGAAGACCTCCGGCTCGCTGAAGGGGGCGGTGGTGAACCAGCCCTGCCCCTCCTCGTAGACGACAGGCGGGTTCAGGCACTCCTCGATGGTCGTCCAGATGCTGAAGGACGGGGCGAACCCGTAGCCATCCACGACGAGATCGGCGCCGTCGCGGATGCCGATCTCCTCGATCTCGTCGAAGAGTTCATCGGAGGCGTACCGCGCGAACACGTCCGAGAGGCCCGGTTCCACCCCCATACCCACCAGCGCGAGCCGGCCCGCCGCCTCCCACTCGGCGGCCCGTTCGAACTGCGCGTCCCCGAGCTTGACTCCGCACTCCTCGTACGGACGGGTCGGATGCGGGCGGGACAGGGACATCGCCATGTCGAGATAGTGCGCACCGTGCGCCAGTGCCGCCTCGAACAGGGGCAGTACGAAACGGGGGTCGGTGGCGTTGAGCAGTACGTCGCAGTGGTGCTCGCCGAGAGCGGCGCGTACCGCCGCCGGGTCCGAGGCGTCCAGCCGGACGGCGGTGAACCGGTGCCCGTGCTCCCCGAGAGCCTCGACGGCGGCCTCCGCCCGCCCGAGGTCGTAGTCGGCGACCGTCATGTGCTCGAAGAACTGCCGACGGGCAGCGATCCTGGTGATCGCCGTGCCCACGCCTCCCGCTCCGATCAAGAGGACACGCATGGGTGCACCACTCCTTCGCCCTGCTGCTGCGGCAGTGGGCGCACGCGCCAGTGCCGTCCGGTGGGGCGAGGACGGTAACAGCCGGACGGCCCGGCGGCGGGCAACCGTTCGGGCGATGTCCCCGGTCCGAGGCTCCCCGTTCCGCAGAACCTTCGGGTCGGGTGGACGTGCCGCAACTGGTGACGGTGACGGACCGGTGGGCAGTGATCCGGCTCAGCACATCGTCGCCGTCCGTGTCGTACCCGACTGTCAGTGTCATCTGGTGTGACAGGACGACAATGCGGGCCTGTCCCCTTGGCCGGCTGCTTCAGCACCGCCGTGCGCGCCTCCGCAGTGCCCCAAGGGGCCGACTCCTAACTCCTGACTCCAGTAGCGGCACCAGGCCCAGCAGCCGTTCGGCCTCTTCCTCCCCCGTCGTGAATTTCAGAGCATGATGAGCAGACGCGTCTTCGGCTTGAGCTTTCTGTTCACCGAACGACTCTGCACGTAAACCTCCAACTTGGGATTGCGGCCTGCCTTCACAGATACGGTCCCCTGAATTCCCGTGCCGAACAGAAGGTTGCGCGCCGCGTCGCCCGTGTATGCGCGGTCAGTGTCCTTCTCGACCACGATGACTTCCTTGTCGGGCTGAACCTGAACCCGGGTACCCAGCTGGTAATAACACGACCCGCGTTCGTACGTCACGCCCGGATGCGAATCGACGAAGGATCGAATCTCGACCTCCGTGTCGACCTTCAGGAGTCGGTATTTGTCGGCCGGAACCGGTTCGAGATTCGCCCGCACATCGTCGACCGATATGTCCTGGCCAACCGCGAACAGGTTCTTCGTGCCGCGCACACCCTGCTCCCGGCCACGGAGGAAGCTGGTGGCGGCGGCGCGCACGGTACCTATCGCCTCCTCGACCCCCTCCTGGGAATCCGCGTCCCAGATGGCGATGTTCCCTGCCGGGAAGCCGTAGTTCTGGGCGGTTCGCTTCGCCAGGGAGTTCGGAACGAGGATCGCGGAAGTCCAGTGGCCCGGAAGCGCACCCATCTTCGCCGCGATCTTGTCGAGCCAGGGGCCGAGGATGGCCATGTCGCCGTCGTGCCGTCTGTCGCCGCCGGAGGCGTTCTCCTCGCCGTCCGTCACGACGATCTGGAGGAAGCTGTGCTCGCCGTACGCCTCCCAGATGTGGCCCAGATCGTCCAAGGACTTCAAAGAAGCCTCGATGAGGGCCGTAGCGCCATTGTTGACCTTGTACAGGCCCCGCATGGACGGCAGATGCTTCACGTCCATGTCCCAGACCAGATTCTCCACCTTGTGGTCGAAGGAATAGAGACTTATCCGGGTCTCATGACCAAGGCTGTCCGACTCGGCTTTCAAGCCCGCTACGAACTCGTCCACAACACGGATGAGTTGACTCTGGTGCTGGTACATGGAACCCGAACAGTCCACTACCAGCGCGACGTGGTTCACCTTGTGCTGGATCTTATTGGCGGACACGATTCTGCTCCTTCTCCGAGGCTCCCGAAGTGATGTCTCCACACTATGGGGAGGCACTGACAACGGAGCTTGACGGACGATCACCCGCCCGCCGCGCAGCGGCCCCGGGCGAGCAGCAGCGGTGAGAGCCGGACCCGCAAAGGCGCTGCCCGGCAGCCGCTACGAGGACGGCCCCGGCGTTCTGGCGTCCGCGCCATGCAGCCGCAATTCGTCTCGGTCTTCACGATCTCAGGCCTGCACTGACCGCGCCGTCGTCCAGCGCGGCTGCCGCCTGAGCCGCCAGGTCCGCGGCAACCAACCGCGCCTCAAGCGGCGGCGGTACGGAGCCGGGCTCGGGTGTCAGTAGGAAGCGGCCCTGGTACCGCCCGTGGACGATGGCGCGCAGTTCGATCTCGCCGTCCGGCCAGCCCTGTCGCTCCAGGTCCCAGATCCAGCCGGCCACCTTCACCGTCCCGTCCGGGTCCAGTCGCGGCAGACGCCCGATGAGCGTGCCGTACTCGAAACGGCACTCCCGCAGTTCGAGCACGTCGATCAGTTCACGCCGCACCCCTCGGACGACGACGTCGGAAGACGTACTGACGCGGGCCAGGCGGGTCGTGCCGTGCAGCCGCTCCAGATGCGTGGCGTCCGTTACCGCCACCCGCTTCAGCGTCCGGGTGCGAGCGGCCAGCTGGGACACGATCAGGCCGACAACCAGGAGCAGGACAGCGGTCTCGATGTCGGCCCGGTCCTGGATGTGGAAGCTTTGGTACGGCTCGGTGTGGAAGAAGTCGAACCATGCGGCGGCAGACAGTGCGGCGAGCGCGCCGGCGAACCGGTTGCCGAATGCCGACACGGCCACGACCACGACGACGAGCAGCAGCGCGAGATTGGTGTGGGTGACGGACGTCCGCAGCGGCATCAGCACAAGAGCCGTCGTGAACGGTGCCAGGGCTCCGGCTGCCACGGCCACTGCGTCCCGAAGCGGAAGCTTCATGATCCACCTCGCAGGATCCAGTCCCCCACCATCCCTCTGACACGTCCAGCCTGCGCCCGGTGCAGCGTGGGTGGCACCGGCCGGAGGCGGCTTTGACGGATCCCTGACGGGCAACAGCAGAAGGATGAGGATGGTGACCCGGTTGCCCGGTTCGGTCGTCCGCAGATCTCGTACGTCGGGTGAAGAGGACGCCGGGATTCCCCTGTGACCAGTCGCGCCCACCGAGGCGAACGAGCCCGCTGCGGCCCCCCGTCCCGCATCACGGTCGGCACCAGCCGACAGCATTTGAACATGAGACCCGTTTTCATATAGCGTCTGGAGTCCCCCGCCTCGCCTACTCAGGAGATCCACCATGGCCGTTCCCAAGCGGAAGATGTCCCGCAGCAACACCCGTCACCGGCGCGCCCAATGGAAGGCCACCACCCCGACGCTGGTGCCCTTCAGCGTGGACGGCTCCGTCTACCTCGTACCGCAGCGACTGCTGAAGGCGTACGAGCGCGGCCTGCTGCGGCCCGAGGGCTGACAGCCATGACGCACGACCGGCTGCCCGTCACCGTCCTGTCCGGATTCCTCGGCGCGGGCAAAACCACCCTCCTCAACCACGTTCTGAGCAACCGCGAAGGCCTGCGTGTCGCGGTCATCGTCAACGACATGAGCGAGGTCAACATCGACGCCGCACTCGTGCGCGGCGGCGAGGCAGCTCTGTCGCGGACCGAGGAGCGCCTCGTCGAGATGACCAACGGGTGCATCTGCTGCACCCTGCGCGACGACCTGCTGGAGGAAGTCGACCGCCTCGCCCGCGAGGGCCGCTTCGACTACCTCCTCATCGAGTCCAGTGGCATCTCCGAACCCATGCCCGTCGCTGCCACCTTCGCCTTCCCCCGGGACGACGGCGCCACCCTCGGCGATCTCGCCCGGCTCGACACCATGGTCACCGTCGTCGACGCGGCGAACTTCCTCCCCGAACTCACCGCCGGGGACGGCCTCGCCGAGCGCGGCCTCGATCAGTACGAGGACGACGAGCGCACCGTCAGCGACCTGCTGATGGACCAGATCGAGTTCGCCGACGTCATCGTGCTCAACAAACTCGACCGCGTGGACACGCAGAGCGCACTCCGGCTCCGGGCGGCCCTGACCCGCCTCAACCCCGTCGCCAGGATCGTGTCCGCCACCCACGGACGCGTGGCGCTTCGCGAAGTGCTGGGCACCGGACTGTTCGATCTGGAGCGCGCGCAGCAGGCCCCGGGCTGGGTCATGGAGCTCAACGGCGACCACGTCCCGGAGACCGAGGAGTACGGCATCTCCTCGACGGTCTTCCGATCCGAACTCCCCTTCCACCCCGACCGGTTGTGGACCTTCGTCACGCAGGGCCTCGACAGCGGAGCCTACGGACAGGTCCTGCGCTCCAAGGGCTTCTTCCGGCTGGGCAGCCGCCCGCACGTGACGGGCCTCTGGTCGCAGGCCGGTTCCGTGGCTCGCTTCGAGCCGTCGGGCGCCCGCGATGCGGACTCCGCCCAGGGCCAGGAACTGGTGTTCATCGGCACCGGACTGCGCACCGCAGCCCTGCAAGCCGCCTTGACCACCTGTCTGATGACCGACGGAGAACCCCTGCCACGGGGGGACCCGTTCCCGACTTGGGACACGTTCGGCATCGATGACACCTGCGAGCACGAACACCTGGAACCGGCGCCGCAGATCTGAAGACTCCGGGCTGGGCGGTGGTCGCAGCCACGGCATCGCCCAGCCCGGTATCCGTTCCTCTCGGCACCCAGCACATGTTTCCGGGCGCGGAGCCGTCTACCTCGTACGCGGGGTGTGGTCTGCGGACGGACTGCCCCCCTGGTCCTCGGAACGGCAGGGCCGGACGCCTTCGCGAGTGACGGGCCGTCCGAGCCCGGCCCGGGTTCGATCCCGGTCAACCGCCCGCCGGCGGCTGGTGCAGCCCGAAGGGCGTGCCCTGGTCGTCATGGCAGAGCTGGAAGCGGCCGAACCGGGCGATCGACTCGTCGTCGCCGCCCAGGTCGACGTCGTCGGCCGAGCCACCGAGCTCACGGACCCTTTCGAGCGCCGTCCGCATGTCGTCGACCTTGAAGAACAGGTATGGGCTCGCGCCGGAGTCGCCGCCATGCAGCCCGCCCAAGACGTTGGGCGTCCGGATCGCGAACCCACCACCTTCGGTCGTGCCCGGTTCGAAGGCCCAGCCGAACAGTCCGCCGAAGAAAGCGCGACCCCGCTCGGCATCGCCCACACCCAGCTCGAAGAAGGAAACCTCACCGGTCATGGCCTTCTCCCGTCACCCTGCGGACACGGACACCGTTTTCCCACCGTACGTCCGGCTCCGCCCCGCGGCACCTGGCCATGATCCCGGAGGCCGGAGGGCCCCGTAAGTGCCCGTACACGTGTACAGGAGACATCGACTCCACTGTGGCGAGAGCCGGAGGACGCACGCGACGGAGGCCCTCTGCCCCTGACAGACGGACCTCGTCGCCTACGGATCGGTGACCACACGCGGCAGATCCACACCCTGTCGGGCGAGCCGGTCGACCATGCCCTTCCCTCGGACGCTCCCGCCGGGACCGGCGGACACCCCTAGCGCGGTGCAACCCCGCCGTCGTAGACGTTGTTGGGGGTTACGACCTGGGTGATCGCCCGGGCGAGCAGTGTGGACGGCTCCTGGCCCCCGCGGCGGACGTCCGTGTTGATCATGATGACCAGGGTGGCCTTCTGCGAGGGCAGGTAGACGGTCACGGTCTCGTACCCCGGCAGGGAGCCGTTGTGGCCGATCCATCCGCCGGTCTCGAAGATGCCGAGGCCGTAGCTGGTACCGGGGAAGCCGGTCGGCAGCGTCTTGAGCCGCTGCGCCTGGGTCTCGGGGCTGAGCAGTCTTCCGGTGGCGACGATCTCGGCCCAGCGGCGCAGGTCGTGCAGATCGGAGATCATTGCCCCGGCGGCCCATGCCCAGCTGGGATTCCAGTCCGTGGAGTCCTCGATCTTGCCGCTCAGTGTCTGGTCGGTGTAGCCGCGCGAGTGCGGCTCGGGGAACCCGGGCCCCGTCGGGAACAGCGTGTGGCGCAGGTGGGACGGGCGGAGCACCCGATTGTGGATGAAGTCCTCGATCCTCTGACCGCTCATCTTCTCGACCACCAGGCCGAGCAGGATGAGGTTGGAGTTGGAGTACTGGAACGTCGCCCCCGGCTTGAAGGTGTTCTTGTGCTTCATGCCGTACGCGAGCAGTTCCTGCGGGGTGAAATCACGCTGCGGGTCGCTCAGCAGGTCGCGGAGGAAGTCCGCGTCGGAGGTGTACGGGTACAGGCCGCTGCGCATCTCGGCGAGATGGCGGAGCGTGATCTGGTTGCCCTTGCGCACACCGGGGACGTACGCGGAGATCGGGTCGTCCAGCTTGATCCGACCGTCGTCCACGAGTTCGAGCAGTGCGGTGACCGTGAAGGTCTTGGTCTCGCTGCCGATCCGGATGTAGGAGTCGGCAGCCATCGGCTCGCGGGTAACGGTGTCGGCGACGCCGGTCGCGCGGACGTAACTCCCCTTGCCCGGCATCCACACCCCGACGACAACGCCGGGAATGCCGGCCTGCTTGCGAACGTCCTCGATGACCTTGTCCAGCCGGGCGTTCACCTCGGAACCGAGGCCGCCGGGCGGGCAGTTGTCCTTGTCGTACCGGTCCACGCCCGCGGCATGGACCACCGGAGCGGGAGCCACTGCCATCGGGGCCAGCACGGACGCCACGAGCAGCGCTGCGGCGAACAGTCTTCGGGCAGGGGTACGTCGCATGTGGCCCTCTTCCAGGTCCGGGGAGCGGACAGCAACATCACCATCCGAACCCCGGGCGAAAGACCCTCTCCGATCGGCGCACCGGCAAGTCCACTCGTTCGGAGCCCCACGAACCACCGGGGCGGCGTGCCCCGGACGCACGAGCAGGCCGCCCCGAGCGGGGTCGAAGGCATCCCCCCTTGCGCCGTGGCACCCGTGGTACGCCCCTTTTGGCGTGGGCGCCAGGGCCCTTACACGGCACCGTGAGGGCCCGGTCGGCGTACTGAGCGATCACGGCGAGGCGTGAGCACCTGCTCAGTCGATGATCGCGGTGGCTTCCACCTCGACCAGGAGATCGGGCCCCGCCAGGGCAGCGACGCCCACGCCTGTGAGCGGCGAGGCCGGGGTAACCCCCAGTTTCGCGGCTGCCCGAGCTACGCCCTCCACGAACAGGGGCATCTTGTCGGGGGTCCAGTCGACGAGGTAGACGGTCAGTTTCGCCACGTTGTCGAAGGAAGCACCGACCTCGGCCAGGGCCGTTCCGACGTTGAGGTAGCACTGCTCGACCTGAGCGGCGAGGTCACCTTCGCCGACCGTGACCCCATCGGCATCCCAGGCGACCTGTCCGGCGATGAAGACCAGCTTCGATCCGGTGGCGACCGACACCTGCCGGTACAGGTCGACCTTCGCCAGCCCTTCAGGGTTCGTCAGGGTAATGGCCATGCTGACTCCTTGTCATGAGAGCTCGTGGGCTCATTTCCACCGGACCGAGGCGCTCGCGGTCTCTTGTGGTTACTTAGGAACCGTAGGAGAGTCTGCCCTGACATGGAAGAACGCACTTTTCGGTGACTGGGGAACCTCAAGGTGACTAAGCAGCTCAAAGGCTCACTCGATGAAGCAGACCTGACACGCGCGGACTCCCTGGCGAGGGAGATCTTCTCGGACGTCGCCAACAAGTGGGCGCTCCTGATCATCGAGGCCCTCGGTGAGCGCACCATCCGCTTCACCGAAGTGCGGAACAAGGTCGAGGGCATCAGCCACAAGATGCTCACTCAAAACCTGCGCATGCTGGAACGCAACGGCCTGGTCGAGCGGAACGTGCACCCCACCGTGCCGCCACGGGTCGAATACACCCTCACCGAGCCGGGCCAGGCCCTCCGGGCGACCGTCGACGGAATGTGCGACTGGACCCACCGCTACTTCGGTCACATCGAAGCCTCCCGCGACCGATTCGACACCTGACGGCTGAAGCGGTGGCGGGAGGCATAGGCCGACGCTCACTCGGCGGGATCGACAGGCCGGTACGGGCGCGAAAGCGGAAGGCTCCGCCTTCCAGGCGCCGTCTACGTACCCGCTGGTGGCGTCCGTTTGGGGGGACCACGGCCAGACGGCTGGGGTGTTGACGCGGCGGCGGACGCGACGGGTGAGATCGACTGGCACATCTCAGTGAACTCCACCATCGTCCGTGCCCCGTCAGCACGCAGCCGGCGCCCGCGCCGAACCGCCGCCAGCGCCCGCCTCAAAGCAGGCCAAAGCGGCAGAACACCAGGACGAGACGCCGTGGCAGAGTCTTGTTATACGTGGCGGCCAGGAGCCAGACGCTGTTACCCAGGGCCAGCATGGCGAAGCCAGGGTGGCTGGCACGAATACCGAGGAACGTAGCCGCGCCGGCCGGCCCCCATAATGTCCCGCCGGTCCTGCTGACGGACCCGGTGCCGCTCAGGCGGGAACCGCGCGTCGGGTATCACCTCAGCGCGGCTCGTAGCAGCGGTCTCAGCACCTTGCGATACCTCTCCTGCCGACCCGATCCGATACCCCCATCGCCCATGACCTGTTCGGCTTGATCGTTCCGCCCCGGCCTATGGCCAAGATCGACCGGACAGGTCCCAGCCTCCACCCGGACGCGAGCTGAGGAAGCCGCCAGCGCCGGCTGACGGCCCGCCTCAGGTCGACCCTGAGTGCCGTTTACTTTCGCCAGAACAGGTGGTGTGTCACTCCGCTCGGGCTGGGGACGACGTCCAGGTTGAAGCGGTCGAGCAGTTCATCGGGGGACTCCCAGAGTCGTACTCCGGACCCGAGCTTCACCGGTGAGACCGCCACATGCATGGTGTCGACGAGGTCGGCGTCGAGGAACTCCCGGATGGTGGTGGCCCCGCCGCCGAGTCGGACGTCCTTGCCCTGCGCCGCCTCCCGGGCCTGCGCGAGGACCGTGGCAGGGTCTGCGTCGACGAAGTGGAACGTGGTGTCGGAGAGCGTGAGCGAAGGACGCTTGTGGTGGGTCATGACGAACACCGGCGTACGGAACGGAGGTTCGTCACCCCACCAGCCCTGCCACTCATGGTCCTGCCACGGCCCGCGCTGGGGGCCGAACTTGTTGCGGCCCATGATCTCGGCGCCGATGTTGCGGGCGTAGTCACGCGTGAGGTAGTCGTCCAGGCCCCGGCTGCCACCGGGGTCGGTGCGCATGGGCCAGCTCGCCGTGGCACCGGCCCAGGCGAACAGCCTCTCGGGATCGACATGACCGAACGGCCTCTCAAGGGTCTGGTCCTCACCGGCACCGATGCCGTCACTCGAGACATTGAAGTTCTGGACCCTCAGTAACTGAGCCACGCGTTCCTCCTGTGATGGGGCAATGACAAGGGTGAGACTCTCCGGACCGCGAAAACTCATCGCTGCGTCCGCGACCGCTCAGAAACTGGGCTACCTAGCAGGCTCCTGCAGTAAGGGCGCCCGCCCTCCTCCTGAGACTTTCACGATCTGCTCGGCTGCCGGTCGACGTGAAGAACGACGCGGCACGCATCGAGGCTCCGAGCGATCAGCCTGATGCAGATGGCCGCTGACCGAACCCTGGCGGCCTGGCACCGTCCTTCGGAAGACCGATTGGTTCAACTGGGCCAGAACGCGCTGCTGGCCGGGGTCGAGGCTCCTTCGCTCTCGCTGTTGGCGGGCTCGGGCGCAATGAATACGGTCAGTCGCGGGAGCTGTTCGACCTTGTACTTGAAGAGCTGAGCCTGCTGCCGCTACGGCCGGAAGACCTCGTCGACGCGCGCTGAACGGCGGCATACTGGTGGGCGCGCCAAATCGTGGCTTGCGACCTTGATCGGGCCCACGGGGCCAAGCTCATCTGGCTGGACGCAGCAGCTGAGCTCGACTACCCCGAAGCGCTCCAACAACTCGTGGACCTGTCGAGAGGGATCGAGACACAGGACGACCCGCCCGGGCCTGGTTGTCGCTTGAGCCGACCAAGGATTGCGGGCGGCAGCGCACACCTCGCCTGCCACACTGGTCCCGCAGCGCGCACCGCGGTGGTCGGCGCCAAGGGGAGGGGACTGATCGCAGGATGTCACGATGGATAGTGCTGGCCGTCCCAGTTGAAGGCGTCGCAGATTCGGACCGTGACGCGCGCACCATCGCGGAATTGGAGGGGAGCCCGGACGAGGCAGCCGCGGCCCTCATGCGGGCGGTGCATACGTACGAACACAGCCGCTGGAAGGCGCGTCGTCGAGAAATCTTCAAGTGCTCCGACCGTTCCTACTTCCTTCGCCTCCGAGGGCGCATGTCGACTTACGGATTCTTCATCCAGCTTGCTGAACTGGTGCACGACTCCGACGCGCCGCCGGTGACCCAACCCTTCGCCTGATACCTCGTCGCGTAACGCTGGAGAGATACGCAGGCGGCACTGGTCCCAACTATGGCGCTCATGCAGAGCTGTTGCGGGTGAGCAGCACAGTTGACCTGTGAGCTTCCATAGGCCTGAGTGACCGCGGGAAACGGCCAGCAATGGCCGCCGGTAGGCGCGGCACCGTACGCGAGTTCACCTTCTCATCAGAATGGAGCGCTCCGACTGGAGCCGCGTGACCCGGGGCTGTCCGGCGGATCATGCCGGGGGCCCGCCGGGCAAAGGAGCCAGGTGGAGCGGGGTGAGCCGTAGATAATTGCCTCGACATCGGCCGTGGTGATCGGGGAGGCTTTGCGCGATGACCAGAATCGACGACACGCCTCCCGCGTGGGACGAGCGCACCCAGCTCACCACGTTTCTCGACTACACACGTGACACCGCCCGCGCCAAGTGCGAAGGCGTCTCCGCCGAGAACGCTCGCAAGGCGCTCCTGCCGGGCTCACCGCTGATGACCATGAGTGGGGTGATCAACCACCTCCGCTGGGTCGAGTACTACTGGTTCCAGGTGGTCTTCCTCGGCGAGGAAGACCAGGGCCCCTGGACCGACGAGGACCCCGACCGCGAGATGCGCATCGCCGTCGACTTCCCGCTCACGCAGTTGCTCGACGAGTACGCCGAACAGAGCGCCCGCTACCGCGACCTGATCGCCGGGAACGGCCTGGCCGACCAGGCCCAGCGAGCCGTCCGCAACGGCCTCCACGTCGACCTGCGCTGGATCCTCCTCCACCTCACCGAGGAGACAGCCCGCCATAACGGCCACCTGGACATCCTGCGCGAGATGCTTGACGGAACGACCGGCGACTAGGCACTTTCGTTGCTGTTTGGATCAGGCGGCCGTTGAGCCAGGTATGCCGTTGACTGACACGCAGTGGGCGCGGATCCGGGCCCTTACTCCCGGACCGGACGCGGATGTGGGCCGTCGACCGCATCCGGCAGCGGGTGTTTACCACGCTGATGGCCAGGCCGACGCAGACGAAGCCCTCGACTGGGCGGTCTGCGGTGGGCTTCCACGACTGTGCGTGCTCACCCGCACGCGGCAGGGGCCCGTGAAATGGAGCTCCTGCCGGCGGGTGCCGACCCCTGGCGATCGTCCTGACCGCCGGCCAGGCCGGAAGCCGGAGACGTGCCCGCCTGCACCGATGTCACGGCCCGCCTGCGCGTTCCCCGACGCCGTAGACGGCCCCGGACCAGGCCGGACGTGGTCATGGCCGACGAGGCGTACTCGTCGCACGCGATCCGCATCACCCGCGCAAGGGCGGCGGCCAGGCAGTGATCCCCGATCCCGCGGATCAGCACAGTCATCGGTTGCATCGCGGGCAGCCGGGTCGGCAGATCACCAGCGACTGGGGCGTGTTACGAAAGTGGACTTTGAGACGGGCGAGATCGCTGCGTGGGCACTTCGGAGTGCATGTGAGCGCTAGTGCTCTGACCACATAGGTTCGCCGGGTTGGTGGTTGGGGCGGTTGGATGTGCGGTGATGCCCGATTCCGTCCGGTGGAGGTGCGGTGGCCGAGCCTGTCCGTGTGCGCAGACTGACCGACCAGGAGGGGCAGAGGCTGCAGCAGATTGTGCGCCGGGGCAGCACCAGTTCGGTGCGTTACCGGCGCGCGATGATGCCGCTGGCCGCAGCCGGCGGCAACCGTGTCCCGGTCATCGCCGAGTTAGTGCGGGCGGACGAGAACACTGTCCGGGGCCTGATCCACCGGTTCAACGAGATCGGGCTGGGGTGCCTGGACCCTCGCTGGGCGGGAGGCCGTCCCCGCCTGCTCAGCCCTGACGACGAGGACTTCGTCGTCCAGACGGCCACCACCCGACCGACCAAGCTCGGACAGCCCTTCACCCGCTGGTCGATCCGCAAGCTCGTCACCTACCTGCACCGCGTCCACAGCCGGGCCATCCACATCGGCCGCGAGTCGTTACGGTGCCTGCTCGCCCGCCGCGGCGTTACCTTCCAGCGCACCAAAACCTGGAAGGAGTCCCCAGACCCTCAGTACGACGCCAAGCTCGACCGAATCGAGCACGTCCTGGACCGCTTCCCGGACCGGATCTTCGCGTTCGACGAGTTCGGCCCGCTCGGGATCCGGCCCATCGGCGGATCAGCCTGGGCCGCCTCCGGCCACCCCGAAAGACACCCCGCGACCTACCACCGCACCCACGGCGTGCGGTACTTCCACGGCTGCTACTCGATCGGCGACGACACCCTGTGGGGCGTCAACCATCACAAGAAGGGCACCGCGAACACCCTGGCCGCGCTTCGGTCGATCCGCGCGGCCCGCCCCGACGGCGCCCCGATCTACGTGATCCTGGACAACCTGTCCGCCCACAAGAGCACCCGAATCCGGGACTGGGCCAAGAAACACCGGGTCGAACTGTGCTTCACCCCGACCTACGCCTCCTGGGCCAATCCCATCGAAGCCCACTTCGGACCGCTGCGGCAGTTCACCATCGCCAACTCGAACCACCCCAACCACCCGGTGCAGACCCGAGCCCTGCACGCCTACCTGCGCTGGCGCAACGCCAACACCCGCCACCGTGATGTCCTGGCCGCCGAACGCCGCGAGCGCGCCCGCATCCGCATCCGCATCCGCAGTGAGAAGGGCATCCACTGGGGCGGCAGACCAGCCCTCGCCGCCTGATCAGACAGCCGGATCTGAACTCTTCTCCGCGAGGCTAATTCCTGCCCGCCGTGTCAGAGCGCGCCGCAACTCCCGAACCTGGTCTTCCGTGCGCGCAGCACCTCGCACCGCCTGCTGCAACGTGCGCTCCGACTCTTCGAGGGACCTCTGAAGCCTGGCAGCTTCCTCTCGGACGCCAGCGCTCCAATCCTTGACGGGACCGCTGGACCTGACGAAGTCGGCCAGCGCACTCCGCTCCCTGTAAACCGATACCTGAAGAACTACGAGAGCATCCGACACCTGCATGGCGACATCCTGACACGCGACAGAACGACAGCCCCGCCCGTCCCTCGATCAGGCAACCCGGCGAACCTATGCGGTCACTGCACTAGGTGCTTTCCTCGTGCGGGTTGGCTCCCGCTGCGAGGAGGAGCGCCGCTGTTTCTGGATAGGGTCCGCTGATCGCCCAGTTGAGAGGAGAGCGGCCCGAGCCGTGGTCTTCGTGGAGGTCCGGGTCTGCGCCGTGAGCCAGCAGCTCGCGCACCACTTCGGCATGCCCCCAGCATGCAGCTGCGCACAGGGGCGTGCCTTCCGCGCCGTATCCACTTTCAGTGTTGGGCGAGGCGCCGGCTGCCAAGAGCAGGCGGGCAACCTCGGTGGCTCCTTGCACGGATGCCGCGTACAAAGGGGTGGTGCCCTCAACGTTCGCTGCCTCTGGGTGGGCTCCAGCTCGTAGAAGCGCTTTGACCCTCGAGGTGTCACCCCACGTGGCAGCCACGACGAGGTGTTTGGAGAGCCTTTTCCGCCGACGCTGGTTCACGAGTGTTGAGGTTACCTGCCCGACATGCGGTGGCGCGGTCATAGCCCTTCGTTGAAGGCGGCCACCAGCACAAGCAACCGGCGCCGGCGACCTCTTGATCCCGTCGCTTAGCGACCGAGTGAGGCGGGTCAGCAACTCTGTCACAGCATCACGGGCTACGTGTCGCGTGTCAGAGCGACCATAGCGTCCAGGCCCCGGCGGTATGGGCACTCCGATGCGGGCACGTCGAGCAGCGACGGACCGCGTCCGCTATGTGTTCCCAGGAGACTCGCAGGTCCTCAGCGGACACCTGATCAGCAGGTACTCCGAAGACGACGCTGGGTGGCCAAGCAGGCGCCCGCGTCACCCGAGCACCCAGGGCCCGGCGCTCCTTCACCGCTTAGCCATGCGATCCGGTGGCGCTCGGCACTCAGAACGGCTGCATCCGCAGCGGGTGCGCACTTGGCATACCGGGTGGCGCCCGCACTACGAAAGACGGAGGCGCCTGACTCACCTGAGGTGTCAGGCAACCGGTCGCCCCCCAAAACCGAGCAGCGTCGGCGAAACGGCTTGCGGTCCCGAGTGATCGCTCATAGGGGCAACTCCAGCCAGCCCGGCATTCCCAACTCGGGGTCGTAGGATCAGCGCCTCTGCCACGGCACCGGCGTGCGGCGGCATTGCGTGATGCGCACGAAAATGGCCTAGGACCTTCCATCAGATTCGTCTGTGAGATCGTCGTGCCCATGATCGAGTCCTGGGTGATCGGCGACGGCAGCACTGTGCACGTGCTGATGGAGACCCTTCGGGCGAGGATCAGCGGAGGACAACTCGACACATGGCTGACCAGTTCGTCCGGCCGCAGGTTGGCCTTCGTGACCAACTCCCAGCGCGCAATGCTGGTGTTGATGGATGGTGAAGGAGATGCCGGTCGGCATGCCGTCGACCCTGGAGCCGAGGGATCGAGCGACGGCTTCGTTCTCTCCAACGGGCAGAACGACGAATACCTGGATGTGGACACCGTGCCACTCGAGGAAGCGTTCAGGATCGTCAACCACATCGTCAGCAGGGGGTCCTGGCCTGCGGACGCGCACTGCGTGGTCGATCGGTGACCGAGCTTGGGTGCTGTAGTGGATGGTCGCAGCGCCATGCTTGTCGTCGTCGTACGCGCTCGCGATCAGATCGGCCTCCGTGCCGTCCTCGCCCAGACCGGAGACTACCCGGACTGTGAGGAGGCGCTCGGCCGCGCCTACGCAGTGACCGGCCTCGGCTTGGCCGACGAGAAGGACGAGAAGTCCGTCGTCCAGAGTCGGTTCGCCATCACCGCACTTCAGCTGTTGCGCGTCGACCTCACACTCGCCATCGCCGAACCACTTCCGCGCACAACCGGCTGGGCTGGTAGAGCAAGGAGGGTGTGGGGCGATCGGGATCGTGAAGTGGTCATGCCGTGGCCTTCAATTCGGCGACCCGGGCGAGTAGTTCGTCGTGGCCGATGGATTCGGCCCGCGTGGCCGGGACAGTGCAGGCATGGGCTCCGGCGATCGCGCCGTAGAGGGCGCACCGCCGGGGCGGCTCGCCGGTCAGGTGGCCGAAGAGGAAACCAGCCGCGAAGGCGTCTCCGGCACCGTTGGAGTCCACGACCGGCCCGGGGGGCGTGACGGCCGGAATGTGGATCAGGTTCCCCTCGTGGAGCAAATACGATCCTTCGGCTCCTGCCGTTGCGACGACTACGTCGGCCCGGCCGCGCTCCACGACCTGCCGCATGGTCCGTTCCGTGTCCGCCAGGGCTGTGGTGGACAGGAAGACGATGTCCGCCCCGTACGCGAAGGGCTCGTGGTAAGCGTTGACGCCGTCCCAGTTGTGCAGGTCGGTCGAGACCGTCACGCCGGACTCCCGCAGCTCGGGGAGGGCGAAAGCGCAGGGGTACGTGATGGAGACATGGGCGTGGCGGCTCGACGTTGCCAACGCCCGGACCGTTGCCGGGGGCAGCCGGTCTTCCTCACGGGAGCGGCTGGCGTCGTACAGAGACAGTCGCCGTCCGTCGGGGCCGACAAGATTGACAGCCCTCTTGGTTCCACCGGGCAGAGGGACCTCGGTCAGCGCGATGCCCCGTTCGCGATGCAGCGCGCGGACCAGATCTCCCGCATCGTCGTCGCCGATCATGTCGAAGTGATGGGTCCGCAGGCCCAGCGCGCTCACTCCCAGGGCGACGAAGTCCCCGGTCTGGCCCGCCCTTGTCTCGATTCCGGGCCGCACCATGTAGCTGTCTGCGTAGGGCAGCGGCAGCTCTGGAACGTACACGATCGTATCCACGCCTGCGCCTCCCAGGACGAGGACGTCGGTCTCGATGCTCATGGGTGTACCTCTCGAACGAGGGCCAGGAGGCATGGTCGCCGCCATGCGGTCAATGGAACGGGCCGTCACCTGTGTCTACCGGCAGGTGAGTCAAGCAGGCCGTCATCACCTTGGCAATAATTTGCAGATCTTTGCCGAAATTTCTTGCGAACCATTCGCGTGCGACATCTCGGATCGTCGGCTACGTGCACCCCGTCGCAGAGTGAGTCCCGGGCGCCCAGGTGGTCGGACTGCCGCCCTGCGCGCGTTACCCGGGCGCTCGATGGTCCGCGTGCAGGGACCCTGCTCTCACTGGCTGCGCAGGGGGGCGCGGGGGGCGTGGAAAGGCGGCTGGCGGCCGGGCCCCTCCCCCATGGTCGTGCCCGTTGCCCGACGGGCCGCACTCGGCGCCGCACGGACCACACGCCCGGCAGCGTGACTGCAATGTTCAAGTACCGCTCAGGCGTGAGAACTTCGTCTGGAGCAGCTCAGTGAAGATTCCGATGGGGTCGTCCCAACCACTGTCCACCCAATCGCCGTTGACGTTGGCGGTGACCATGTGTACGCCGTCGCGGTCGCCGTAGGTATAGGACCAGGAACCGAAGAGCGCGCCCCCCATGCCCCAGACCGTTTCCTGGCAGGGGAGCGTCACTGAGGAGACGCCGAGGCCGTAGGCGGCGTTGGAAATCCAGCCGTGGGTCGGCACCGTGGTGAACATGTCGCGCTGCTGACTCGGTGGCAGTATCCGGCCACCCAGCAGAGCGCCGAAGAAGTGGTTGAGGTCGTCTGCGGTGGAAATCATGCCGCCGGCCGCCCAGAACATGGCGGAGTCGAACTCGGTGGCGTCATGGATCGGGGCGCCGGGGTCGGTCCGGAACAGCTTCGTATAGTGCCGGGAGTGCGGCCCGTGGATCGTCGGGTCGCTGCCGTGCGGCAGGTACGTCCCGGTCAGGCCGAGCGGGCGGGTGATCCGCTCGGCGATCTCGTCGGCAAGCGCCCGGCCGGTGACCCGTTCGACGATCATGCCTGCGACGACGTAGTTGGTGTTGGAGTAGGCCCAGCCCGAACCTGGCGCGAAGGTGGCCGGATGGGCCGTGGCGATCTGCACCAGCAACTCGGGGGCGTGGGTCGCGTGACGGTTCAGTGCTTCCTGGTCGTCGGTGTAGTTGAAGATGCCGCTGGTGTGGTTGAGCAGCATCCGGATGGACACGCTCGTGGCATCGTGGTCGTGGTCGTGGTCGTGGCCGTGGAGTACGCCGGGCAACCACTGTTCCACTGCGTTGTCCAGACCCAGCCGGCCTTCGGCCGCCAGTTGCAGCACCACAGTGGCCACGAATGTCTTGCTGATGCTGCCGATGCGGAACCGGTGATCAGGTGAGCGCTTGCGGCCGGTTGCTGTATCGGCCACCCCTGCCGTGCCGAAGCACCGCCGATCACCGTCGCAGATCCCGGCAAGGATGCCGGGAAGGCCACCTTGGGTGACGGCCTCGTCGAGTACGCGCTGCATCTCCGGGTGGCCGTCGGCCAGTGCGATCGGCGCTGATGCAGACATGGCACCCGCCGCCCTGGCCTGCGCGGCGCCCTGCCGGACGGCGTCTGTGTGAGCTGCGCGTGGGTGCATGTGGATCTCTCCTTGTCGGTGGGGAGCCGCACTCGGCCTCGCGACGCTGATCTTGTCGGCCATATCCGGTGGACAGTCGTCTCCGATGGTCAGTCGTCTGGTCCGTCGTCCTCGTCGCTGAGTGTCTGCCGCACGCGGTCCACCAGTTCGGCCCGATCCACGTCAGCCAGGGCCAGAGCGCGTGGCACGGCGCCGACCTGAGCCTGCAGAATGCCGAGCAGCACGTGCGCGGGCCGCAGCTCCTTCTTGCGGACGGAGGCGAAGCTCCGTTCCAGCGCGAGCTTGGCGGACGCGCCCATCTTGGGCTGCTCGGAAACATAGCTCGGCGGGGGGAGGTCATAGGTCGCCGGAGACACTCCGACCAGGCGCAGGTTGCGCTCGAACTCCCGGTCCAGCGCGGCACGGGCAGCGTTGCGATCGAGCCCGGCCGAGGTCAGGATCCGATACGGGACAGCCCCCCGCTCGGCGGCGACCGACAACAGGAGATGGTGGGCTTCGATCGTCGCCGATCCATCATCGCGGGCTTCGTGTGCCGCCCGCACGATGACCGCGTGCAGGTACTTGTCAAACGCGTTCATCGCCGCGCCTCCTCAGCTTGACTCCGGAGGCGATGAGCCTCTTGGCATGCTTCTTGTGGACGGCTTGGCGCGTGACACCGAGCGCCTCGGCTACCTGCGGCCAGCTCCAGCCCACCCGCATGGCCTGCTCGACTGCGGCGTCCTCCAGTTGATCAGCAAGGCGCCGCAACGCCACGACGGCCGCCAGGGCGTCGGCGGACTCTTGGGGAACCGAGCTCTCAGGAACAGGCATGCAAGCAACCATAGTTGACTAATGGAGATAGTCAACCATGGTTGCTAATCATTACGGCAGGGCTGACGTTGCCGGGTGTGCGTGATCGTGGGCCGGAGGAGCGGCCAGGGCAGTCGCTCACGAGAGGTGGGACGCAAGGTGTACAGCAGCGGGAGCGGAAGCCGGTCAGTCCTTGCCCGCCGACTGCCAGGTCAGCCCCCAGCCGTATTCGATATCCACAGCCTGCTGCTTGAAGACGCCCGGCGGCAGCAACAGGTACTTCGCCTCGCGCCTGACGATCAGTTCCCCACCCACGTTCTCGATCAGTGCGATCGCAGCGACCGGCGACGGAACAGTGCACTCGTCCAGGCGCATCTCGATCGGCGGTCCGGTGGGCGGATACAGCGTGGCGACCCCGTGCAGACCGGCGAAGCTGGACGCCCCGGCGTAGATGACCACGAACACCAGGATGCGCTTGATCTCGGCCGAGTGATCAAGATTGATCATGAGGTTCTCACCGGCCTCGCTCGCGCCGGTCCTGTCGTCCTGGTCCAGCTGGACGTACGGCGCCTGATCGAACGAGCCGAACTGGTTGTTGATGGGGTGAACGATCCCCGTCGCTCCGTTCTGCAACTCCCACAGACACGAGAGGTCGAGGTCGACATCCTCCAGCCGGACGGCTTCCTTCCCCTTCTTCATCCAACCGCGCGGCGGCTTGGGGGCGCTCCACGAGAGATTGACTCGCATGCCTCCTGAGGTGGCCCCCTGCTTGGTCAGCGACACCGCAGGCGCCGCCTTCGTCAGCGTGATCTTCGACAGCTGCACCGGTTGGACATGTGCGGGCCGCGGGGACTGCGGCGCAGGGGCAGGTGGCGGGGACTGCGGTGCAGGTGCTGCCTGTTGAACCGGTGAAGGCGCGGCGGGCTCGTCGACTGTGATGCCGAAATCCGTGGCGAGCCCGGCCAGGCCGGAGGCGTATCCCTGGCCGACCGCCCGAAACTTCCAAGCACCGTTGCGCCGATACAGCTCCCCGAGCACGAACGCCGTCTCCGAGGTGGCACCCGTGGCGTCGAATCGCGCCGTCTCGGCGCCGCTCTCCGCGTCCAGCACACGCACGAAGAGGCCGGGGACCTGGCCGAACGTACCGTCGGTGGAAGCCGCAACCACCACGGTCCCGATCTCCTGCTCCACCGCGGGCAGCGCCACCGTGATCGTCTCAAGGACGCCCGTACCGTCCTGGCGCCTGCCCTCGTGGCGCACAGCACCACTGCCGTGCACAGGCTGGTTGTAGAACACGAAGTCGTCGTCCGACCGCACCTTGCCCGCCGCCGTCAGCAGCAGTGCCGATACGTCGACATCAGGTGCTCCGGAACCTCCCTGCCAACCCAGCTCCACCCGCACCCTGGCACTGACCACCGGTACGTTGGCACCCTTTTGCAGCGACATGTGGATCCCCCTTCCGCAGCCATCCCTTCCCCCGCAGCGTACGAGGTTTTGGCATGTCCCCTCCCCGAAAGCAGGGAATAGGAGAGACGTCCCTGAGCACGGCCGGCTCGGCCAGAATTCGGCGCTCGAAGGCCCGTTGGCGGGGCCCACCGGAGCAGCGCGAGGCTGTCAGTGCTCATCCATAGGATCAGCGGCATGCCTGATGCCTTCACCGTCTTGTGGACCCATGACACGTGCCGCGCCCTGCGCAAGGCAGGTCGCGTGGGCGAACAACCGCCCGTTGCCTTCAGCGGGATCCATTCCTCCCTGCCCACCTGGTCGGGTGCCCGTGTTGGGGACGAGGTGTACGCCCTTCACGTCAACCAGCGCGCGGTGTTCGTCGTGAGCCGGATGCGGGTGACCGGCATGGAGCGGCGTGACTGCTGCGGCGCAGCCCCCGCAACGTGGCAGGAACCAGCGTTTCCGGGGCACGGCGACTGGTCGATGCTCGGTGCCGACGGCTGCGGGGCCACGGCCGTACACGTGGACGCGACGCCCGTACGCTTCGACATGCCGATACCCGGCGAGCTTCTGGAGCGGCTTACCTGGCGTAACCGCCGAGACCGGACCCGCGGCCTGAAGTACGTGGTGGATGGGCGTCTGGAGCGCTCGGTCAGCCTCCAGGGGTTCTACCGCCTGACCTCCGAGTCGGCAGCCGAGTTGGCGGAAGTCGCCTGCGGAACCGTCGGTTCAGTCGCTTCCGCGCCCCTTCCCACCCCGAGTTCCCAGCCTGCGCATCAGCAGGGAGCGGGATCGTGACGTCGATCAGGGCCGGTGAGCCCGGTGCAGCACGATTGACCCTATGGTTCATATCGCGTTGTTCCACTCCGTTCTCGGCCTGCGCCCCGTCGAACTCCTCGCCGCCGAGCGCCTGCGTGGCGCCGGGCATGAGGTCGTCACCCCTGACCTCTTCCGCGGCGAGACCGCCTCCACTCTCGACGAGGGGTTCCGGCTGGTCGACCGGATCGGCTGGGCGGCGGTGGTCGAGCACGCTCGCCAGGCCCTCCGGGGTATGCCGGACGAGACCGTGCTCGTCGGTGTGTCCATGGGGACGGGCGTCGTCGCCGATCTCTGGCCCGAACGTCCTGCTACACGGGGCGTACTTCTCCTGCACGCCGTTGCCGAGCTTCCCGCATCCGCTCGCCCCGGTCTCAGGGTGCAGTTGCACGCCGCGGAGCCGGATGCCTTCGCGCCGCCCGAGCGCGTTCTCGCCCTCTGCCGGGCTGCACGGGAGTCCGGTGTCGATCTGGAGGTCTTCCGCTACCCGGGCGCCGGGCACTTCTACATCGACCACGACCTGCCCGACCACGACCCTGCCGCGGCCGAACTGACCTGGCGCCGGGTGCTGGACTTCCTCCGCCAGGCCGAGCTCAGCTGCTGACGTCGCTGGTACGTCCGGACGGGCGGCCCTCCGCGTGGTCGATCAGTCCCAGTCGGACGGGGGCTGGTCGACTCTGCCTCCCCTGTGCGGCCATCGCACGTATTTCTCGGCGCCAGGGGGAAGCGCGGCCGTACAGCACGAAGCGCTTGACCGCCGTCAGCTTGGCAATGCTCGTCGGCAAGGTGATGACCTGCCGACGTTCCTGGGCGCTGAGTGCAACCAGTGGTCGGAACTCCTCCCGTCCGTCGTCCGCGGCCTCGTCGATCAGCTCCAGCAGACGCTGCCATCCGGCGGCCGAGGTGTCCTGACGTTCGCTGTGGAAGCCGACACGGGCTCGCGGATGCGACTTGGCCTGGTCAAAGCACGTGCACACCTCGCGGTGGGAGTCGCGTCCCCCGGGTGCCGTGTTCGATGCGTCGCCCCACCGGTTCACGAATAGTCTTGGTTCTCCCTCGTCCACCATGGCGCAAAGATACGAATCTTGATCTGTTCCGGCCCAGCGGTTAATTGGGTGGGGCGGGTCATCGGCGGATCAGCCGGGCGTGAGTGGCGGCTGCGGAGCTGATCCGCTCCGCGACCTGGTAGCCGTCGATCCCGTCGCCGAGGCTGTCCAGCAGGCGTTCCCCGCTGCCGGCGAGGACCGGGACGATGGCCAGGTGCAGCTCGCCGACCAGCCCGGCGCGCACGTACTGCTGGATGGTGGCCGGGCCACCGGCGAAACGCACGTCCTTCACGTCGTGGTGGTACGGCGGGTTGTCGCCCCACCAGCCGGATCACGAGCGTTCCCAACGCCCCGGAGTCATTCGGGCTTCCGCGCCAGAAGGGTGGCGACCGTCCTCGTCGCTCCTTCGGCAGGCTCCTCCACCAGTTGTGCAGTGGTGACGAGTCCGGCCCGGTCCAAAAGACGGGCCAGCCGATCAGTTGGTACCAGGTGGGACTCGTAGGACACCGCATGGCCGCCGTACGCCTGCGTCGGACGCAGATGCTCATCGTTTCCCACGTGGCCTGCCAGCATCAGATGGCCGCCCGGCGCCAGCGTGCGATGGAATTCGGCGAACACGACCGGCAGCAATTCCGGCGGTGTGTGGTGGGCGGAGTAGTAGGCCAGGATCCCGCCGAGCTCGTTGTCCCCTATCGCCAGCTCGGTCATCGACCCCACCGTGAAGTTGAGGCTCGGATACGCCTGCCGAGCCAACTCGATCATCTTCGGGGACAGGTCGATGCCGAATGCCGGCACCCCTAGCTCTGCCAGATGTGCCGTGATCTTGCCGGGGCCGCAGCCCAGATCCGCGACCGGACCTCGCCCCGTCGCCTGCACGACTTCGGCGAACGCGGCCAGCATCGCGCGTGACAACGGATCCAGCTCCGCCGGCTTCTTGACGAGTTGCGCATAATCGGCGGCGACCGTGTCGTACGACTCCCGGACCGCGGCCAGGTAGGAGGGCTCAGTCACACGGGCGACTCTAGATGAGGGCGCTGACAGCCAGTTGTCGGTCTTGGCACAGTGCGGGGTCAGTAGCGGCGTCGGCGAGCGCGGTCGAACGGAATCGTCCCAGTCGGGACAGCCGACCGTCGTCGGGCATCCGGCGTCCGGCATCCGCTCACTGCTCGTGAGGTGAGCCGAGGCAGGGGCGGTGAGCTGCCTTGTGACAGTTCCCGAGGCGAGGCGAATCCCCGGGTCACGCCAGGGTGACGTGCATCCCGCACGCGGCCCAGGAACATCGGGCCCGTCGGCGAACAGTCGTACGGTCCGCCGAGGTAGCCGCCCGGCCCCTTCACCGCTCCCGGACGCGGTCCGCTAGGCCCCGTGCTGTCTGGTGCCAAAGGCTGCCCAGTCGTTGGAAGTCCCCGGCGGTCCGGCTAGCCATCGCTCCCGTAGAGGCCGTGCGTAGTCGGGGCCGTCATGAAGGTCGAGTCGTCCAGCTCCAGGTCGATCAGATCCCCGCCGAGCGCGCACGGACGCCGACCGCTGACAGCGGCCCACAGCTGACACTCGGCCAGCGGACTACGCAATGGCGTCCCGTATCGCGCAGGACGGCGTTGCTCGGGATCCAGCGCCCGCCGGGGGACCCGTCGCCAGTCGCCTCCGCTGCGGAGTCCTCGTCCCGCGCAGATCGGATTCCCTTACGTGCCACGGCTTGCCGGCGACCACGCCCCGCGGTCCTCAACCAAGCTTGATGCCGGCGGCCACCGGAAGGTGGTCGCTGCCGGTGGCGGGCAAGGTCCGGATGTCGGTGACGATCGCCGAGCGGGTCATGATGTGGTCGATCCTGGAAACGGGGAAGGCCGTCGGCCAGCTGAACTCGAAGTCCTCTGCCTGCACGTTCATTTGCGAGGTGACCGGGGTCAGTCCGCGATCGTCCGCCGTGCTGTTGAAGTCGCCGAGCAGGATCACCTTGTCCAGCTTCTCGGCAGAGATGGCCGTGCCGAGCAGACCGGCGCTCTCGTCGCGCCAACCGGAGTCGAAGCCGCTCAGCCGGAGACGTACCGAGGGCAGGTGGGCGACGTAGACGGCGATCTCGCCCCACGGCGTATGCGCCCTGGATCGCAGCCCACGGCTCCAGCCCTCCTCGATCCCCTTGGGCTTGATGTCCAGCAACCGCACGTCCGTCAACGGGTACTGCGACCAGAGGCCGACGGTGCCTTCGACTGCGTGGTACGGATAGTCGGCTGCCAGGGCCTTCTCGTACAGCGGCAGGGCGGAAGGCGTCAGCTCCTCCAGGGCGATGAGTTCCGGCGCGGCCTTGATCAGCGCTTCCGCAGTACCGACGGGAGCGGTGTTCTCGTCACTGACGTTGTGCTGGATCGCTGTGATGTCGTGTGCATCGCGGTCTCCCGGGAGGAGCGACCCGCCGAAGAGGCTCGCCCAGACGACTGCGGGGAGCAGCAGGGCCACGAGCGCGGTGGCCGAGTGGCGCAGCAGGGCCAGGACGAGCAGCGCCGGGACGGCCAGGCCGAGCCAGGGCAGAAACGCCTCAAGCAAGCTGCCCAGGTGGCCTACGGTGTTGGGCACGGCGGAGTGGAAGGCCGTCAGGGCTGCGCTCGACACGGCCAGCGATGCGAGGACGCGGCCGCGCGCCCAGGACGACCGGCCCCTGGCATCGTCGCCCCACCGCGAGCGCCACCGCCGCAGGCCCTTGGCGCTCTTGTCCCACCCCGCGAGCCACCGCCACGGCCGTCGGCCTACGTGACTCAGCCACCGTCGCGGCGCGGCAGTCTTCGATGCCGACACCACCCTGCTGTTCGCCCGCTTCACCATGTGCCTCCCACCCGCCTGCCTCGGACGTGTCCTCGGCCTGCGGCCATGAGTACGACGTGCCTCGTACGACGCACCGCTCACTGATCAGGTTCCGGCCCGGGAGCCTGGTGTTACCGCAGGTGGAAATACGGAGAGCTGTCCGGGAGCAGTGGTCCCCCGCCAGTTGATCACACCGGGGGTTAGCCCTACCTGGAGTGGGCGGGCAGCACGATCGCCCCCGGCACCGCACCCAGACAGGCTGGTGGTGCCCAGCACAAACCGCTGGTTTCCCAACGATTCCCCAGGAGTTGGCTCGTGCGTGAGCAGGCATTGCAGAGGTTCCGTTCTCCTCGGCGACAAGGCAGCAGTCGAAGCAGAGCTGTGTCGGTCGCGGCCGCCTTGGCCGTCGGCGTGATGACGACGGGTGCCCTGGCGCCGCCCGCGGCCCTTGCCGCCGCCAAGCCGGATACCGTCCAGCAGGGCCTGAACACGCTGGTGCACGCCGATGGCCTGCCGGCCGCGCTGGCCGGCATCAAGGGCCGCGACGGCCGCGCCCGTACCTACACCGCAGGGGTCGGCGACCTGGCCACCGGCTCCATGGTGCCCAAGGACGGTCAGATTCGGATCGGCAGCAACACCAAGACATTCACCGCGGTGGTCGTGCTGCAACTGGTCGGGGAGGGGAAGGTCGAACTCGACGCCGCCGTCGACACCTATCTGCCGGGCCTCGTACATGGAGAGGGGATCGACGGACGCCGCATCACCGTCCGTCAGCTCCTGCAGCACACCAGCGGACTTCCCAACTACACCAACTACCTCGGCGACAATGTCCGTTACTTCGACCCCCGCGAACTTCTCGGCCTCGCGCTCCAGCACAAGGCCGACTTCGCTCCCGGGACGAACTGGGCGTACAGCAACACGAACTACGTGCTGGCCGGTCTGATCGTTCAGAAGGTCACCGGCCGTCCCCTCGCCGAGGAGATGGACCAGCGCATCATCAGACGCATCGGGCTGCGCCACACCTATTTCCCCGCGCCCGCGGACGTAACCATCCGAGAGCCCCATCCCAAGGGCTACTACCAGGATTCGGCAGGCGCGCCGCTACGCGACGTCACGGAGATGGATCCCTCCTGGGCGTGGGCGGCAGGTCAGATGGTCTCCACCAACTCCGACCTCAACCGCTTCTTCACCGCGCTCCTCGCGGGCCGCCTCCTCCCGGCGGCGCAGCTCGCCCAGATGCGCACCACCGTCTCCGCCGGATATCCCTTCGGCTCCGGCGCCCGCTACGGCCTGGGGCTCGTGAGCACACCACTGTCGTGCGGCGGTGTCTACTGGGGCCACGGCGGCAGCTTCCCTGGTTACGAGACCCGGGGCGGCGTCACCGGCGACGGCCGGGCCGCCAACGTCGCGGTGACCATCCAGCCGACCGATCCAGCAGCCATGAAACATGTCGAGAGTGTCGTGGACACGGCCCTGTGCCGCTGATCCGCACCTCGACTTCGTCGGGGTCCGCGATGAACGCGTCGCGACCGATGGGTCCGCCTGGCGCGACCGCGCCGATCTTGCGGGGCGGGATTCGTGACTCGGAGCGACGCGGCACCGCGTGCTGCCGCATGCGAAGAGGAAGAGGTTGTCCGTCAACAGCGGACGACTCGTGGAAAGAGGAGTACCCACTCCTTTCCACTCTCAACATATAGCGCATGGGGGGCCTTGCGGCAAGGCCCCCGTGATGCCGCAGAATCGTCGGCCCAGGCCGGAACCGACGGAAACGGGAGTGCGAAGAAGTGCGTGTGTTGTTGTCGACGTATGGGTCGCGCGGAGACGTCGAACCGCTGGTGGGGCTCGCGTTGCGGTTGCGGGAACTCGGCGTGGAGGTGCGGGTGTGCGCGCCGCCGGACGAGGACTTCGCGCAGCGGTTGGCCGGTGCCGGCGTGCCGATGGTGCCGGTCGGCCGGTCGGCGCGCGCGCTGACGACCGGGGTGCAGCGGCCGTCATCCCTGCCCCAGCGCGCGGCCGAGTTGATCGCCGACCAGTTCGGCACGGTCACCGCGGCGGCCGAGGGATGCGATGCGCTGGTGGCTACCGGCGTGATCCCGGCCGCGGCAGGCGCGCGGTCGGTGGCCGAGAAGCTGGGCATCCCCTCCGTGTCCGTGACCTTCCAGCAGCTCACTTTGCCGTCGCCGCACCATCCGCCGCTGGCGTATCCGGGCCGGCCGTTCCCTCCGGGGGTGACCGACAACCAGGTGCTGTGGGACCTGGACGCCGAGAGCATCGATGCGCTGTTCGGTGAGGCGCTCAATACGAACCGGGCGTCGGTGGGTCTGCCCCCGGTGGACCACGTTCGCGACTACGTCATCGGCGACCGGCCATGGCTGGCCACGGACCCGGTCCTGGACCCCTGGCAGCGGACGGCGGACCTCGACGTCGTACAGACCGGGGCGTGGATCCTGCCCGACGTCAACCCGCTCCCGGCCGACCTGATGGCGTTCCTGGACGCCGGTGCACCGCCGGTGTACGTGGGCTTCGGCAGCATGCCCATGCACGCGTCGACGGACGTGGCCCAGGTGCCGATCGAGGCGGTGCGCGCGCAGGGCCGCCGCACGGTCGTCGCCCGCGGCTGGGCGGAACTGGCTCCGATCGACGACCAGGACGACTGCTTCGTCGTCGGCGAGGTCAACCAGCAGGCACTGTTCGGCCGGGTGGCCGCCGTCGTGCACCACGGCGGCGCGGGCACCACGACGACGGCCACCCGGGCCGGTGCACCCCAGGTGGTCGTACCTCAGAGTGTGGACCAGCCGTACTGGGCCCGCCGGGTGGCCGATCTTGGCATCGGTGCGGCGCACGACGGCCCGACTCCGACCGTCGAGTCCCTCTCGTCCGCGCTCAGGACGGCCCTGGCCCCCGAGACCCGCGCACGAGCGACCGCCGTGGCGGGGACGGTCCGCGCCGACGGGGCGATGGTGGCCGCGAAGCTGCTGTTCGACATGATCAGCAGAACAACGGCCACCGTGTCCGCATCCGGGACCGGGACACGGACCGGGACCGCTTCGGACGAGCGTTGGCCTTCGTAGCAACGACGTTCGTGTCCCTCGTCGTCCAAACGCTTTGTGCACGTCACCAAATAATTTTGCAAGCGACCTCAAATCGGAGCTGATGAGTGACCCCCCTGACCACCGACGCGTTCGACCTTCCCGAGCGTCTCTCCCCCAAGGCCGCCCCGATGCTGATCGCCGGTGACGAGCAGCACTTCGCGGCCATCGCGGAGTGCCTCGAGCAGTCGATCGCCGAACTGTCCGACCGCCTCGATGCCGAGCTCAAGTCGCCCGGCGGCCTCGGCCAACAGGCGATGGACCGGGACATGGAGGTCCACCGGCTGACCGCTCGCCTGCGCGCGCTGCGTCGGTTCGGTCTGGATCTGTGCCTCGGGCACATGGTCGGCGAGGACACCCCCGAGCCCGTGTACGTCGGGCGGCTGGGCCTGACGGACAGCTCGGGTCGTCGGCTGCTGCTCGACTGGCGCTCCCCCGCGGCCGAGCCGTTCTTCGGGGCCACTCACGGCAACCCGATGGGTCTGGCAAGCCGCCGCAGGTACCGGTGGACCCGCGGCCGGATCAGCGACTACTGGGACGAGGTGTTCACCTCGGACGGGTTTGCCGGGCACGCCGCGCTCGATGACCAGTCCGCCTTCATCGCCAGCCTGGGCAGCAACCGGTCGCCACGGATGCGAGACGTGCTCGGCACCATCCAGGCCGACCAGGACGCCATCATCCGCGCGGGATCACGCGGCGCTCTCGTCGTCGACGGCGGTCCGGGCACGGGGAAGACCGTCGTCGCTCTGCACCGCTCCGCGTACCTCCTCTACTCCGACCCCCGCCTCGGTCAGCGCCGCGGCGGCGTGTTGTTCGTCGGTCCGCACCAGCCCTACCTGGGTTACGTCGCCGATGTCCTCCCCAGCCTCGGAGAGGACAGCGTGCAGACCTGCACGCTGCGGGACCTCGTACCCGAGGGAGCCGCAGCAGTGGTCGAGGCCGACCCTGCCGTGGCCCGCCTGAAGTCGTCGGCGAACCTGGTGCAGGCCGTCGAGACGGCCGTCACGTTCTACGAGGAGCCGCCCACCAAGGGGATGACGATCACGACCCAGTGGTCCGACATCTGGCTGAGCGCCGACGACTGGGCCGTGGCGTTCGAATCAGCGGGACCCGGTGCGCCGCACAACGAGGCGCGCGACCAGGTCTGGGAGGAACTGCTCACGATCCTCGTGGACAAGTACGACGGCGACGGCTCGGTCGACCTGCTCCGCAAGTCGCTGCTCCAGGACAGGGAGCTGCTCGCGGCCTTCGACCGCGCGTGGCCGCTGCTCGAAGCGGCCGACGTCGTCGGAGACCTGTGGTCGGTACCCGCCTACCTGCGGAAGTGCGCTCCGTGGCTCAGCCGCGACGAGGTCAAGCAGTTGCAGCGCGGGGACGCCCATGCCTGGACGGTGTCCGACCTGCCGGTCCTGGACGCGGCACGGCAGCGGGTCGGCGACCCGGAGGCGTCGCTGCGCAGGCGTCGGCACAACGCCTCCGTCGCCGCAGAACGCGAGCACATGGCGCACGTCATCGACTCCCTGCTCGAAGCCGATGCCGACGGTGAGGGTGCGGTGACGATGCTGCACGGAAAGGATCTGCGGGACACCCTGGCCGACGGGACGGCACCGCCCGGCGCCGAACCTGACGTGCTCGCCGGCCCGTTCGCGCACGTCGTCGTGGACGAGGCTCAGGAACTGACGGACGCGGAATGGCAGATGCTGCTGCTCCGATGCCCGTCCCGGAGCTTCACCATCGTCGGGGACCGCGCCCAGGCCCGGCACGGGTTCACGGAGTCGTGGCAGGAACGGCTCGAACGGGTCGGGCTCGACCGGATCAGCCTGGCCTCCCTGAGCATCAACTACCGGACGCCGGAAGAGATCATGACGGAAGCCGAGCCGGTCATCCGGGCCGTGCTCCCGGACGCCAACGTGCCGACGTCCATCCGCAGCAGCGGTGTCCCCGTCGTACACGGATCCGCTTCGGATCTGAACTCGGTCCTCGACACCTGGCTCGCCTCGCATGCCGACGGGATCGCCTGCGTCATCGGCGACCCCACGTTCCGGACGACGTCCCGCGTGCGGTCGCTGACCCCGGAGCTGTCGAAGGGGCTGGAATTCGACCTGGTCGTCCTCATCGACCCGGAGTCGTTCGGCAAGGGCATCGAAGGAGCGGTCGACCACTACGTCGCGATGACCCGAGCGACCCAGCAACTCGTCATCCTCACGAGCTCCTGACACCTGCCTGACGAGCCCGGGCCCTCGGCATTCCTGGACGCAGGCGCGCCGAGGGCCGAGGGCTGAGGAGCGCCTACTCGGGCAGCGGGCGGTCGTCGATGACGTTCTTCATCACGAGGGTGGAGGTCGGTGGTGGCGACGCGCAGGAGGTAGTCGGGTTCACCGAAGTGGCGCTGGGCCTGGATGACGTTCGGAATGGCGGTCACGGCCTCTTCGAAGGCCGTGAAGGTGTCGCGGTCCTCCCAGCGCAGGGTGGCGAAGACCAGGGCCTCGAAGTTCAGCCCGACGGCGGCCGGGTCGACGACGGCGCGATAGCCGCGGATCGCGCCCGCGCGTTCGAGATCGCGCAGGCGTCGGTGGCAGAGCGTGACGCTCAGCTTCACACGAGCCGCCAGGTCGGTGACGGTCAGACGGCCGTCCAACTGCAGCTCGCGCGCGGACTGGGCGTACGCGATCTCGGCAGGGCTGCGGGACCGGCCGGTCGTCCCGGCGGTCGCCGGGCTGATAGCCGGGTACGCGGGATACACACTGCTCGCCGTCGCCGACCTGGTGGTGATCGTCGCGAGCTCGCCGACCGTACTCACCGCTCTGACCGTCGCCGGCGCCGCCTACCTGATGTGGCTCGGCCTGGGTGTGCTGTCGCGGCCGGTGATCCTGGGCGCGTCGACGGAGGCGATGCCCTCCTCCCGGTCCGCCACTCGCGGGCAGATCATGCTCAAAGGCGCCGGAATCAGCTGCCGCAACCCCAAGGCACTGCTGCTGCACTTCTCGCTGTTCCCGCAGTTCATCGACTCTGCGGGCGGCCGGCCGGTCTCCGCGCAGACGGGGCTGCTCGGCATGCTTCACATGACGGCCTGCACCATGGTCTGCCTCTCCGTCGGCGTGCTCGCCCGCACCCTGCTCAGGACCCGGCCTTCGGCGGCCCTGGCGGTCACGCGTACCTCCGGTGCCATGATGATCGTCAACGGCGGCTTCCTGCTGGCGGAACGCCTGACCGGCTGACGAACCCGCCCCCACCCTGTCCACCGACCGCGATGTCCGTAGAGGGAGAGCACGTGGAAGACCAGACGCACCACGAACAGGCCACCCCCGAGGTGCGAAAGCGCATCCAGGACAGCTTCGACCGGCAAGGGCTGATGAGCCACCTCGGTGCACGGATCACCCACATCGGACCCGGACGTGTGCACATCGAGCTCCCGAGCCGCCCCGAAGTCACCCAGCAGCACGGCTACTTCCACGCCGGCGCGACAAGCGCCGTCGCGGACAGCGCCGGCGGGTACGCGGCGTACACGCTGTTCCCCGAGAACGCCGAGGTACTCACCGTCGAGTACAAGATCAACCTGCTGGCTCCTGCCGTCGGCGACCACATCGAGGCGGTCGGCACCGTCCTGAAGTCCGGACGCACCCTGACCGTGTGCCGGCTGGAGGTGTTCGGCGTCCAGGACGGCCGACGGGAGCTCGTCGCCAATGGCCAGCAGACGCTGATCCGCATGACTCGGCCGGAGCAGTAACCCCGCAGCCGACGTCTCGGTTGCTGTCGCACTCCTGGTTGACCGGGTGGCAATCTCCTTGACCTCGACTTCGGTTGAGGTCGTAGCGTCAGATCAGTTGATCGCTGCGGGATGACAGGAGACGACCTCATGATCCTCGTGACCGGGGCCACCGGAAATATAGGCAGTGCCCTTGTGAGAGAGCTCCAGGCGGTGGGGGCGGGACCGTTGAGGGGGCTGACTCGGGACACCGCGCAGGCCGTGTTCCCGGAGGGCGTCGAAGCCGTACAGGGCGACCTCACTCGGCCGGAATCGCTGAAGCCCGCGCTGGACGGGGTGCGTTCGCTGTTCCTCGTGTCACGCATGGGACCGGACGCCGACATCCTGGAGGCCGCCGGGCGGGCCGGGGTGGAACATGTGGTGCTGGTGTCGTCCATCACCGTCCAGACCCATCCGCACCTGAGTCCTGCGGGCGAGAACCTGGCCGTCGAGCGCCTGGTCAAGGACAGCGGCATGGCATGGACGATCCTGCGGCCGACGCAGTTCGCCTCGAACGCGTTGTGGTGGGCGGGCGCGATCCACGAGCACGAAGCGGTCCGGTTGCCGTACGCGGACATCGGCCTTCCTACGATCCACCCTGCGGACATCGCATCGGTTGCCCGGGCGGCGCTGACCGAGCCCGGACACCGCGGCCGGACGTACGCGTTGACCGGTCCGGAGAGGGTCACCGCCCGGCAGCAGGTCGAGGCCATCGGGGCAGCACTGGGACGGAGTCTGCCGGTCGCGGATATCAGCCGGCAGGAGGCCCACCGTCAGCTGATCGACGTCCTGGGCGCCGAAGCCGCCGACGCGGTGCTGGACCTCACGGGCGGCGACATCAACGACGAACTGCTCATGGTGCGGGACACCGTTTCGCAGATCACCGGCGCCTCGGGCAGGACGTTCCACCAGTGGGCCGAGGAGAACGCCGCCGCCTTCCGCTGAGACGTCACTTCGGCGTGGAGGTGGGCCGTGCATGCGCTTCAGCGACGGTGACAGGGGGCCTGCTCGCTGACCGCTGAACGACAAAATCGGTTCCGTTCTGTCGCGTCCGCGGCAATGATCCTCGGGGGTTTCTCGACAGCGAAGGCAGGCGAGCGTGGACGGTCTGTACCCGAGGTTGATTCTTCTGTGTGGTCTGCCAGGGGCGGGAAAGACCACATTGGCGAAGAGGCTCGCCAGGACACTGCCGGCCGTGCGCCTCTGCCCCGACGAATGGCTCTCCGACCTGGGATTCGATCTGTTCGATGGCCCGGCCCGCGACCGAGTCGAGCGCCGGCTCTGGGCGCATGCTCAGGATCTGCTGGTGGCGGGGGCGACAGTGATTCTGGAGAACGGATTCTGGGACCGTGCGGAACGGGATGAGAAGCGGCTGCGCGCCCGTGAGCTCGGTGCCGCTGTGGAGCTGCGCTATCTCGCCGTTCCCACCGCTGAACTCAATCGCCGCATCACCCTGCGTAACAAGAGGCCAGGGTCCGTGCCCCTCACTCCCGAGTTGCTCACGGAGTACGAAGCACAGTTCGAAGCTCCCACCGCGTCCGAGCTCGACCTGTTCGATCGGCCTGTCGCACCTCCGCGCTGACGGTTGAGACGGTCTCTCCTCAAGTCCTCCTCACCACAGCGAGCAGTGCGTACGGGGGTGGGGCTCCAGCGCCGGCCTGGCGGGCCGCTTGCATGCGTGCGCGAGTATGGCGTGCTTGCAATAGCCCGCGTAAGCAACTATTGTCGACGCTTGTAAAGAGCTCCCGCACTTATAAGGATCGACGTCATGCCCCTAGCACTCCTGGCCCTCGCCATCGGGGCCTTCGGGATCGGGACCACCGAGTTCGTGATCATGGGGTTGCTGCCCGAGGTCGCGGGTGACTTCGGCGTCTCCGTCCCCGTCGCCGGGTATCTCGTCACGGGCTATGCCCTCGGCGTCATGTTCGGTGCTCCTCTCATGACCGTCATCGGCACCAGGATCACGCGCAAGCGGATGCTGATGCTGCTGATGGGCCTGTTCGTCGTCGGCAACGTGCTGTCCGCCGTCGCTCCCTCGTTCACAGTGATGCTCGTCGGCCGGGTGGTCGCCTCCCTGGCGCACGGGGCCTTCTTCGGCATCGGGTCCGTCGTCGCGGCGGAACTGGTGGCCCCGGAGAAGAAGGCCGGCGCCATCGCGACGATGTTCACCGGCCTGACCGTCGCCAACGTCGTCGGGGTTCCGCTGGGCACCTTCGTGGGGCAGAGCGCCGGCTGGCGTGTCACGTTCCTCTTCGTGGCGGCGCTGGGACTGGTCGGTCTGGCCGGGATCGCCAAGCTGGTGCCCGACCTGCCCAAGCCCGAGGGCGTACGGCTGCGCCATGAGCTGAGCGCGTTCAAGAACGTGCAGGTCCTGCTCGCCATGGCGATGACCGTTCTCGGTTTCGGTGGCGTGTTCGCCGCCATCACCTACATCGCCCCGATGATGACGCACGTCACCGGTTACGCCGACTCCTCGGTGACCTGGCTGTTGGTGCTGTTCGGTCTGGGCATGGTCGCCGGGAACCTGATCGGCGGGAAGTTCGCCGACCGCAAGCTCATGCCGATGCTCTACGCGGCGCTCGGCGGCCTGGCCCTCGTGCTGGCCCTGTTCACTCTCGGCGCTCACGACAAGGCAGCCGCGGCCGTGGCCGTGTTCCTGATCGGCGCCCTGGGCTTCGCCACCGTACCGCCGCTGCAGAAGCGGGTCCTGGACCACGCACACGGCGCCCCCACCCTGGCTTCGGCCGTCAACATCGGCGCCTTCAACGCCGGCAACGCGCTGGCAGCCTGGCTCGGCGGCCTCGTCATCAGTGGCGGGCTCGGCTACACCTCCCCCAACTGGGTCGGCGCACTCCTGGCCGCCTCCGCCCTGGCCCTCGCCCTCCTGTCCAGCTCCCTGGAGAAGCGGGCGGCGCAACGCTCGCCGTCCACCGGTCGGGCCACCGCGGACAGGCAGCCTGTCGCCGCCCTCTGAGTTGCGACGCGAAGGGTTCCGCCGGACGGCAGGGAGGTCCGAGGGTCCGTCGGGAACTTCTTCTTCATCTGCATCGGCTTCATCGCCACCCCCACAAGGAGACACACCATGACCGCCATCCCCCACATCACTCTCAACAACGGCGTCGAGATGCCGCAGCTGGGCTTCGGTGTCTTCCAGGTCCCCGACGAGGAGACCACCGCCGCCGTGAGCACCGCGCTCGCGGCCGGCTACCGCAGCATCGACACCGCTGCGATCTACGGCAACGAGCGCGGTGTCGGCCGCGCCATCGCCGACTCCGGAATCAGCCGGGACGAGCTGTTCGTCACCACCAAGCTGTGGAACGCCGACCAGGGCTACGACAGTGCTCTTGCGGCATTCGACGCCTCGCTGGACAAGCTCGGTCTCGACCACGTCGATCTGTATCTGATCCACTGGCCCACCCCGGCACGCGACCTGTACACCGACAGCTGGCGCGCCCTCGAGAAGCTGCTGGCCGACGGGCGCGCCCGTGCGATCGGCGTCTCCAACTTCCAGCCGGCCCACCTCCAGCGCCTGCTGGACAGCACCGGCACCGTACCGGCCGTCAACCAGGTCGAGTTGCACCCGGGGCTGCAGCAGAAGGAACTGCGCGCCTTCCACGCCCAGCACGGCATTGTCACCGAGGCATGGAGCCCGCTCGCGCAGGGCGCGCTGCTCAAGGACGAGGCGATCACGTCCATCGCCGCCCGTCACGGCGTGACACCCGCGCAGGTGGTGCTGCGCTGGCACCTGCAGATCGGCAACGTGGTCATTCCCAAGTCCGTCACCCCGCAGCGCATCCGCCAGAACCTCGACGTCTTCGGCTTCGAACTCACGGATGCCGACATCGAGGCCATCACCTCGCTGGACAGCGGCATGCGCACCGGACCGGACCCCGACACCCTCAACTAGTCACCGCCGCCGGCTCCTATCGCTTCAGGACACACTCATGAGCATCAAGCACCTGCTTCCCTCCCCTCTCGGCTTCGGCACGGCCCCGCTGGGCAACATGTTCCGCGCCATCCCCGACGACGAGGCCACGACCACCGTCGAGGCCGCCTGGAACCATGGAATCCGCTTCTTCGACACGGCGCCGTTCTACGGCGCGGGTCTGTCCGAGATCCGGCTCGGTGATGTCCTGTCGGAGCACCACCGCGACGAGTACGTCCTGAGTACCAAGGTCGGCCGCGTCGTCCTGGACGAGGTGGAAGACCCGGCGGCCCGGCAACTGGGCGAGAAGGGCAGGCTCTTCGAGCACGGACGCCCGAACAGGATGGTGAACGACTACACGGCGGACGCCACCCTGCGTTCCATCGAGGACAGCCTCAAGCGGCTCAGGACGGACCGGCTGGACATCGTGTGGGTGCACGACGTGGCCCAGGACTTCTACGGCGACGAGTGGCTGGCCGTGTACGAGAGTGCACGGACCGGCGCCTTCCGCGTCCTTGACGGGCTGCGGGAGGAAGGCGTCATCAAGGCATGGGGGCTGGGCGTCAACCGGGTCGAGCCCCTGGAACTGACCCTGGACCTCGACGAGCCGAAGCCCGACGCGTTCCTGCTCGCCGGCCGCTACACCCTTCTCGACCACGGCCGCGCTCTGCAGCGCCTGCTGCCCGCTGCCGCCGCCCAGGACGTCGACATCGTCGTCGGCGGGCCGTACAGCTCGGGCATCCTGGCAGGCGGACAGCACTTCGAGTACCAGAAGGCTCCCGCGGAGATCGTCGCCAAGGTGGAGCGCGTCAAGGCGCTCGCCCAGAGGTACGGAGTCGGGATCAAGGCAGCCGCCTTGCAGTTCTCACTGGCTCATCCCGCCACTGTGGCGGCGATTCCCGGCGCCACCAGGCCGAGCCGTATCGCCGAGGATGTCGCAGCGCTCACCGAGTTGGTACCCGCCGGGTTCTGGGCGGCGCTGCGCGAGGAGCGGCTGATCGCTCCCGACGCCCCCGTCCCGACCGCTTGACCGTCGGCCTGCCTGCCTTCCACGTCCGCCTGCCTGCCTCTGCCTCCGCCTGCCTGCCTGCCCCGGTGAGCGTGCATGCGGTGGCGGGCGGGGCGTGCGGCGACGGAGTGAGCCTCACCTCCGCGCGCGCGTGGCCGCCCTGACGGCCGTCGCCCTGCGTTATGTTCGGCAGCCGGCTCGTCCGGGCGGTGGGACGACGCACCCAGACGTACAACGGAGAGGCCAGGCATGCGGATCGCGGTAGCAGGCGGGACCGGAATGGTCGGACGGTTCGTGGTCGAGGAACTGGCCGCGGCCGGTCATGAGCCGGTGGTGCTGGCCCGGTCGCGAGGTGTGGACCTCGTCTCCGGTACGGGACTCGACGCGGCCATGGAGGGCGTGGACGCGGTCGTCGACGTGAGCAACAGGACGACCACGAACGCCAAAAAGGCGTCCGCGTTCTTCCAGGACGTCAGCCGCAATCTCCTGGACTCCGGAGCGCGGGTCGGCGTACGGCACCATGTCGCGTTGTCGATCGTCGGCATCGACCGGGTCGGCTTCGGCTACTACCAGGGAAAGCTGCGCCAGGAGGATGTGGTGAGGAACGGTCCGGCACCGTGGACCGTGTTGCGTGCCACGCAGTTCCACGAGTTCGCCGAGCAGATGCTCGACCGGATGCCGAAGCCGCTCGCGGTGGTGCCCCGGATGCGGACTCAGCCGGTCGCGGCCCGCGAGGTGGCCCAGCATCTCGTACAGCTCGTCCTGGCCCCGGCGCAGGGCATGGCCCCCGATCTCGCCGGGCCGCGTGTCGAGCAGCTCGTCGACATGGTGCGCCGGCTGCTGCGTGCCCGCAGCCAGCGCCGCCTGCTGCTGCCGGTCAAGCTTCCCGGCGCCACGGGCGCGGGCATGGTGGGCGACGGCCTGTTGCCGGTGGGTCCGGGGCCGCGGGGCCTGCAGACGTACGACGAATGGCTTGCCCAGAACGCCACTCGGTAGGTGTGCGGCGGGCGTGAGGCAGGTGTGAAGTGGGCGCGCGGGAAGGTGCGTAATTCGCTCGCGCTCGTGCGACGCCTCTGTTGTTGTGATCGGCACATGGTGTGATCGCCTTCATGGATCTCCAGCCCGTCAACCCGGGCCACTTGTTGGTCGTTCCCAAGACGCACGCGGTGGGGCTGGAGGATCTCCAGGAGGACGTCGGTGTCCGCGTCTGGAAGGTGGCGCACCGTCTGGGGCGGGTCCTGCGCCGGTCAGGTCTGCGGTGCGAGGGAGTCAATCTGCTTCTCGCCGATGGCGCGGCGGCGTTCCAGGAGGTCTTCCATGTGCACCTGCATGTCATCCCCCGCTTCACAGGTGATCCATTTCGTATGAGCGCCGACTGGCGCGTACACGAGCGGGAGCGGCTCGACGAGACCTCCGCCGCTGTCCGCAGCGGTCTCGCCGCCCTGGACAGCCTTCGCCATTGACCAGACGACTCAGCCGCACTCATTGACAGTCATCCGATGTATCCCTAACTTCCAAGCACATCGCCTCCGGCTTTCGCTTGAAGTCCATGCTTACATCGGATTACTTCAGGAGTGCTCGTGAACATCACCATGGTGACCGCATGCGCGCTCAGCGCGGGCCTCGCCCTCGTTCCTGTCTCCCCTGCCGCACCCGCCGCATCTGCCGCGTCCGCCCCGCCGGGCAGTGTGACGATTCATGTCGATCCGTCAGGCAGGGACGCGGGCCCCGGCACCGAGGCACGCCCCTTCCGCACGCTGGAACACGCCCAGCAGGCCGCCCGCAAGCTCACGAACAGGAGCGGGGACCGTCCCGTCCAGGTCGTCGTGCACGGGGGCACCTACCACCTCGCGGCGCCACTGACGTTCACCGCCGCGGACTCCGGCACGGCTGACGCACCCGTCCGTTACGCCGCCGCTCCCGGCGAGCGCCCCGTCCTCAGCGGTGGCCGGTCACTCGCACCGCGGTGGATGCCGTACGCGAATGGGATACAGGTCGCCGACATCGGGAGCGGACTCGACTTCGACGGGCTGTTCCTCGACGGCGCCCGCCAGACACTCGCCCGATACCCGAACCTCGACCCGAAGACCGCCATCCTCGGCGGGTACGCGGCCGATGCCATATCCCCTCAGCGCGTGGCCGGTTGGAAGGACCCGACAATGGCCCTCGTGCGCGGTCTCCACAACGGCATGTGGGGCGGCAACTCCTTCAAGGTGACCGGCGTGGACGCCGGTGGCGCCCCCACTCTGCGGTGGGTGGGCGACAACAACCGGGGAAGCGGTCTGCACGCCACGTACCGCATGGTCGAGAACGTCTTCGAGGAACTCGACGCACCCGGCGAGTGGTTCTACGACAAGCCCGCGGGCAAGCTCTACTTCCTCCCGCCCGAGGGCACCGACCTCGCGGCGGCGAAGGTGGAGACGGCCGAGCAGGACGAACTGATCCGCGTCGAAGGCGCGGACGCGGGCACGCCCGTGCGCCACCTCACGTTCGACGGACTCGCCTACACCCGCACCCACCGCACTCTCTTCGACCAGCCCTACGAGAAGCTCCAACTCGGTGACTGGGCCATCGCGCGCGCCGGCGCCGTACACCTCAAGAACACCGAGGATGTGACCGTCAGCGGCTCCTCCTTCGATCAACTGGGCGGCAACGGCGTCTTCATCGACGGCTACAACAGCCGCACCACCGTGTCCGGCAACGAGTTCAGCCATTCAGGCGCCACCGACGTGGCAGTCATCGGCAGTAGGGACGCGGTACGCGAACCGTCCACGTGGGACTCGATGCGTACCAGCATCACGGACACCACGCCGGGGCCGCGGTCGGAGAACTACCCGCGCGACATCTCCGTCCGCGACAACTACATGCACGACAACGGGCAGTTCGAGAAGCAGACCTCGGGCGTCCAGATCTCGATGAGCAGTCGAGTCACCGTCGACGGCAACACGATCCACGACGGCCCGCGCGCCTGCGTCGACATCAACGACGGCACGTGGGGCGGCCACGTCATCGAGAACAACGACATCTTCAACTGCGTGAAGGAGACGTCCGACCACGGGCCGGTCAATGCCTGGGGGCGCGACCGCTTCTGGCCGCTGGCCGCGGACGACGCCACGAAGAAGTCGTACGCGAAGCTCGACGCGGACACCACCGTCATCCGGCACAACCGCATCCGGCACTCCGAGCACTGGGACATCGACCTCGACGACGGCTCGTCGAACTTCCTGGTCGAGAACAACCTGCTGCTCAACGGCGGCGTCAAGCTCCGGGAGGGCTTCCACCGCACGGTGCGCAACAACATCTTCGTCAATGGCGGCGGTCATTTCCACGTCTGGTACGCCGACAGCGGTGACGTGGTCGAGAAGAACCTCTTCATCACCGGCGACCCCTACGACCTGATCCAGGTCGACATGGCCCGCAGCAAGCCCCGTATCGACAACAACCTCTTCTGGAACAACGGCAAGGCCGTCCCCGACATCGACGCCGCCTGGCGAGCGAAGGGCCTGGACACGCACTCGTTGATCGCCGACCCGAAGTTCACCGGGAGCAGCCCGTTCACCGACCGGGCCAAGCTCGACTACACCGTCGCACCCGACTCCCCCGCTCTGGCACTGGGCTTCACGAACATTCCGATGACCGGCTTCGGCAAGGCGGGCTCCCCGACTCCGCCTCCGCTGGAGTGGCGGGTGCCTCCCACCCAGGACACCATGGACGCGCTGGCCGAGCCCCTGTTGGGGGCACAGGTCACCGGCATCCACTCGGACGAGATCAAGTCGTCCACCGGCCTCACCGACACCGACGGGCTCTACCTGCAGAGTGCGCCCGACACCTCCGACGCGTATCGGCAGGGACTGCGGGGCAACGACGTCGTACGGGAGATCGAAGGCCGCCCGGTCACCGACCGCAACAGCTTCTGGACCGCCTGGAACAGTACGGCGCCGGGTGCCCAGGTGACACTGAAGATCTGGCGCAACCAGGCCGCGACGCAGCTCACGCTGCGCCGTCCGGTCGACGGCGAGCAGCTCAACAACACGTCCGGTGTGGTCTACGCGGGGTCCGGCTGGGACTGGAAGAACGCGTCCCGGGGCGGTAGCGGCGGCTATCTCAATGACGTCCACGCCACCCAGACACCGGGCGACTCCTTCGAGTTGGCCTTCAACGGGACTGCGATCGACGTCATCACCCAGGTCAACACCGACGAGGGCGAGGTGGACCTCTACCTGGACGGCGTGTTCGTGACGACGATCGACAACCACAACGACACCCGCGTCCACCAGAAGACGGTGTTCAGCACGTCGGGCCTCGCACCCGGCGTACACACGCTCAAGGGGGTCATGAAGACGGGGTCGTACTTCATCGTGGACAGCTTCAAGACGCGCTGACGCAAGCATTGGCCCACTGAGATGGCGCCGGATTGGCACTTCTGTGAACCCGTCCGCCGGTCGTTCAATGATCCCGACGGGATGACAGCGATCGAGGAGTGCGTCTGTGACTGTCGCCGGGGCGCGTCCGGACCCGAGGAACAGCCTCAAGCGGCACGGCCTCGTGCGCCGGATGGCCCCGCCGGCCGGGCCAGGGCGGGTCCTCGCCCTGGCCCAGCTGGCCAACTCGCTCGGCGACGGCGCGTTCTACGCTTGCTCGGCCCTGTTCTTCACCCGCGTCGTCGGGCTCTCCGCGACTCAGGTCGGGCTCGCTCTGACGGTGGGGTGGGCGACCGGCATGCTGGCCGGGGTGCCGCTCGGGTACCTCGCCGACCGCTGGGGGCCACGCCGGACCGCGGTGCTGCTGGCCGTGGCCACCGCAGCGACGCTGAGCGCCTTTCTGGTGGTGCGGTCGTTCCCGCTCTTCCTCCTCGTCGTCTGCGCGTACGCCTGCTGCCAGTCGGGGCTGACCTCCGCCCGCCAGGCGCTGCTTGCCGGGCTGGTGGACGCGGGTCGGCGAACCACACTGCGGGCGCACCTTCAGTCGACCCTCAACGCGGGACTGGCGATCGGCGCAGGACTGGGCGCGCTCGCGCTGACCTTCGACACCCGGCAGGCATACCTGGCGGTCTTCGCCATGGACGCGGCGAGTTTCCTCGCCGCCGCGCTGGTGCTGCGCCGGCTGCCCGAGGTGCCGCCCGCGCCAGTGGCGCGCACCGGCGAGCCGCGGCTGGCCGTGCTGCGCGACCGGCCGTACGCGCTCGTCACGTTGCTGAACGCGATCATGTACCTGAACATGCCGCTGCTCAGCCTCGGCCTGCCGTTGTGGATCGTGCACCACACCGACGCGCCGAAGCCGATGGCCGCGGTGCTGCTGGTGGTCAACATGCTGAGCGTGGTGCTTTTCCAGGTACGAGTCGCCCGGCGGGTGACCGACCTGCGCACCGCAGCCAGGACGATCAGGCGCGCGGGCTGGCTGATGCTCGCCGCGTGCGCGGTCTACGCGGTGTCCGGCAGCCCCATGGGTGCCCCGGCCGCGGTGGCCGTCCTGCTCGCCGCCGCGGTGATCCAGGTGTTCGGCGAGATGATGCAGGGCGCGGGCGGCTGGGAGCTCGGTTTCGGGCTGGCGCCGTCCGATAAACAGGGCCAGTACCAGGGCTTCTTCGGCATGGGTCCGCAGTTCGCCAGGATGCTCGGCCCGGTCCTGCTGACCACGCTGCTGATCCGCTGGGGCACTCCGGGCTGGCTGGTGCTGGGCGGGCTGTTCCTGCTCCCTGCCCTGGCGATGGGTCCCGCCGTGCGCCACGCCGAACGAGTTCGCGTACGGGCCGGCGAGTGATCGACGTGATGGGCGGGTTCTTCGACAGACCTTCGCCGCGATCGATCGGTGGTCGGGCCCGCTTCCGACCGGTGTGCGACTCGCCTCGGCATCGCCGGCCGTGGCAGGGCTGAGAGTCGAGCCCCGCGCTCGGGGCGGGGTGGGAGGCGCGGGCCTCTCGTAGATACCGCCCTACATAACTTCTAGCATCGCTAGACATTCACGCAGCACTAGCCATAGCATCACTCTCACATCTAGCAACGCTAGAACATTGCAGGCCGCAGGCTCCGCATTCCTCTGGGGGATCCATGAAGAGGCGTCACATCACCACCGTCCTTGCCGTACTGACCGGCGTCGCGGTTCTGTTCTTCGGGCTGAACTTCCTGCTGAACCCCGGCGGCGCGCCCGCCGGTTTCGGAATCACCCCCTGGCCGGAGGGCAACGCCGACGGCTACTTCGTCGTGAAGGGCGTACGCGACATCGCCGTGTCGTCCACCGTGTTCCTGCTTCTCGCACTCGGGCAGCGGCGAACCCTCGGCTGGGTGGTCCTCATCAACGCCGTCACCCCGCTCGGTGACGCGCTCGCGGTCGTCACCCACGGCGGCACGGTGACCACGGCGCTGACCGTTCACGTGTCGGCCGCCGCCGTCGTCGTACTCACCGCCGTCATGCTCCTCACCGAGGGCAGCACGCGGACGATGTCCGTACGGGCGCTCACGCCCTCGCCCGGATCGGCCTCCTGAGCAGATAGACACCGGCGGCCGAAACCAGGGCCGCCATGCACGCGATGAACACCAGCCCAGCACCCTCCAGGCCGATCGGGCCCGACAGCACGCCCACGCCGATCACCGGCACGGAGATGCCCGCGTACGCAACGACGAACAGCGTCGATACGACTGAGGCGCGGTGATCCGGAGGAGACGCCTCGGCGACCGCGGACAGCGCTCCCCGAAATGCCAGCCCCTGCCCGCACCCGCCGACGAGCGCGCTCAGCACCACCAGTACGAGCAGGTCCCACCTCAGCGCGCCCGCGAGCAGTGCAAGACCGGCGAGGAGCCCGGCGCAGCCCAGCGGCAGCGAACGCGCCGTCCCGGCCCGGCCGACCGCCAGCTGTCCTGCGGTCGAGGCGAAGAAGGCGAGCGCGACGACCAGGCCGCTCACGGCGTGGTTGTCCACGTCCAGCGACTGCTTCAGGAACGCGGGGCTGACCGACGTGAACACCCCGAACAGAGCGAACCCCACGAAGGAGGCGATCGCCGCGGGCGCGAACACCGCCCGCACCTGGGCGGGCAGTCCGGGCTTCTGAGGCCGTACGGTGCTCAGCGGCCGGCGCTCGCGTACGGTCTCCGGCAGCCGCAGCAGAACCGCTGCCGAAAGGGCCACCAGCGCGAGGTGCACGACGAACGGCAGGTACAGCGGCCAGGCGGCGTACTGCGCGAGCACTCCGGCGAGCAGCGGCCCGCAACCCAGGCCGCCCATGTTGGCGGCGGTCGCCACGAACGTGGCCCGGGAGCTGCCGCCGTGCTGCGCCAGCTCCATGACGTACACCGTGGCCGCACCGGTGAACAGGCCGGCGGACAGCCCCGACAGCAGGCGCCCCGCATACAGCCACTCCAGCCCGGTGGCGCACAGGAAGCAGACGGCGCTCGCCGCGGCGAACCCCAGTCCCGCCAGCAGCACCGGCCGCCTGCCCAGGGCATCGGAGGCGTTGCCCGACAGGAGGAGCACGCCGATGACCCCGAAGGCGTACACCGCGTACACGACGGTGACCATCAGTTCGGAGAACCCGAACTTCTCCTGGTAGAGGCCGTAGAGGGGGGTCGGCAGCGTGGTGCCCGCCATACACACGGCGAACACGGCCCCGGCGAGCAAACACTGGCGCCACCGTCGGCGATCACCGTCCATGCCGCCGACCGTAACCCGCGAGCCGCCGCACACCGACGCGGCGTGCCCGACACGCCGGGTCGGTGCGGGAGGGCCGAACGAGCCGTCGGGGGCATCCCCCGCCTGCGCTTCACCGCACCGCGCCGACGCCCATCGTCACAGCGACGGCCAGCAGCAGGCCGCCGAAGGCGCGTTGGAGTGTGCTCGGGGAGAACTTCGCGGCGAGGCGCTTGCCGTCCCAGGCGCCCAGGACGGCCGTCGCGATGAAGGGCATGATCAGGGCCCAGTCAAGGGTGACGTCGGTCGCCGCCCGGGCGGCGAGGGCGACCAGCGCGTTGGCGATGATGACCAGCAGACTCGTTCCCACGGCCGCGCTCATCGGCACGGCGAGCACGGCCACGAGCGCCGGAACGGCGAGGAAGCCGCCGCCGACTCCGAGGAATCCGGTGACCGCGCCCAGCCCGGCGCCGGCTCCTGCCGCACGCCCCGCGGACACCGTTCCGGCACCTGCCGTGGTGGTCTTGTGGTGCAGCATGCGCACCGAAGCGAGCACGGCAAGGCCGGCGAAGGCGAGCGTGAGCGCCGTGGCGGGGATGTGCACGGACAGCAGTCCCGCAGCGGCTGCGGGGAGGATACCCGCGGCCGCGAACAGCAGTCCCGCGCGCCACCTCACCGCTCCCGCACGCGCGTGGGCCAAGAGTGCGGTCAGCGAGGTGACGACGACGATGATCAGGGCGGCCGTGGTCGCCTCTGCCGGGCTGAAGCCGAGCAGGTAGATCAGGGCGGGGACGGTGAGGATGCTTCCTCCGGCGCCCAGCGAGCCGAGCGCCAGGCCGACCAGGGCTCCGGCGGCCAGCGCCAGCAGGAACACGGTCATATGACGGCGCCCGCCGCGCCGTGCGCGTCCTGGACGGTGAGGCCCGCCGTGCTCCGGGCGGGCATGCGGCCGGCTACGTGCCGGGAGAGAGTCATCGTGCGTTCCTTACGTGCTCCCGCACGCCGGGGAGGGGAGGACTGGCCCGGCTGCGGGGTCGGTGCTGTCAGCGCTGGTCGGGGGTGAGAAGTGTCAGGCCCGCGCTTTCGGCGGCGGCGAAGCCGTCGTCCACGGCGACCACGTCACGTCCGGCGGCGTCCAGTACCGAGGCGGCGATGGCCGCGCGCATCCCGCCGGCGCAATGGACCCACACCGTGCCCGCGGGCACGTCGTCCAGGCGCTGGTGAATCAGGTGAATGGGAATGTGGACACTGCCCTCGATCCAGCCGCCCGCCCGTTCGCCGTCCCGGCGCACATCCAGGACCACCAGCCGCTCGCCCCGCGACCATGCCCGCGCTCGCGCGGCAGCAAGGTCGGCGAAGGTCGCACACGGGAACGACGCGAGCGTCTCCCCCTGCGCGCCCCAGTCCGACGGCCCGCCGACGGCTGCGGCGGCCGGGCGGTCGATGCCCACGAGGGCCAGCTCCCGCTGGGCCCGGGTGATGTCCTCGGCGCTCTGCGCCAGGAGCGTGACGGGCTTGCCCCACGGGATCATCCACGCCAGGTACGTCGCCAGTTGACCCTCGATCTCGAAGTTGAACGCCCCGGAGACATGCCCCTCGGCGAACGCGACACGGTTGCGCAGGTCGACGACCCATTCACCGGCGGCCAGCCGGCGCGCGATCTCGCCGGCGTCGGCCGGCCGCGGCGCGGTCAGGTCCAGCGGCGCGGGGCCCGCGGCGTTGGCCGGTCCCATGTGCGCGTAGTAGGCGGGCACGTCGTCCAGACCGGCGAGCAGGTCGGCCACGAACGTCTCCACGTCCTGGACCAGCGCGGGATTCGACGCCTTCTCCGCGCCGATGGTGCTGTGCTCACCGCCGGACTGCGAGGAGGAACAGAAGCTGCCGAAGCCATGCGTCGGCATGACCGCCACCGCGTCGTCCAGCTCGGCTGCGAGCCGGTGCGCGGAGGCGTGCTGCGCGCGTGCCAGTTGCGCGGTGAGCCGGGGCTCCACCAGGTCGGGGCGCCCCACGCTGCCGATCAGCAGCGAACCACCGGTGAACGCGGCGACCGCCTGCCCGCTCTCCCGAAGGATGTACGAGGTGTGATGCGGCGTATGCCCGGGCGTCGCGACCGCTTTGAGCTCGATGCCGTCCTCGATCGGCTCGATGTCGCCGTCGGCCACCGGCACTCGTTCGTACGCGACCGACGCACCGGCGGGGACCAGGTATCGCGCACCTGTCAGACGGGCCAGTTCAAGGCCGCCGGTCACGTAGTCGTTGTGCACGTGCGTCTCGGCGACCGCGACGATCCGCACACCTCGTGCCGCCGCGGCGGCGATCACACGGTCGATGTCCCTGGGCGGGTCCACGGCCACTGCCGCACGGGCTCCCCCGGTCAGGTAGCTGCGGTTGCCCAGACCTTCGGTCTCCAGGACATCGGCAAAGAACACGGCACTCTCCCTCGAAAGCTTTTACCCCCCGGGGTATCTGTCGTCCACGATAACAGGGATACCCCCGGGGGTATTAAATGAGGGGTTTGCGGCACGGCCACCGGCTGCGGGAGCTGTACGACCGGGTTCCGACCGCGCGGTCAGCGCCCGGCGTCCATCGGCGGCAGTGCCGCGATGACCCGGTCCAGCTCCGGGATCGGCGTCGAGCCGTCCGTCACTACCTCGTGGCCCTGGTAGATGACGGCGGTGGTGAGCCCGTCGGGAACGGGTTGCTCACGGAGGTTGATGCGGGGCAGTTTCGCGAAGTCCGCATCGGCCAGGGCGGTGCGCAGGGAGGTGAGCTCGGCGGGCTCCATCTGCCCCTTCCCTCGGTCCTTCCCGAGGGAAAGCGTCGTGTACGACCCGTCGCCGTTGATGAGCATGCTCTGGTGCCGGCCGTCGATTCCTCCGCTGACGGTCGCGGCGACGAGCAGTTCGTCCGCGGGAGCGGGGGCGGGTGCTGGAGATATGGAGGAGGGGGACGGGGAAGGAGACGCCTGTGGTGTGGAGGTGCTGTCACCCGGGGCGGTGCTGCTGCGCGAGGGGCCGGGCGGGCTCTTGGAGGCGTCCCCGCCGTCGCTTCCGCACCCTGCCAGCAGGAGCGCGACGGCCATGAGGATCGCTCCGGTCGCCGCCTGCCCCGTACTGCGCTTCATGCGTCCCCCCGGCTCCCCTTGCCTGCACGGCGTGTCAGGCCAAGCTTCCGGCCTGCGGAGCCCCGCGTCCACTGTCAGGCGCCACAAATGGGCGGCTCAGGTGGGCTGTTGCCAGAAGAGCGCTGCGCTGTGCCGCAGTCGCCAGAAGGGCCGTGCGCGAGGCGCGGGCCGTGTCCGGGTCGCGTTCGTGGGCATAGGCGACTGCCGGGTTGCCCCACTGGACGGCATGCACCAGCGCGTCCCCGGTGACGATCACATCGCGGCCCCCGGGCTGTTCGACCAGCACCGACTGGTGACCAGGCGTGTGCCCCGGTGTGGGCAGCAGGGTCAGCCCCTCCCCGAGCCGGTGCTGCCCTGCCACCTCGTGCAGTTGGCCACCGGCCCTCAAGGGCTCAACCACCCAGTCCCACACCGGATCCGTACGGTCCAGGGCCTCGGTCTCGCTGCGCTGGACGATGTAGCGGGCCTGGGGAAAGAACGGTTCACCGGCTGCTCGCAACGACCAGCCCACGTGGTCCTCGTGCAGGTGGGTCAGCACGACCGCTTCCACGTCCGCTGCTGCGATACCGGCCTCGGTGAGGACTTCGGGCAGACGTCCCGGCACCGGGCACCACGGTGCTGCCGGGCTTTCGGCCGGCCCGACCCCCGCGTCGACCAGTACCCAGCGTCCGCCCGGCCGCGCGATCGCGAAGCACCAGAAGGACAGCCGCCAGGCACCATCGGGCCCCACCGCGTCCGGATCGAGGGCGGCTGCCCGTACCCAGTCCGCCTCGCTCGCGCCCGGGAACGCTTGCCGAGCCGGCTTGAAGAACGTTCCGGCGGCGTCGAGCAGCGCCACCACCTGTCCCTGCTGGTCCCTCACACCCACTCCCCCATGTGTCGACGGCGGTCATTATGAGGCGTCAGCTCACGCGGCGGGAGCGCGTCAGGGTCATCCTGCCAAGGGCCAGGCCGATCAGCCCGAGCACCGCGGCCACGATCGCCCCGGCCCGTCCGTTGCCGGTGCCGAGACCGCCGGTGGAGGTGGCCAGATGCAGACCGGCGAGGATCACGCCCAGCAGCCCCAGCACCATGGCCACGACGGCCCCGTCCCGCCCCGAACCGGCGTAGGTGCCTGCGCCGATACGACCGGCGGTGCGGGCCAGAGCCAGCCCGCCGATCACCATGCCGGTCAACGCCACCACAGCGGCCACGACGGCCCCGACTCGCCCTGAACCGCTGCCTATTCCGCCGGCGGCGACGGAGGTGTGCGCGGCTGCCGGTGCGGCGAGCACGAACACTCCCAGCGAGGCGGCTCCGGCCGCGGCCAGTACACGCCGGACCGGCGCAATGGTTCGTGATGAGCTCATGTCTCTCTCCTCTTTTCCTGTCTGCCCTGTCGTGGGTTGGGCCATTGCCCGATCATGTCGTCGGACGCTCCGCCGGTCGTCCTGCGTACGGACTCACTTCGCGCTGCTGCGGACGCCGCAGGTGCCGCGGACCTACTGCGCGCGCGGTAGGCGACCGCTCGTCCCCCGGCCGGACTCCCCCGGCAGCGGCAACGGGCTAGGGTGCGCGCATGAGCACAGGACGGCCCCGTATCCCGGCAGGCGTCACGGACTGGGTGATCGCCGTCGGCGTGGCAGCTGCGCTGCTGGTCACCGGTCTGTCGGCGCAGCACTCCGCCACGAACCTCGACCTGATCGGCTACGCCCTGCTGGTGGCCGGCGGTCTGGCGCTGGCCGCGCGACGTCGGGCTCCGGTTCTCGTACTGGCCGTCACCGGGCTGTGCGCGGTGGGGTATCAGGGGGCCGGTTTCGACGTGGCGGTCGTCGCGTTCCTGTTCGCGGTGTACGCCGCTGTGCGGGCGGGACACCGCCGCGCCACGGTCGCGGCGAGCGTGACGATGCTGGCCGCTCTCCCGCTCGCGGCCCTGGTTTCCCTGCACGACACGAGCGAGGCGTTCGCGCAGGCGCGGGGCGCGCTGGAGCTGGCTTGGCTGGTCGCGGCCGGCGCGGCGGGCGAGGCGCTGCGGCAGGCCGAACGGCGGGCGGACGAAGCCGAACGTACCCGGGAGGAGACCGCGCGGCGCCGCGCCGACGAGGAACGGCTGCACATCGCGCGTGAGCTGCACGACTCCCTCGTCCACCAGATCTCGATCATCAAGGTGCAGTCCGAAGTCGCCGTCCATGTGGCCCGCAGACGTGGCGAACAGGTGCCGGAGTCCCTGCTGGCGATCCAGCAGGCCGGCCGTGAGGCGACCCGGGAGTTGCGAGCGACGCTGGAGGCGCTTCGTGACGACGACAAGACCCCGCCGCGTGGCCTCGACGACGTTCCGGAGTTGGTGGAGCGGGCCCGGATGACCGGCCTCGACGCGGCGCTGACGATCGAGGGGTCACGGCACGACATGCCGGCCGCGGTGGACCGTACCGTCTACCGGATCGTGCAGGAGTCGCTGACCAACATCGCCCGTCACGCCGCCGCGACGACCGCGTCGATACGGATCGATTACGGTCCGGACGCCCTCACCGTAAGGGTCGATGACGACGGCGGCGGCGCCACGCCTGCCACCCCTTCGGCACCCGGCGTCGGACTGCTCGGGATGCGCGAACGCGTCACCGCTCTCGGCGGCCGCCTGCGTGCGGAGCCTCGTGTCGAGGGCGGCTTCACCGTCCAGGCGGAACTCCCCGTGGACCGGTCGTCGTGATCCGTGTCCTGCTGGTCGACGACCAGCCCCTGCTGCGCAGCGGATTTCGCGCGCTCCTGGACCTGGAGGACGACATCGAGGTGGTGGCCGAGGCAGGTGACGGGGAGCAGGGACTGGCTCTGGCGAAGGAGCACCTGCCCGATGTCGCGCTGATCGACATCCAGATGCCGGTCCTGGACGGGATCGAGACGACCCGGCTCATCGCCGCAGATCCGGCCCTGGCCGCGGTGCACGTCGTCATCCTGACGAACTACGGCTTCGACGAGTACGTCTTCAACGCTCTGCGGGCCGGGGCCGCAGGATTCCTGGTCAAGGACATCGTGCCGGAAGACCTCCTGCACTCCGTTCGTGTCGCGGCGCGCGGCGACGCCCTGCTCGCTCCGTCGATCACTCGCAAGCTGATCAGCCGGTACGTCGCGCAGCCGCCCCGTCCGGCCTCCGCCACGGGGCTGGAGGAGCTGACCGGCCGCGAGCGCGAGGCAGTTGCCCTGGTCGCCCAGGGCCTGTCCAACGACGGGATCGCCGACCGCATGGTGATCAGCCCGCTGACCGCGAAGACCCACATCAACCGGGCCATGACCAAGCTCCATGCCCGCGACCGTGCCCAACTCGTCGTTCTCGCCTACGAATCCGGCCTTGTCGTCCCGCAGAGCCGCTGACCCCCGTTCGCTAGCCTGCCAGTTCGGTGGCAGCGGTAATGATCAGGTCGGTGACCGCGGTCGGCTGGGAGGCCAATGACGCATGGCTGGCGTCGAGTTCGATGATTCCCCGGGGGTTCATGCGCTGGGCCATGCGGCGTTCGTTGTCAGGGTTGATCATGCGGTCCTGGGTGGAAACCTGGTACCAGGTGGGCTTGTTGCGCCAGGCCGGGGCCGTGACGTTGTCTCCGAAGGTGGAGGCCAGGGGAGCCTTCTGGGTGACGGCCATGACGAGTCCCTCGTCGGGGGTCAGGTCCTGGGCGAAGCTCTCGTGGAACTTTTCGGGCTTGATCCACAGGTAGCCGTCGGAGTCGGGTGCCAGGTTCTCGATCGCCGCGGGCGCCAGTTCCTGGCTGATCTGTCCGGGGGACTCCCCCGCGTCGGGTGCGAACGCGGCGATGTAGACGAGGCCGATGACGTTCGGCAGGTCGCCGGCCTCGGTGATGACCGCGCCACCGTAGGAGTGGCCGACGAGCAGGACGGGGCCGTCGATCTGTTCGACCATCTTGCGTGTACGTTCCGCGTCGTCGGCCAGGGAGGTCAGCGGGTTCTCCACCGCGTGGAGCTTGTCGTAGCCGCGGTTGCGCAGCTCGACGATGACCTTGGCCCAGTGGGCGGCGCCACCCCAGAATCCGTGTACCAGGACGATTGAGGGCTTGTCTGCCATGATCTTGCACCGTTCTGCGTGAGGGGTATGGCCTGGCCTCAGCGTTGGTGAGCCCGGACCGCCCCGCGCGCTCTGCGCAGCAGGCGAGTGACGGCGCGGGCCATGCGGATGACGCGCCGCCGTCAGGGTCCGGGGCGGTGGCCGAGGCGTACCCCCTCCCAAGGTGTGTCCGCGGGGAACGATTCCGCGCGGCGTTGGCCGGCCGGGCGCGGGGCGGCCCGTTCTATCCGGGGCTTCGCGCTCTCGGCTCGCTCCAGCCACTCCAGCAGTTCCTGGCGCAGCTTGTCGGCGACCGCTCGGTGCGAGGTGAGCCCGGCGAGGTTGTCCAGCTCGTACGGATCGGCTGCCAGGTCGTACAGCTCGGTCTCGGTGTAGCGGTCGGCGTCCGGGTCGTTCCAGGCGTCCGCCTCCGGCGCCTCCACCGCGTACTTCCACCGGGAGGTGCGTACCGCGCGGCCCACCCGGTCCTCGCTGATCTGGACGAACACGGAGGCGGGCCGGCCTGGATCGCGGCCCCCGCCGGTCAGCGGCAGCAGGGAGCGTCCCTGTACGCCGTCGGGTACCGCGATGCCCGCGGCCGACAGGAGTGTCGGCATCAGGTCGACCGTTCCGACCGGCTGCCGGACGAGCCCTCCGCCGGTGAAGCCGGGCCCGGTGAGGGCGAGCGGTACGCGAACGGACGCGTCGTGCGCCGAGCGTTTGTACTCGCTGTTGCGGGTACGGAAGTGGGAGCCGTGATCCGCTGTCCACGCCAGCACCGTGTTCTCCTCGGTCCCCAGACTCCGCAACGCGTCGCGCAGCCTGCCCACCCCCTCGTCCACCCGCTTGATCTGGCCGAGGTATCCGGCAAGGTGGCGATGGGCACCACCTTGCGGAGCGCCCGGTGCGAGTGCGGCCAGGTCGGGTGGCAGCCAGGTTCCCTCGTACCGCTCGCGGTAGCCCGTCGGGGCCGGGTAGTCGTCGGTGGGGTTCTGGTGGTGCGGCTCCAGCAGGGACAGGAAGAGGAGATACGGACGGTCGTGGTGGTCGGCCACGAACCGGATGGCCGCGTCGAACAGTGCGTCGGAGCGGTAGCCGGGGAGCCGGACCGGTTCGCCGTCCTCGTCGTACACCACCGTGCGGTAGGCGTCCGAGGTGAATTCGAGCCGGTCCGATGCGAGCCACTTCTCGTAGCCGCCCCGGCGGGCGGGCGGCACCGGCCCGTCCGGTCCGTCGTCGCCCGCCAGGTGCCACTTGCCGATGTAGCCGGTCACGTATCCCGCCGCACCGAACTCACCCGCGAGCGTGGGGATGTCCTGCGGGAGCGGCAGCCCGTTGCGGAACACGCCTGTGGCGGTGGGGAAGCGGCCTGTCTGGAGAGCCGAACGGGCCGGAGCGCACACCGGGTTGGACGTGATCGTCTGCTCGAACAGGGTGCCTTCGCGGGCGATCCGGTCGAATTCGGGAGTCACGCCTGCGGGGTTGCCGTGCGCTCCGGTCGTGTCCCACCGTTGCTGGTCGGTGAGGACCACGATGACCTGTGGAGGTGCTGCCCCGGTGGGCGGGACGTGGGTGCCGCCCACCGGGTCGGAGTGCCTGCTCACGCGTCGGCCTTCTCGGCCGCCGGAGCCGCCGGAGCGTCCGGAGCCGCCGGGGCATCCGTAGCCACCGAGGCGCCGGAGGCGATGCCGAAGGCCGGGTCGGGCACCTCCTCGGGGCTGATGAGGGTGGAGGAGCGGCCGTCGACACCGACCGGGATGTCGCCGTCGATGGTGACACGGCGGAGCTTGCGCTCATGGGCGTCGGAGTCGTCCACGCCGTAGTGCTGGGTGGCGCGGTTGTCCCAGATGGCGACGTCGCCGGTCTGCCACTGCCAGCGCACGGTGTTCTCCGGGCGCTCGATGTGCGACTGGAACAGGTCGAGGAGGGCACGCGAGTCGCGGCCGGTCAGTTTGCTGATGCGCTGGACGAAGTTGCCGAGAAGCAGGGTGCGTTCGCCGGTCTCCGGGTGAACGCGCACCACCGGGTGCTCGGTGAGGAACTTCGTCGAGGTGAACACCTTCTGGTACTGGGCGAGCGCCTCCGGCCGCGCCTCGGGGCGCAGAGCCACGTAGTCGTAGTCGTTGGAGTGGACGGCGCGCAGGCTGTCGGCGAGGACGCGCAGCGGTTCAGGGAGCCCGGAGTAAGCCGTCGCGGTGTTGGCCCAGAGCGTGTTGCCGCCGTACGGCGGGATGACGACGGCGCGCAGGATCGAGAAGGCCGGGTAGGCCGGTACGAAGGTGACGTCGGTGTGCCACTGGTTGGCCCGGCCCCCGTGGTCGGAGTCGATGCCGAGGGAGTAACGGCCGTCCGCGGAGGGGACGGTGGGGTGGGCGACCGGCGTGCCGAGCAGGCGGCCGAACGCCTCGTGGCTGTCCTCGTCCAGGTGGTCCTGGCCGCGGAAGAAGACGACCTTGTTGGCCAGCAGTGCGGCCCGGACGGCCGCGACGGTCCCGGGGTCGAGGTCTCCGCCGAGGCGGACGCCGGAGATCACGGCGCCGATTCGGCCGCCGACCTTCTCGACGGTGACGGTGGAGGCGGGAGCGGTGGCTGTTGTCGACATGATGGGGATTCCCTTCGGAAGCCAGGGTCGCTGGCAATTAATCTCGGAGCGGAAGTAATTGGGCCGAGCGGGAGCCGGGAGTGAGTGCGTGACGGTGGCGTGTGTGTGGGGGGTGAGGCTGCCGGATGTCAGGGGCGGTAAGGCTCCCGGACCTGCGAGACGGTCAGGCGGTGAGGCCGGAACGGAGTGTCAGGCAGCAGGACAGCAGCGGCCCGGACACGCCGGAGACATTGCGGGACGGCCGGCGCGGGCGGGCCGCGCATCGGGAACGGCCGGCGCGAACATGTCCCGGAGACTTCCAGCGCTCCTCGGCGTACGTCAAGCACGCGTCCCCTCCCCGGGCGGTGCCCCGCAGTGGTTCAATCGGCGCTTGCGCCAGGCCCGTGCCCGTGCGCCACTGCACCGTAAGAACGGCTCTGAACAGCGGTTTTACATGTCCACCGGCACGGGGTGAACGCCCTGCCCCGGAGCCGGGCGCGAGGCCCGGTGCGATTTCACGCCGCCGTAACGTTGCGACCGCTCCGTGTCGCAGGACCGAAGGATCGCCTCCATGACAGTCGCCCCGCAGATCTCCCGGACGACCGGTGACGGCCGGCGTGAGGCCAACGCCGCCACGGTGCTCCGTACGGTGCTCGATCACGGGCCCGTAGCCCGCCGGTCGATCGCGGAACTGTCCGGTCTGAGCCCGGCCGCCGTCTCACGTCAGTGCACCGACCTCGTCCGCCTGGGCCTGGTACGGGAGTTGCCCGAGCTGGTGGAGAGCACCGGTGTGGGCAGACCTCAGATCCCGGTGGACCTGCACACCGGGGAGACCGGAGGCCCGGTGGCCGGCGGCGTCCACATCGGCGTGCCCGGATCGACGTTCGGCCTGCTGGACCTGCGCGGCCGGCTGCTGGCCCGCCGCGCGCTCCCGCACGACGGCATCGCCCCCGAGGATCTGTCGCGTCGGATCCTCGACGGGCTGCGCGCGTTTCTGGCCGATGCCGGCCGGGGCCGCCGCCTGCTGGGTGTTGGTGCCGCACTCGGCGGCTGGGTGGATCCGGGTCTTGGGACGGCCGTGCGCCACGACACGTTGGGCTGGCACCAGCGTCCGCTCGCCGCCGAACTGGGCCGTGGCCTCGGCGGACTTGAGGTGCGGATCGATAATCACGCCCGTGCCATCGCGCAGTCCGAGATCCTCTTCGGGAGGCCCGCCGCGCGCCGCAGTCTGGTGCATCTCTTCGTCGGCAACGTGGTCGATGCCGCGCTGGGCATCGCCGGGGTGGTCCACCAGGGGCCGGGGTCGGGTGCGGGGGACGTGGCACATCTGCCCGTACCGGACTCCACGGCTCCCTGCCCCTGCGGGCGGTCCGGCTGTCTGGAGGCGACGGCTTCCAACACGGCTGTCGCGCTGACGGCCGTGCGGCGCGGGATCGTGCCGGAGCCCGATGCGTTCCTCGTGGTGGACGCGGCGGCTGCCGGGGACCGGCGCGCGGACCGGCTGCTGCGTGAGCGGGCGCGCGCGGTCGGCCGGGCGGTGGCCCTGCTGCTCGATGTCCTCAACCCCGATCTGGTAGTGGTCACGGAGCACTCCAGCCTCGTCAACCCTGAGTACCTGGAAGAAATCCGGGGCGCCGCGGTCGATCTGTCGCACGTCTGCGGGGACCCCGAGCGGATCGTGAGTCCGCATGCCGGGACGGCGGTGCTGCCCGTCGCTGCGGGCACAATTCTGCTGAACCCGCTGTTCAGGAGCCCTTTGGCAACGTTCGACCAGTAGCCGTACGTAAGGTGCGCGGGGAAGATTCGTACCAGGATCCGGACAGACCGGGTTGACCGTCCGGCGAAGCCGCTGTCATATTGCTCCCGTGAACCCGGACTTGCGCCTCATCTCCCGCAGGCATGTCGACCTCTGTCGACAGGCCAGCGCGGTCTGTGCCGTCCACATCTGACCCGGACCGAATCCCCCACGGGCCCGGCCGGGTATCCGCAGCGCGTCGCTGACGCGGCATCCGTGAAGCGACGCCGCCCGCCGGACCGCTGCCCCGGTTCCCCGTACCGCGTGCCGGCCTGATCCGTCGGCCCGGCACCTCTCCTCTTCTCCACTCCTCGTGCTGATCCCGCACGCCCTCACGGATCCCTCACGGCCGCGCGTCCTGCATTTTCAATTGCTACCGCAGCGGAATCAATGCACGAATGCGCGCATTTCACCGTCCCTCACCGTCACAGGCAGGCTTTCGATGACCGAGCTGCACCCCTCCATGTCCACCGGACCGACCCGGCGCTCCACCCTGCGCGCCGCAGGCGGCGGCACCCTGCTTCTCGGACTGGGCCTGGCGGGCTGCCGCTCGGCGGTCTCGGAGCCCTCGTCCGAACCGAAGAGCGCCGGTGCCGCGCCCAAGCGCGGTGGAATTCTCAGCGTCGCCATCAACAGCGACTTCACGCCCGGCCTGCTGTTCGCGCAGAGCGGGCAGTCCTACCAGCACCGGCTGATCTACAACACGCTGACCAGGTACGACGAGCGGCTCAGGCCGAAGCCGGAGCTGGCCAGCTCCTGGACGTACGCGAAGGACGGGCGCAGCATCACGCTCCGGCTGCGCGACGACGTCACCTTCCACAACGGCCGGAAGTTCACATCAGACGACGTGATCTTCGCGGTGAAGAACCTTCAGAACCCTGTACGTGCAGCCCAGTTGCGCAGCACCGCCGCCACGATCACCGGATTCGAGAAGCGCGGTGAGCACGAGCTGGTGCTCAGGCTTTCACATCCGGTGAACAACCTCTTCGACCTCTTCGAATTCATGATCATCACCGATCCGGAGTCGGTCGAGGACGCCGTCACCGGCAAGAAGCTGATCGGCACCGGCCCGTTCAAGCTCAAGAAGTGGAGCCCCGGCTCCGGTCTGAGCCTGACGAGGCACGACAGCTACTGGCAGCCCGGCCGCCCTTACCTCGACGGAGTCGAACTGCGGGTGATACCCCAGGCCGACGCGCTGATCTCGTCCCTGCGCTCCGGCCAGTCCCAGCTCTCCTTCAACGTTCCGGGCAAGAGCCTCGTTACGGTCAAGGGCGAGCCCCGGCTCACCATCACGGATTACGACACGGGCTCCGGTGCCGTCTACATCGGCGTCAACACCACCATCAAGCCGCTGGACGACCGCACCGTCCGTCAGGCCATCGCCTGGGCCGTCGACCGTGACCGGATCCTCGCGCAGGCCCTCGGCGGCTACGGTCTGGCCTCCGCAGCCCCGTGGCCCAAGTCCTCGCCCGCCTTCTCCGAGGCCCACCGCACCCACTACACCCACGACGCGGGCAAGGCCCGGGAACTGCTGAAATCCGCAGGGCACAGCAAGCTTGAACTCCCTTTGCTGCACCTGGCGTTGCCCGGTGAGACCGCGATCGCCGAAGCGCTCCAGTACGACCTGGAACAGGTGGGAATCCACGTCACGCTCCAGCCCACCGACCCGGCCACCGCGCAGAAGAAGCTCATCTCCCAGGGCATGCCGGCTCTGTGGACCATGGGGCACGGCTTCTCCCAGGTGCAGCCCTCCACCCTCGCCGTGAGCGCCTATCCGTTCAACGAGGCGAAGAACACCTCCAAGTACCGCTCGGCCGAGTACACCCAGGTCGTACGGGAGGCATGGACGAAGCGCGAGTCGAGTCCTGCGGAGGCCAACGCCCTGCACGAGAAGATCTCCGGCATCCTGCTCGACGAGGCGTTCATCATCGACCTCGTCGTCCGCGGGCAGGTCCAGGTCGCCGCCGACCGGCTGCACGGCGTGACCCTGAACAAGTTCTCGTACCTGAACCTCGACAACGCCTACCTGGTGTGACATGCGCGGCTACCTGCTCCGACGGCTGCCGTCCGCCGTCCTCGTCCTGCTCGGGGCCTCGTTCCTGATCTTCGCCATCCTGCGGCTCGTCCCCGGTGACCCGGCCACCTCGCTCGCCGGCCCCGACGCCGACGCGGCGACTGTCGCCGCGATCCGCGAGCGCCTCGGCCTCGACGCACCCCTGCTCTCCCAGTACGCGCACTGGCTCGGCTCGCTGGTGACGGGCGACCTCGGACCCTCGTACGCGATCGGCGGCCAGACCGCCGACCTGATCGGGGACGGGCTCGGCGCCACGGCCGAACTCACCCTGGCCGCCCTGCTCTTCGTGATCGGGCTCGGTACGGCCTTCGGCGTGCTCGGGGCCACATCCCGCAGGCGCTGGGTCCGGACATCGATCCGGGTGATCACCACCGCCGCACTGGCCGTGCCGCCCTTCGTCAGCGGCGTACTCCTCGTGCTGCTGTTCGCCGTCCTCCTCGGCGTGCTGCCGCCGGGCGGCCGGGTCGCCTTCCTCACCGCACCCGACCTCGCGGCGCAGTACCTGCTGCTGCCCGCGCTCTGCCTCGCCCTGCCCAGCGCCGCCGTAGTCGGCCGCTATCTCAAGGACGGGATCGAGCGCGCGCTTGCCGAGGACTACATCCGTACCGCCACCGCGGCCGGTGTGACACCGCGACGGCTGCTGTGGCGGCACGCCCTGCCGAACGCCCTGCCGCCCGTCGTCACCCTGCTCGGCATGCAGACCGGGCATCTGCTCGGCGGCGCCGTACTCGTCGAGGCGATCTTCGCCTGGCCGGGACTCGGTCAGCTCGCCGAACAGGGCCTCACCCGCAGGGACTACCCGGTCGTCCAGGACCTCCTTCTGCTCCTGGTAGCCGTCTTCGTCCTCGTCCAGCTGCTCACGGACCTCGTGTACGCCTGGCTCGACCCCCGGATCAGGTGGGAGTAACCGCCATGACCTCGACCACCGACCTCACCACGGGCCCCGCCACCGGCCCGCCCCCAACCGCCTCCGCCTCCGCCCGCAAAGCGCTTCGCCCGCCACGCAAGCACCACCCCTACCGCAGCGCACTGTCCACCGCCCGGGGCCGCACCGGTCTCGTCCTCGTCGGCGCCGTGATCCTCGCCGGGCTGCTCGCACCGCTCCTCGCCGGACACGGGCCGACCGAGCAGAGCGGCCAGAGCCTCGCGGCCCTCGGCACCCCGGGGCATCCGCTCGGCACCGACGATCTCGGCCGGGACCTGCTCAGCCGGTTCCTGTACGGCATCCGCGCCGACCTCGGCATCATCTCGCTCGCCGTCCCCATCGGCGCCGTTCTCGGCTGCCTGTTCGCCCTGGTCGCCGCCGCGCACCCGGTCGCCGACACTGTCGTCCAGCGGATCTTCGACCTCCTTCTCGCCTTTCCCGGCCTGATCCTGGCGCTCGCCGTGACCGCGATCCTCGGCCCCGGCCGGCTCCCCGTCGTCCTCGTCATCGCGCTCGCCGAGATCCCGGTCTTCGGGCGGCTGCTGCGCGGCGGAATCCTCGTACAGCGGGAACGCGAGTACGTCACCGCCGCCCGGGTCGGGGGCAGTTCCGGCTCGCGGGTGCTGGTCCGGCACATCCTGCCCAACGCCGCCGACCCGCTCATCGTCCAGATCGCCGTATCGCTGACCGTCGCCGTCTTCATCGAGGGCGCGATGAGTTTCCTCGGCGTGGGGGTACGGCCGCCGGAGCCCACCCTCGGAGCCGTACTGAGCCAGTCCATGCCCTATCTCGCCCAGGCCCCCCATTTCGCGGCGGGCCCTCTGATCACCGTGACCGCGCTCGTCCTCGGCCTCTCGCTCATCGCCGAGGCGCTCAACCGGGAGATGCGCCGATGACCGCCCAGGACCTGCTGCAAGTCCGTGACCTAGGCGTCGAGTTCACCGCCGCCGACGGCTCGGTTCTGCGCGCCGTGCGCGGGGTCTCCTTCGACCTGCGTCGCGGCGAGACGCTGGCCGTCGTCGGCGAGTCGGGATCAGGCAAGTCCACCACCGCGCTCGCGCTGACACGGATGCTGCCCGGCACCGGCCACGTCACCACCGGCTCGGTCAGGCTGGACGGCCGGGACCTGGCCGCCGCCGGCGAGGAGGAGCTGCGCGCGGTGCGCGGCGCCCGCATCGGAATGATCTTCCAGGACCCGATGACGGCTCTCAACCCCGTACTCACGTCAGGCCGGCACCTCGACGAAGTGCTGCGCGCGCACGGGAACCACGACCGGGCGGCGCGCCGGGCCCGCGCGGTCGAACTCCTCGACCGGGTCGGTATCCCCGATCCGCACCGGCGCGTGGACGACCATCCGCACCAGTTCTCCGGCGGCCAGCGGCAGCGCATCCTCATCGCCATGGCCCTGGCGGGCGAACCCGACATCCTTCTCGCCGACGAACCGACGACCGCGCTCGACGCCACCGTCCAGGACCAGATCCTCACCCTGCTGGCCGACCTCAACCGGGAGACCGGCACCGCCCTCGTCCTCATCACGCACAACATGGGTGTCGTCGCCCGCGCCTGCGAACGCGTCCTGGTCATGTACGGCGGCACGGTCGTCGAGGACGGGCCCACCGCCGAGGTGCTCAACCGCCCCCGCCACCCGTACACCGCAGGGTTGCTCGCCGCGGTCCCGCGGCTGTCCAGCCCGTCCGGTACGCGGCTCACCGGCATCCCCGGCAGTCCGCCCGACCTCGCCCTGCTCGGTAGCGGCTGCGCGTTCGCCGACCGCTGCACGCTCGTCGAGGACCGCTGCCGTACCGGGACACCGCCGCTCGCGCGGGTCGCGGACGGCGTACGTGTGGCCTGCCTGCCCGCGGCCGGGCGCACCGAGCCCCTGCCCGTGCCCGCTGCGCCCTCCCGGATCGACCGGCCCACTCCCGGGGGCGTCGTCCTGGAGGCCGACGGGCTGCGCAAGACGTACAAGCGGCGCGGGGCGCGCGGGCGCGGCTTCACCGCGCTCGACGGGGTCTCCCTGACCCTCGCCGGCGGGGAGACCCTCGGGATCGTCGGCGAGTCCGGCTCCGGGAAGTCCACCCTGGCCCGTGTCCTGGCGCACGCCCACCCCGCCGACGGCGGCACGATGCGGTTGCGGGGCGAGGACGTCACGCGGCCCTCGCGCCGCGAGCTGCACGCGGTGCGCCGCCAGGTCCAGATGGTGTTCCAGGACCCGTACGCCTCCCTCAACCCGCGGATGACGGTGGGTGAGATCGTCGCCGAACCCCTGATCGCCTTCGGCCTGGGCGACCGGGACGAGCGGGCGGAGCGGGTGGCGGATCTGCTGCGCCTGGCGGGTCTCGACCCGGCCGTCGCCGACCGGCACCCGCGCTCCTTCTCCGGCGGGCAGCGCCAGCGGATCGGCATCGCCCGCGCGCTCGCCCCCGAGCCATCCGTCCTCATCTGCGACGAGCCCGTCTCCGCTCTCGACGTCTCCGTCCAGGCGCAGATCGTCGGACTCCTCACCGATCTCCAGCGCGACCTGGGCCTCGCCCTGGTCTTCATCGCGCACGATCTCGCGGTCGTGCGGCAGGTCAGCCACCGCATCGCGGTGATGCACGGGGGCCGGATCGTGGAGAGCGGCAGCGCCGACGAGGTCTGCGAGCGCCCCCGGGACCCGTACACCCGCGCCCTGCTGGCGGCGGCGCCCGAACCCGTGCCCCGGGCCGCCCGTCCTCCGCGCGCCCGGAAGACAGGGGTGCTCGCGTGAACGCGTGCTGCGCTCCCGGGCGGGCCTGTCCGGGTGAGGCGGGAGTGGCCCTGCTCGGCCTTCCGTCGGTACGCCGCACCGAGGCACCGCGGTCTGTCGCGCACCGGGCGATGGCCGAACTGCCCGGCGGGGTCTTCCGGATGGGCGACGCCTTCGGCGAGGGGTACCCCGCCGACCGGGAGGGGCCGGTGCGCGAGGTGACCGTGGCGCCGTTCGCCATCGACATCACCGCCGTCAGCAACGCCGACTGGGCGGCCTTCGCGGACGCCACCGGCTACCGCACGGACGCCGAGCGCTACGGCAGTTCGTACGTGTTCCACCAGCTCGTCCAACCGGCGGCCGGGCCTCACATCCTGGGGCGGGTCCCCGGTGCGCCCTGGTGGCTGGGGGTCGCCGGGGCGTCCTGGGAGGCGCCCGACGGGCCGGGCTCGGAGATCGCGGACCGGGCCGATCATCCGGTCGTCCATGTCTCGTACGACGACGCTCTGGCCTACTGCGACTGGGCCGGGGTCCGGCTGCCCACCGAGGCCGAATGGGAGTACGCGGCCCGGGGCGGCCTGGACGGCGCCCGCTATCCGTGGGGCGACGACTTCACCCCCGGCGGGCGCGAGATGTGCAACACCTGGCGAGGCCGCTTCCCGAACCGTTCGCACCGGCCCGGAGGCCGCACGGGCACAGTGCCCGTCACCTCGTACGAACCCAACGGCTTCGGCCTCTTCAACACCTCCGGCAACGTCTGGGAGTGGTGCGCCGACGCCTTCGGGCACGGCGAACGCGTCATCCGGGGCGGCTCCTACCTGTGCCACAGCTCGTACTGCAACCGGTACCGGGTCGCCGCCCGCTCCCACAACACCCCCGACTCCTCGACCGGGCACGGCGGTTTCCGCTGCGCACGCGACCTCAACGACGACGGAGGCTTCCGCCCATGACCACCAGCGACAGTCCGACCCCGAGCGGCAGGCAGACCACCGGCGCCCGACGCGATCCGTACGACGGCTTCCCCGGCCGGATCGGCCGCACCTTCGGCGAATCCGAGCCGGCCTGGCCGCCGCGCACCGCCCCGCCGCGGAAGGCACCCAACATCGTGGTCGTCCTCGTCGACGACATGGGCTACAGCGACATCGGCCCGTTCGGCTCCGAGATCGCCACTCCCACCCTCGCGGCGCTGGCCGACGAGGGTGTACGGCTCACCAACTACCACACGATGCCGCTGTGTTCACCGGCACGGGCCGCGCTGCTCACCGGACTCAATCCGCACCGCGTCGGCTACGCAATGGTCGCCAACTCCGATCCCGGCTTCCCCGGGTACGGCATGGAGATCGCCGACGACATCCCCACGCTCGCCGAACTGCTTCACGACTCCGGCTACGCCACCTACGCCGTCGGCAAGTGGCATCTGGTCCGCGACTCGGCATCCAATGCCGCGGACGACCGGGACAATTGGCCGCTGCGCAAGGGCTTCGACCAGTACTACGGAGTCCTGGAGGGCCTCACCAGCCTCTTCCACCCGCACCAACTGGTGCGCGACAACAGCCCACTGGACATCGACGAGTTCCCCGACGACTACTACTACACCGACGACATCACCGACCAGGCGATCTCCATGGTGAAGTCGCTGCGCGCCCACGACCCCGACAAGCCGTTCTTCCTCTACCTGGCGCACAACGCCGTCCACGGCCCGCTCCAGGCGAAGGAGACGGACATCGCCCGCCACCGGGGACGCTACGACGAGGGCTGGGACGTGCTGCGCGAGAAGCGATTCGCCGCCCAGCTCGCCGACGGGCTGTTCCCGCCCGGCACCGAACTCCCGGCGCGCAACAGCGAGGCCGGACTCGACGTACCGGCCTGGTCCGACCTCACCGAGGAGCAACAGAAGCTCTACGCCCGCTACATGGAGGTGTACGCGGCGCTCGTCGACAACATCGACCAGAACCTGGGCAGACTCACCGAGACCCTCGAAGCCCTGGGGGAACTCGACAACACCATCATCGTCTTCACCTCCGACAACGGCGGCACCGGCGAGGGCGGGGCCGAGGGAACCCGCTCGTACTTCAGCCGCTTCGTCCACCACCCCGCCCTGCCGGGCGACTGGACCCCGGATGTCGACCGGGACCCCGAACTGATCGGCGGCCCGCGCAGCCTGGTCCACTACCCGCGCGGCTGGGGCATGGCCTCGAACACTCCGTTCCGCCTCTACAAAGGACACACCTACGCCGGCGGCGTCCGCGTCCCGTTCGTGCTGTCCTGGCCGAAGGGCGCCCGTGAGGGGCAGCTCACGCCCGGACTACGGACGCAGTATCAGTACGTCACCGACATCGCCCCCACCCTGCTGCGACTGGCGGGGCTCGAACGGCCGGCGGAGCGGCGCGGCACCGTACTCCAGGAGCTGGACGGGATCAGCTTCACCCCGGTACTGGCCGACCCGGAACACCGCTCCACGCACCCCGAGCAGTACTGCGAGATGACCGGGAACCGCAGCTACTACCGGGACGGCCACAAGCTCGTCACGCTCCACCGGCCCGGCGCGCCCTACGACGACTCCGAGTGGGCGCTCTACGACATCAGGGCCGACCCGACCGAGATCCACGATCTCGCCGCCGAACGGCCGGGGCTGGTGAAGGAGTTGTCGGACGCGTGGGAGGAGGCGGCCTGGCGCAACGGTGTCTTCCCGCTGCCCGACACCAGTGGTGCGCTCGGCCGCCGCAACCCGGCGGAGCGGCGGCTCGCACGCCCGTTGACCCTGCTGCCCGGCACCCCGGAACTGGAGCGCTACCGCTCCTCGCGACTGATCGCGCTGCGGTCCTTCGAGATCTCCGTGGTCCTGGACGAGGCGGGCGAGGGGGTGCTGGTCTCCCACGGCGACCAGGGTGGTGGGTACGGCCTGTACGTGGAGGGCGGCAGGCTCCACTTCGCGTACAACGAGTACGGCGTGCTCCACGAGACCGACGCCGGGGCGCTGGCACCGGGCGAACACGTCGTCGTACTCGCTGCCGCGGCCGAGCAGGGGCTGCGCTGGAGGTTCACGGTGAGCGTCGACGGCGAGGTGAGGGCGTCCCCGCCGAGCGTCCACCAGCTCATCGGCATGGCCCCGTTCCAGGGCATCAGCATCGGGGTCGACCGCAAGTCTCCGGTCTCCTGGCCGCTGTACGAACGCCATCGTTCCTTCAGGTTCCGGGGCCGGCTGAGGTCGGTGACCTACCTTCCGGGGGCGTCCGGGCCCGACTCCCCGGACGCGGTGGCTGCCGCGCTCAAGGAGGCGGCAGCCGCCTTCGAGTGAGACCGTGACGGCCGTCCCGGGGGGAGGCGGTCAGCCCGGAAGGTCGACCGACACGTGCGGGGCCAGTGACCGCAGGAAGTCCGCGGCGTCGAACATCGCGCCTGCCGAGGCCACGCCCGTCGTCCGGGTCCGCCCGTCCAGGATGCGCTGGACGGCCTCCACCACCAGTGGTGCGGTGACCGCGTAGATGTCCTGGCCGCGGGCCGATGCGCGTCGCTCGACGTCGCCCGCCCGGACCAGGACGTCGACGACGAACATCTGGTCCGACCGCCCCAGCTCGTCGACCGCCTCCGGCGCCGGCGTGTCCTGCCCGGCCAGGTCCCGCGCGGCTTCGACGGCCATGTGGGTGTGGACTTCGGGCACCGCCAAGTGACTGGGCACGGTCACGACATCGGCCATGGTGAAGTCCGCGACCACCGCGTGCCGGCCCAGCGGCTCCGGGAAGATCCAGTCCCGCTCCACCGGCTTGTCGTCGTGGTACTCCAGCGCGCCGTCCACGAACCGTACCCGGCGGCCCGCGCGCCGCTCGTGGGACACCTGACCGGCCACCCGGGTGCCCGGCGTGGGATGCCAGCTGGTCAACCCGTACGCGACGTGCGCCACGTCCGCCGCCGTCCACTCCCCCATCGCCGCGGTGACCAGCAGGTCTCCCAGTCCGCCGTAGAACGCCATCGCCGGCACCACGGGCACGTCGGCCTTCCGGGCCGCTTCCGCGTGGTCGGCGAACATCGCGGCATTCGCTTCGATCTCCGCCGCGACGTCGGCGTAGGGGATTCCCGCCCGCAGGGCTGCCTCGACGACGGGGCCTGCCGTCACAGCGAACGGTCCGGCGCAGTTGATGACAGCCGCCGCGCCTGCGACGGCACGGTCCAGTGCGCTCGCGTCGTCCACGGCGGCGGGCCGTACGACCACGTCCGGCCATTCGGCCGCCAGCGCCTCCAACTGGGCTGCGTTGCGGCCGGAGATGACTGTGGCGATACCGCGCTTCCGAAGTTCGGCGACGACGAAGCGACCTGTGTGCCCTGTCGCCCCGTACACCACAACTGCGCCCGTCGTGCTCATCGTTGTTCCCCGTTCTCGTTGTTCCGATGAGTTCAGTCTCATGGGCGGACGGCCCGGACCGTGATGGTCCGGGAGGACAGCACCCGTACACTTTCGGACATGCCGACTGTCGCACTGCTGACCGCAGGTCACCTGCTGCACTTCGAGCTGGCGGTGGCCTACGAGATCTTCGGCAACCCCCCGCGCGAAGCCACGCAGGGCTGGTACGACGTGCAGCTGTGCGGGCCCGGGCCGGTGCGGGTGGGCCCGTTCATGGTCGAGCCCGACCATGGGCTGGAGCACGTGGTACGCGCCGACACCGTGATCGTTCCCGCGTGCGTGGACATCGACGATCCGCCGCCGGAGGAGCTCGTCGAGGCCGTGCGCGCGGCCCACGAGGCGGGCGCCAGGGTGGCTTCCCTCTGCACCGGGGCGTTCGTGCTCGGCGCCGCGGGGCTGCTGGACGGACGGCGGGCCACCACCCACTGGGCGCATGCGGCGGAGTTGAGCGCGCGCCATCCGCGGGCAATGGTCGATCCGGACGTGCTCTACACGGACAACGGCAGTGTGCTCACGGCCGCGGGAAAGGCCGCCGCCGTCGACCTCTGCCTCCATCTGATCCATCTCGACCACGGCGCCGCGATCGCCAACTCCGTGGCCCGCCGTCTCGTCATGCCGCCTCATCGCCCCGGCGGCCAGGCGCAGTTCGTGGCCACGCCGGTACAGGCCACGGGTGACCACATGCTCGCGCACGTGCTCGCGTGGGTCCAGCAGCGGCTGGACCAGCCGCTGACGGTGACCGACATGGCGCGGAAGGCGAGCACGAGCCCGCGCAATCTCGGACGGCAGTTCCGGTCGGTGATGGGGCAGACTCCGATCCAGTGGCTCCTGATCCAGCGCGTCCGTCGCGCCCAGGAGCTGCTGGAGGCCACCGACCTGAGCATCGAGGCGGTCGCCGTCGCCACCGGCATGGGCACCGCCACGACGCTCCGGCGCCAGTTCAAGAGGATCGTCGGGGTCCCGCCCGACAGCTACCGGCGCTCGTTCCGCACCGCAAGGGCTGTCTGACCCGGGAGCCCGCGCTGTCAGCCCGTGACGATTCCGGTGACGAGGTTGATGGTGGTGGCCAGGATGCTGGCGCCGAAGACGTAGGACAGCAGGCAGTGCCGGAGGGCGACCGCACGGATCACGGACGTGGAGACGTTCGTGTCGGAGACCTGGTAGGTCATGCCGAGGTTGTAACTGAAGTAGAGGAAGTCGCTGTACCGCGGCCGGTCGTCGGTGTTGAAGTCGATTCCGCCTTCCGGCGCCCGGTAGTAGATGTACGCGTAGCGAGTGGCGTACATCAGATGGAGCGCCGCCCAGGCCGTGAACACACCACAGAGCGCTGTCGCGGCGCCGGCGTGGCTCAGGTCCGTATCGCTGACCAGGAGCAGCACCACGATGCCGACGAGTCCGGTCAGGGCTGACCCCACGACGGCGAGCTCCTCCATGACGGGCCGGAACTCCTCGCGGCGGACGTTGTGATGCGTCGTGGCGGCGTTCATGGGCCACAGGACCATCCACCCCGCCACGACGAAGATCGTCTCCGCCACGGCGATACCGGCGAGAACGCCCAGCGGTGCGTGGGTCAGCAAGCCGACGACCACACCGGCAACCGCGCCGAGAACCGTCGCGCCCGCGAGTCGGGGAACAGCGGAAAGCGCCAGCCTGCGGATCATGGGGGCCTCGAAAGTGTTGCCTCGGCGGCACGGAAGTGAGCGTCGGTCTCCCCGCACTTTCAGGGTATCCGCGCATGAACCGGACGGCAGCCCGGCAGCTCCGGCCGCAGTTGCGGGCGTCGAGTGGCGTGCATGGGACGACGGACATAGCTTGCCCGAAAGTAGTGTTTTGCCGCCCTGTGCCCGAATGGTGGAAGGTCGAGAGTCGTGAGCGTCAACAGTGACGACCGGGAACGCCTGATCCCCTTCGGGCCCGCGCCCGAAGGGGATCCGGAGTTCCACCCCTACCACCACCCCGCCGCGGGCTGGGGTGCGGCCAAGAGCGTGAGCCGCTTCCTGGTACGTGAGGGGGCGCTGGTCGACGGCCCGCGGGCGATCATGCGGATGAACCACGAGAACAAGGGGTTCGACTGCCCCGGGTGCGCCTGGCCCGACGACACCAAGGGGCTGCATCTGGACATCTGCGAGAACGGGATCAAGCACGTCACCTGGGAGATGACCCGTAAGCGGGTCGGGCGCGAGTTCTTCGCCGCCCACTCGGTGACCGAGCTGTCCGGGTGGAGCGACTACGACCTCGAGAACGAGGGCCGGCTGACCGAGCCGATGGTCTACGACCCTGATTCGGACCACTACGTCCCGATCAGCTGGAAGGACGCGTTCGAGGTCGTCGGCCGGGCTCTGCGCGAGCTGGAAAGTCCCCATCAGGCGTCGTTCTACACCTCCGGCCGCCTCGGTAACGAGGCGACGTTCCTGTACCAGTTGATGGCCCGCGAACTGGGCACGAACAACCTGCCGGACTGCTCCAACATGTGTCACGAGGCCAGTGGCCGCGCGCTTCAGGCGTCCCTGGGCACCGGAAAGGGGACCGTCGACCTCAAGGACTGGGAGAGCGCCGACGCGCTGTTCATCCTGGGAGTGAACGCCGCCTCCAACGCGCCCCGGATGCTGACCGCCCTGGCCGAGGCGTACCACCGCGGCGCCCAGATCGTGCACGTCAATCCGCTGGTCGAGGCCGCCGCCACCCGCACGATCGTCCCCCACGACTTCATGGACATGGCCCTCTTCAAGACGACCCGGACCAGCACCCTGAACCTGCAGCCCCGCATCGGCGGCGACATGGCTCTGCTGCGTGGCATGGCCAAGGCGGTCCTGAAGCAGTCCACGACCGACCCCAAGGCTCTGGACCAGGAGTTCATCGACCGGCACACCGCCGGCTTCGACGAGTACCGCGCGCTGTGCGAGGCCACTCCTTGGGAGGAGATCGAGACCCAGTCGGGGCTGAGCCGCGACGACATCCTGAAGGCGGCGCGCGTGTACGGCGAAGCCGACCGCAGCATCGTCAGCTGGTGCCTGGGTCTCACCCAGCACGAACACGGCGTCGACACCGTCCGGGAGATCGTCAACCTGCTCCTGCTCCGCGGCAATCTGGGACGGGAGGGCGCAGGTCCCTCCCCCGTGCGGGGGCACAGCAACGTCCAGGGCAACCGCACCTGCGGCATCGATCACCGTCCCACCGACGCGTTCCTCGACCGCCTCGCCGAGGCCTGCGACATCGAGCCGCCCCGTGAGCACGGCCTGGACACCGTGCGCACCATCCCGGCGATGCACCGCGGCGATGTGAAGGTGTTCGTCGGCATGGGCGGAAACTTCGCCCTCGCGGCGCCCGACACCCCGTACACCTACGCGGCCCTGCGCTCCTGCGACCTCACCGTCCAGGTGAGCACCAAGCTGAACCGCAGCCATGTCGTCCACGGCAGCCGGGCGCTCATCCTCCCCTGCCTCGGCCGTACCGAGAAGGACCATCAGCGCAAGGGCATCCAGAGCACGTCCGTCGAGGACTCGATGAGCATGGTCCACATGTCGGTCGGCATGAAGCGCCCCGCCTCACCGCACCTGCTGTCGGAGCCTGCCATCGTCGCCGGGATGGCCCGCGCGGCTCTGCCCGACAGCGCGACGCCGTGGGAGTGGTACATCGAGGACTACGACCGGATCCGGGACACCATGGCCAAGGCTCTCGACGGGTTCGAGGACTTCAACCGGCGTGTGCGCCTGCCCCTCGGCTTCCGTATCAAGCAGCCCGCCCGTGAGCTCGTCTTCCTCACCCCGTCCGGCCGCGCCGAGTTCTCGGCGGCTCCCCTGCCCGACGTCATCCCCGCCCCCGGCACCCTGGCTCTGGGCACGATGCGGTCGCACGACCAGTGGAACACCACCATCTACTCCGACAACGACCGCTACCGGGGCATCAAGAACCTGCGCACGCTCGTCTTCATGAACCGGGCCGACATGCGCGAACGCGGTATCGACGACATGGGCCCCGTCGACATCACCAGTACGGCGCGGGACGGCAGTCAGCGGTTCCTCAACGGCTACCTCGCCGTCCCGTACGACATCCCCCGTGGCTGCGCTGCGGGCTACATGCCCGAGATGAACGTGCTGTGCGCGCTCAGCGACTACAGCACCCAGAGCGACCAGCCGATCATGAAGCACGTCAAGGTCACCATCGGCCCGGCCGCCTGAGCGGGGGCGCGGGTGGCCCTTCTCGGCCACCCGGCGCAGCTCGCGCTCGGCGGGCTGTCGCCCACCTTCATCAGCCGCCGATGGCCGACATGGGACGCTCCGGGCGGCGGAACCCGGGGCTGTTGATCGTGTGGCCGGGGCCCTTGCCTCCGACCGAGGTCCGCCAGGCCGCCTCCAGCGCCGTGTCGTCGGCGCCGCCGCGGAGCAGTGCGCGCAGGTCGGACTCCTCGGTGGCGAAGAGGCAGTTGCGCAGTTGCCCGTCGGCGGTGAGCCGCACCCGGTCGCAACTGCCGCAGAACGGGCGGGTGACACTGGCGATGACCCCCACCACGGCGTCCGTGCCGGCGATCCGCCACTCCTCGGCGGGCGCGTTGCCCTGCCGTCCCACCGGAACAAGCTCGAACCCTTCGCGGAGACGGTCGAGGATCTCCTCGGCGGTGACCATCCGGTCGCGGTCCCAGGCGCCTTGCGCATCCAGGGGCATCGACTCGATGAACCGCATCAGGTAGCCGTTCCCGACGGCGAACGCGGCCAGTTCGGCGATCTCGTCGTCGTTGACCCCACGTACCGGCACCGCGTTGACCTTGACCGGGGAGAGGCCCACGGCGTGGGCGGCGTGCAGTCCGTCGAGCACATCGGTGAGCCGGTCGCGCCGGGTGAGGGTGGCGAACCGCTCGGCGCGCAGGGTGTCCAGGCTGACGTTGACCCGGTTCAGCCCGGCCTCGCGCAGGGCGGCGGCGCTGCGTGCCAGCCCGATGCCGTTGGTGGTGAGCGAGAGGTCCGGGGCCTCGTCCAGGGCGGAGAGGCGGGCGACGAGTCCGGGCAGGCCGCGGCGCAGCAGCGGTTCACCGCCGGTCAGCCTCACCTCGGTGATCCCCAGGCGCTCGGTGGCGACGCGCACCAGACGCACGATCTCGTCATCGGTGAGGATCTCGGCACGGGGCAGCCAGTCCAGACCCTCGGCAGGCATGCAGTACGTGCACCGCAGGTTGCACCGGTCGGTGAGTGACACCCGCAAGTCCGTGTGGACCCGGCCGAAGCGGTCCACCAGAGGCACGGGGGCGCGGCTGGGGTCGGGCTGCGGGAGGGGCACAGGACTGCCTTCCGAATATGGGTATTTGTTGGCCACCGACCACCCTCGGCGAATTCCCGAGGGAAGTCAAAGAGGGATTACCGATGACGTGATAGGCGAGGCTTATCGCTGAAGCGATAAGCCTCGCCTATCGATACATCGAAGACCCCTCTTTGACTTCCAAAAGGGCCCGGACCGAAACTGAATTCGCAGTGGGAGCCCGATATTCACAGGCGATAAAAAGGGGAAGAGCGGATCATGCGCAGTATCGAGGACCCGACCGACGACCTGAGGGTCACGCCGCCCAAGACCTGGGCGACGGGTCTTCCCGCGGTGACGCACGCGCTGGAGTACTCGCTCGGCCAGACGTCGCCGCGGCGCACCGCGCTGACGCTGCTGAACATCAACCAGACCAAGGGCATCGACTGCCCGGGCTGTGCCTGGCCCGAGCCCGCGCCGGGCAAGCGGCACATGAACGAGTACTGCGAGAACGGCGCCAAGCACATCAACGACGAGGCCACCTCACGGCGCGTCACCCGGGAGTTCTTCCGCGAGCACTCGATCGCCGAGCTCGACGGCATGTCCGACTACTGGCTCAACCAGCAGGGCCGGCTGACCGAACCCATGGTCAAGCGGCCCGGCGCCACGCATTACGAGCCGATCGGCTGGGACGAGGCGTTCGGCCTGCTGGCCGGGGAACTCCGCCGGCTGGACTCCCCCGACGAGGCCCTTTTCTACGTCTCCGGCCGGCTCAACAACGAGGCCGCTTTCCTCCTCCAGCTCTTCGCCCGCGCGTACGGCACCAACAATCTGCCGGACTGCTCCAACATGTGCCACGAGTCCAGCGGGTCCGCGATGCAGGAGACGCTGGGCACGGGCAAGGGCAGCGTGTCGCTGGACGACATCCACCACTCCGACCTGGTCTTCGTCGTGGGGCAGAACCCGGGCACCAACCATCCGCGGATGCTGTCGGCACTGGAGGAGACCAAGCGCAACGGTGGGCAGGTCGTGGCGGTCAACACGCTGCCCGAGGCCGGACTGATGCGCTTCAAGAACCCGCAGAAGGCCCGGGGCATCATCGGCGGCGGCACACCGATCGCCGACCAGTTCCTGCACATCCGCGCAGGCGGCGATCTCGCCCTCTTCCAGGCCCTGAACAAGTTGCTGCTGGAGGCGGAGGACGAGGCGCCGGGCACCGTGCTCGACCACGACTTCATCCGGAACAGCACCACAGGCTTCGCCGACTTCGCCGAACACGCGCGGAAGGTCTCCTGGGACGACATCCTCACCGCGACCGCGCTGTCCCGCGAGGAGATCCAGCAGGTGTACGAACGGGTCCTGGCGAGCAAGAAGATCATCGTGTGCTGGGCGATGGGGCTCACCCAGCACAAGCACGGAGTGCCCACCATCCGGGAAGTCATCAACTTCCTGATGGTGCGCGGCAATATCGGAAGGCCCGGCGCGGGCGTGTGCCCGGTGCGCGGCCACAGCAATGTCCAGGGCGATCGCACCATGGGCGTGTGGGAGCGGATGCCGCAGGAGTTCCTCGACGCCCTGGAGCGTGAGTTCGGCTTCGCACCGCCCGCTCATCACGGCCTGGACGCGGTGAACGGCATCCGGGCGATGTACGAGGGCCGGGCCAGGTTCTTCCTCGGCGTCGCCGGGAACTTCGTACGGGCCACTCCCGACAGCGAGGTCACCGAGGAGGCGATGCGGAAGTGCCGGCTGACCGCGCACATCTCCACGAAGCTCAACCGCTCCCACACCGTCTGCGGAGACACGGCCCTCATCCTGCCGACCCTGGGCCGCAGCGACCGGGACTTCCAGGCCGCGGGCGAGCAGTTCATCACCGTCGAGGACTCGATGAGCGAAGTCCACGCCTCGCGGGGGAAGTTGTCGCCCGCCTCCCCCCACCTGCTCAGCGAGGTCGCGATCGTCAGCCGGCTGGCGCGCCGGACCCTGGGGGACGAACCATCCATTCCCTGGGAGCAGTTCGAGCGTGACTACAGCACCGTCCGCGACCGGATTTCCCGTGTCGTGCCGGGCTTCGAGGACTTCGACGCCCGGGTGGCCGAGCCGGGCGGGTTCAAGCTGCCCAACCCGGTGAACGCGGGCGTCTTCCCCACGCCGAGCGGCAAGGCCGTCTTCACCCGCAACGAGTTCACGATGCCGCACATACCCGAGGGGCATCTGCTGCTCCAGACCCTGCGCTCGCACGACCAGTGGAACACCATCTGGTACGCCCCGAACGACCGGTACCGAGGGATCCACGACGCCCGCCGAGTCGTGCTCGTCAACCCCGCCGATCTCGACGCCCTCGGTATCGCCGACGGTGACGCGGTGGACCTGGTGAGCGTCTGGCACGACGCGAGGGAACGCCGTGCGGAGAACTTCCGGGTCGTCTCCTACCCGGCCAGCCGCGGATCCGCGGCGGCCTACTACCCGGAGACCAATGTCCTCGTACCGCTGGACAGCGTCGCCGACATCAGCAACTGCCCCACGTCCAAGGGCGTCGTGGTGCGCCTGGAGCCGTGCCGCGGCACCGAATGAACCGACCCGAGGCCTCTCCCCCGGACTTCAGGAACAGCCACCGCGCCCAGAAAGGTACGTCCCGGCATGCCCGTTTCCCGCGTCGCGCGCGGTTGGTTCCCGGCAGCGGCCTCGGTGTTCGCGGCCGGGTGGGGCGCGAACCAGTTCACCCCGCTCGCCGTCGTGTACCGGACGCAGGAGAACTGGCCCGCCGTCCCGGTCGCCGCCATGTTCACCACGTACCTCCTGGGACTGCTCCCCGGCCTGCTGCTCGGCCTGCCGGCCGCGAACCGGTTCGGCAGGCGGCGTGTGGTGCGGCCCGCGCTGGCGTTGTCCGCAGCCGCGAGCGCCCTGCTGGCCGCGGCGGGCGTGGACCAGACCGCGGTGTACGTCAGCCGGCTGGCCACCGGCATCGCGGCCGGTGTCGTGCTGACCGCGGGCACCGTCTGGTTGCAGGAGCTGTCAGCCGGTGCGGTGCGCCGCGGCGCGGGTGCCCGCCGCGCGGCCTGGGCCACCGGTGGCGGCTTCGCGGCCGGGGCGCTGGTGGCGGGCGTCGTGGCCGAGTGGCTCCCGCAGCCGATGGCGCTGCCGTGTCTCGTGCACTGTCTGCTGGCCCTGCTGGTGCTCGGCGCGACCCGTCGCGTGCCGGAGACCGCGCCACCGTCCCCCGGCACCCGGGCGGAGCCGCTCGCCGCGATCCTGTGCCGCGGGGCGGTCAGGCATCCTCGCTTCGTGCGGGTGGTGCTCCCGGCGAGCCCTGCGGTCTTCACCGCCTCCACCGTGGCGTACGTGGTGCTGCCGCAGCTGGTGGCCGACCGGGTGCCGGGGTACGCGCCGCTGTTCAGCGGTCTGGTGACGGCGCTGACGCTCGCGGTGGGCATCGCCGTACAGCCGCTGGCCGACCGGCTGGACCACGCACACAGCGCGCGGGCGACCCTCGCCGCCATGGCCGCCGTGATCGGCGGTCTCCTGGTCGGCGCATGTGCGGTGCACTGGACTTCCGCGGGACTCGTACTGGCAGCGGCCGTCCTGCTGGGAGCCGGCTACGGCCTCACCCTGGCCTCGGGGCTGAGGGAGATCGAACGGCTGGCGCCGCCGAGGGACCGGCACACGGCGGCGTCGCTCTACCACGGCGCCACCTACAGCGGATTCTTCACACCGCTCCTGCTCGCCGTGACGGCAGGGGCCGCGTCCTACCCGGCTCTGCTCGCGGGTCTCGCGGCCGTGGGCCTGCTCTGCCTGGTGATCACGGCACGCTACAGCCGTCGTGACCTGCCCTGACGGCGTGGGAGCTCCGCGGGCTTCCCAGCAGGTCATACCGTCAGCCGTCGGCAGCCCCGTGGCGACACACACGACACCGTCGGAGCAGGGCTCCGAAGAGAGGAGCGAACCATGGGACGCATGACCGTGCGGCGGCGCGTACTGCGCATTCGGGAGGGGGTGTCCTCGCACCGCCCCGACACCCTGGCCGCCGAGGAGCCGATGGAGATCCGTGTCGGCGGGCGTCCGCTGACCGTGACGATGCGCACGCCGGGCGACGACTTCGACCTCGCTGCCGGGTTCCTGGTCAGCGAGGGCGTGGTGCACGCGACCGATGACGTGGCCGGAATCCGGTACTGCGCGGGCGCCACGTCCGACGGAGGCAACACCTACAACGTGGTGGACGTCGCCCTGGCCCCGGGCGTGGCCGCCCCCGACGCCTCACTGGAGCGGAACTTCTACACCACGTCCTCGTGCGGGCTGTGCGGGAAGGCCAGTCTGGACGCGGTGCGCACCACGGCGGCGTGGTCCGTCGCCGAGGACGGCCTGCGTATCGGACCTGACGTACTGACCGCTCTCCCCGACCGGTTGCGGGAGGCCCAGCGGGTGTTCGACAGCACCGGTGGTCTGCACGCCGCCGGGCTGTTCACGGCCGACGGTGAGCTGCTGTGTCTGCGGGAGGACGTCGGCCGGCACAACGCCGTGGACAAGGTCGTCGGACACGCCCTGCGGTCGGGGCTGCTGCCGCTGCGGCGCACGGTGCTGATGGTGAGCGGCCGGGCCTCCTTCGAGCTGGTGCAGAAGGCGGTGATGGCCGGAATCCCCATGCTGGCGGCCGTCTCCGCCCCCTCCTCGCTCGCCGTGGACCTCGCCGCGGAGAGCGGGCTGACTCTCGTCGGCTTCCTGCGCGGCGCCTCGATGAACGTCTACACCGGCGCCGAGCGCCTGGAACCACTGCCGGTGGCCTGACAACCCCTCACTGCTGTGTGGCGCCGATTGGCGTTCCGTCGAGCGGTCCGGTAGACCCATGGGGTGCTGTTCCGTCAACTCGAGTACCTGGTGGCCCTCTCCCGGGAGCGTCACTTCGCCCGTGCCGCCCAGGCCTGTTACGTCTCCCAGCCCGCCCTTTCGGAGGCGATCCGAAAGCTTGAGGAGGAGCTGGACGTACCGCTGGTCCTGCGTGGCCGGAAGTACGAGGGCCTGACGCCCGAGGGCGAACGCATCGTGGTGTGGGCGCAGCGGATCCTCGCCGACCGTGACGCCCTCAAGTGCGAGGTCGGCGCCCTGCGCAGCGGACTGAGCGGCAGGTTGCGGATCGGAGCGGTCCCGACCGCTTCCGGCGCGGTCGCGCAGCTGACGGGCCCGTTCTGTGCGGCGCATCCTCTGGTGACCGTCGAGGTGATAGCGAATCTCCAGTCGGAGGACATCCTCCGGCAGCTGCAGAATTTCGAGATCGACGCCGGAATCACCTATCTGCACAAGGGGCTTTCGGAGAGTCTGCAGGCCGTCCCGCTGTACGAGGAGCGGTACGTGTTGCTGACCGATGCCGCCGACGGCCTCGTCCACCGGACGACGGCGACCTGGGCGGAGGCGTCACGGCTGCCGCTCTGCCTGCTGACCGAGGCGATGCAGGGGCGCCAGGTCCTGGACGAGCTGTTCGCCGAAGCCGGGGTGCGGCCGTCGCCCCGGGTCGAGACCGATTCCGTGGCTGCTCTGTTCGCCCATGTCAGGGCGGGCCGGTGGGCCAGCATCGTGCCGCACACCTGGCTGCACGTGTTCGGTGTCCCGCACGGCATGCGGGCGGTGCCGATGGTCGAGCCGGCCCGGACGGTCCCGATGGGGCTGGTGATCACAGCCCGGGAGCCGGGACCTGTCATCGCCCGGGCCCTCACGGAAATCGCCCGCGACATCGATGTGGCCGCCGCTCTGGAGCGCCTCCCCGGAGACCCGGGACCGCAGTGACGTCGCGCCTCGGCCGTACCCGTCACCCATGCGCCGGACGCGACCCGAGGTCGCGTCCGGCGCATGGAGTGTGTCCCTAGTCCGATGCGCCTTCCTCGGGAGGCAGGCCCACCTCTTCACGGTCCTCCTCAAGGCGTTCCTCGAGTTTCTTCTCGTCCGGGCGCCTGGGCATGCCGCGCCCGTGTCCCTCGTCCGGGTCGCCTTCGACCTGCTTGTTGGACTTGTGGTGATGCGCCATCGTTCTCTCCTTCGGTTACGGGTGCGGAACCGCGGCCTGCCGGTCCGGTTCGCCGTCCTGGCCTGCTCCGCTGCGGATGGTGCAGTGGAGCGAGTCGTCCTTCACGTCGGCGACGATCGTGTCTCCGGGCTCGGCCTCGCCGCCGAGGAGGAGTGAGGCGATGCGGTTGTCGAGTTCCGTCTGGATCGTGCGGCGCAGGGGCCGGGCGCCGAACTCCGGCTGGTAACCGTGAGCGACCAGCAGCTTCTTCGCCGCCTCGGTGACCTCCAGGCTCATGCCCTGGGCGTGGACACGGTGCTTGCTGCGGTCCAGGAGGTGCCCGACGATCTCCGACAGGTCCGCCTCGGTGAGGCTGTGGAAGACGATGATGTCGTCGATGCGGTTGAGGAACTCGGGCAGGAACCGTCCCCGCAGGTCCCCCATCAGCTCGTCCTTGAGGTCGGCGGCGTCGCCCTCGTGGGCGAGGATGCGATGGGCGCCGATGTTGGACGTCATGATGACGACGCAGTGGCGGAAGTCGACCGTGCGGCCCTGTCCGTCGGTGAGACGACCGTCGTCGAGGATCTGGAGCAGTGTGTTGAAGACGTCGGGGTGCGCCTTCTCCACCTCGTCGAAAAGCACCACGCTGTACGGGTGTCGCCGGACCTTCTCGGTGAGCTGGCCGGCCTCTTCGTAGCCGACGTATCCGGGAGGCGCGCCGACGAGCCGGGCGACCGTGTGCTTCTCCTGGAACTCGCTCATGTCGAAGCGGACCATGCGGTCCTCTTCGCCGAACAGCAGTTCGGCGAGCGTCTTGGCGAGTTCGGTCTTGCCCACACCCGTGGGCCCCAGGAAGAGGAAGGAACCGACGGGGCGGTTCGGGTCCCCCATCCCGGCACGATTGCGCCGTACGGCCTGCGACACCGCGGTGACCGCCTCGTCCTGGCCGACGATCCTGGAGTGCATCTGCTCCTCGAGTTTGAGGAGCTTCTCCTTCTCGTCGGCCGTGAGCTGGGAGACCGGGATTCCCGTACGCCGGGAGACGATGTCGGCGATGTCGGAGGCTGTGACCGAGACGACGCCCTCGCGGCGCTCCTCGATACCGGCGAGCTCGCCCTCCACCTCTGCGATCTGCTGCTTCAGCGCCGAGGCCTTCTCGAACTCCTCGCCGGCCACGGCCTGGTCCTTCTCACGTCGCAGCTTCGCGAGACGGTCCTCCCGGCCGACGACCTCGGTGGAGCGACTGGCACTGCGCAGCCGTACACGGGCTCCGGCCTGGTCCATCAGGTCGATGGCCTTGTCGGGCAGGAACCGGTCGCCGATGTAGCGGTCGGAGAGTTCCGCCGCCGCGGCCAGGGCTCCGTCGGCGAAGCGGACCTGGTGGTGGGCCTCGTACGCGTCCCGCAGCCCTTCGAGGATCAGCACCGTCTCCTCGACCGTCGGTTCCGGGATCAGGACGGGCTGGAAGCGACGCTCCAGGGCGGCGTCCTTCTCGACGTGCTTTCGGTACTCGTCGATCGTCGTCGCTCCCACCACGTGGAGCTCGCCGCGTGCGAGTGCGGGCTTGAGCATGTTGCCCGCATCCATCGAGCCCTCGCCCGTCGCACCCGCGCCGACGACCGTGTGCAGCTCGTCGATGAAGAGAATGATGTCGCCGCCGGAATCCTGGACGTCCTCGATGACCTTCTTCAGCCGTTCCTCGAACTGTCCGCGGTACTGGGCACCGGCCACCATGCCCGACATGTCCAGGGAGACGACGCGCTTGCCCTTCAGCGTGTCGGGCACCTCGCCCGCGACGATGCGCTGGGCGAGTCCCTCCACGATGGCGGTCTTGCCGACGCCGGGTTCGCCGATGAGCACGGGGTTGTTCTTGGAGCGCCGCGAGAGGATCTCGACGGTCTGCTCGATCTCCTCGGACCGGCCGACCACCGGGTCGAGCCTGCCCGCCTTCGCTTCCTCGGTCAGATCCCTGCCGAACTCGTCGAGGGTCGTGGACGGCTGCTTCCCCTCCTTCCCGGCAGCGGGCGCACCGTCCACGCGGGGCGCCCGGTCCGTGGCGCCACGCAGCTTCTTCACGTCCACGTCTTCCGCGCGCATGAACCGCGCGGCACCGGAGTCCGCGTCGTCGAGGAGCGCGCCGAGGATGTGCTCGGGTCCGATGTAGGACACACCTGTCGCCTGCGAATGGGCGTAGGCGGTGGCCAGGGTGCGCTTCGCGGCCGGGGTGAGTCCGGGACCCGACGACGGCTCGCCGGACTCGCGGGGAAGCACCTCGGCGATCTGGGCCGCCAGCGTGTCGGGGTCCACTCCGGCCCGGGCCACCAGCCTGCGCGCGGGCTCGACCTGGGTGGCCGCCCACAGGAGGTGTTCGGTGTCCAGGTCGGAGGATCCGTCCTCGACCGCTTTGCGCGCGGCCAGATTGAGCAACTCCTGCGACGACTCCGTCAGCAGGCGGCCGATCGGCACACGCTGCACAGCCGGTGGCGAGGACGCGGGCGACATCCCGAAGAACCTGTTCAGCAGATCTCCGAACGGATCGGCCGAACCGAAGGGTGAATCGAACGCCATCGACATGCCGGCTCCAGGTGCGGGAAGGGGTTCCCCACCACTGAAACGCCATGTCCACCGCTCCGCAAACGGAGTGCGGCGGTCGGCGCGGGCGGTGTACGGGCCGGCTCGACCGACACGCCCGTAACGCGAATATCTCCCGCTATGCCCGTCTCGGGGCGCACCGGTCGACGATGGTCGAGCGCGGATGCGGGGAGGGCACCTCCCGGCTCCCGGGTCTCGGCTCCCGGGTCTCGGCTCCCGGGTCCGCGAAACGTCCGCACTGCCGTGTCCGTTCCAGCATCCACGGAGCACCATGCCCTCCGCGATCCCCCCGAGCACCCACCCCCCGCAGGCACGTGCCGGCGCCCTTGTGCGACACGCCAAGCTGTGGCTCGTACCGACCATCCTCAGCGCACTGGTCGCTCTGCTGCTCTCGCTCCTCTACATGGGCGGCATTCTCAGCCCCAGCGACAATCTGCACCGGCTGCCGATCGCCCTCGTCGACGAGGACCGGAGCCGCCCGCTGCCCGGGCAGCAGGAGAACCTGGGCAAGCAGGTCACCGACTCGATCGCATCGGCCGGCTCCGCGAGCGGCGTCCGGTGGCGCCGGCTCGGCCGCGCCGAGGCGCAGGACGCGCTGGCCTCCGGCAAGGTCTACGGCGCGCTTATCGTCCCCGAACGCTTCACCGCGTCCGTCGCGGCACTGACCACCGACCGGGCAACGGCCCGGCCGACGCTGACCGTACTCACCAATCCCGGCGTCGGCAGCCTGGGTTCGTCGATGGCGGCCCAGATCAACCAGAAGGCGGCCCACGAGGCATCGCTGACCATCGGCAAGCAGCTCTCCGCCTCCGCCACAGCCCCGACGACGCGCCTGCTGCTTGCCGACCCCGTGGCCGTGACCACCAGCGTCGGCCATCCGATCGGCAGGCACAGCGGTCTGGGACTCACCGCCTTCTACTTCACACTGTTGCTGGTCCTGAGCGGCTTCATCGGAGGAAACCTCATTCACAGCGGCGTAGACACCGCGCTCGGCTATGCCGACAGCGAGATCGGCCCCTGGCACGCGCGCCGGCCGACCGTTCCCATCAGCCGCACCCAGACGCTGGTGCTGAAGATGCTCATGACCGCCGGAATCTCGGTGCTGACCACCTCGCTCGTCATGGTGGCTACGGTCTCGATCCTGGGCATGGACGCCACACACCTGCCACTGCTGTGGATCTTCTCCTACTGCGCGACGCTCGCCATCGGCCTGGGCGTCCAGGCCATCAACGCCGCTTTCGGTGGGATCGGACAGCTCGTGTCCATGTTCGTCTTCATCGCACTGGCCCTCCCGTCCTCCGGGGCGACCGTACCGCTGGAGGCGACCCCCGGCTTCTACCGCTTCCTCGGCACGTTCGAGCCGATGCATCAACTCAGCGCCGGCGTACGGTCCATCCTCTACTTCGACGCCCGCGCCGACGCCGGCCTGGCCCGCGCCTGGTTCATGATCGCGGTCGGGGTCGCCGTCGCTTTCGCGTTCGGATTCGCGATGACCCACTACTACGACCGCAGGGGGCTGCGCCGCCTCACACCGCAGCCCGAGTGAGCGAGCCGCCGCGGTCACTCGGCGGGCTTCTCCGGGCGGGGAGCTCTCGCCGGTGAACGACGGCGCAGGTCCGGGACCCCCACCGTGCCCGGGATCAGTAGGCTCGTCCGCGTGCACGATGTGCGGGTGGTACTGATCGGCGGGACGTCGAACGTAGGAAAATCGACCGTCGCCCGAGCCTTGGCGGACAGGCTCGGGTTCGACTGCCTGTCGACGGACGGGCTGGCGCGGCACCCCGGGCGGCCCTGGAGAACGCCGCAGTGGGAGGTACCGGCACACGTCGCCGAGCATTACGGGTCCCTCACGGTCGACGAGTTGATCGCGTCAGTGCTTGACCACTACGAACGGCTGTGGCCCCGCATCGAGGAGCTGATCGCCCTCCGTACGGCGGCGGCGGACAGGGCCGCGCCCGGCCTGGTCCTGGAGGGATCCGCACTCTGGCCCGTCCGCGTCGCGACTCTGGAGGTGCCGCACACGGCCGCCGTGTGGCTCACCACGAGCGACGCCGTCGTGCGCAGCCGGGTACATGCGGCCAGCCGCTACACGTCGGCGACGGACGAGGAGAAGCGGCTTGCGGACAAGTTCCTGGCGCGCACGGAGCGCTACCAGAGCCTCATGATCGACACCATCGACAGGTTGGGCATGGACCGCATCGACGCGCGTGACGGACGGACCGTCGCAGGACTGGTCGACTCAGTGCTGGAAGTGGTGGCGGCGCAGAGTGCTGTGGGGCGTTCACCCATCGGACCGTGACGTCTCGGTTCGGGCAGCGTCGTCAGAAGGCGGAATGTGCTGCCCCGTCCCTCACGGGACCGACTCGCTACTCGGCCGGCTCGGCGATCAGCGCGGTGGCGACACGTCGGAAGCCGAGTCGGGCATAGATCCGGGCGACGTCGTCGTCGCCTGCCGACAAGAAGACGGTCTCCACTCCTCGCGATCGGGCGTCGGCCACCAGCGCCGCTGTGACCGCGATCCCAAGACCACGACGCCGCGCGGTGGGCAGTGTCCCGACACCGACGATCTCGCTGACCGATCCGACCGGCTGATGCTGGCCCGCGCACAACGCCGTCCCGCCTTCCACCGCTGCGGCAACCGAAGTCAGTCCCGCGTCGATCCGCGCCACCACGCGTTCCACCGACCCATCGCCCGCCCGGGCACGCACGGCCTCCGCCAGCTCGGTGACACCCGCCGAGCCGAGACCGGTTCCGGGCTCCGCGAAAGCAAGATGCGGCACGGCCAGCGCGCTCGCCAGCGCCGGGTCGTCCGGACGCATGGTCCGCACCGACAACCCGCCGGGCAACTCGTCCGCGACGGGCACCGGGGCGCCCGGGTCAAGCACCATCAAGGGGTGCTCGTGAACCACAAGCCCCGAGTCCTCGATCACGGCCCGCAGCGCGGGCATGGTCTCGGCTATCCACTCGAAGCTCTCCGGGATCCCGAGTTCACGCTGCCGGGCGCGGACCCGGGCCACCGCGGCGGCGCTCACCTCGCCGGACCAACCCTGAGCCGGACGTGCGTAGAACGGCCATCCCTCGCCTTCCCGCACGAACAGACTCAGCGGCCCGAAGTCCTCGACCCGGGCACCATGACGCGGCACCGCGTCGTAATACCGCTCAAGTCGGTCCAGCAGTTCCCGCTCAGGGCGGTCATCAAGATCCACAGAGGTCACGCGGGGCATCCAACCACCAGCGCACCGAGCACGGCCACCGCATTACGACTCGCCCACAACCACCTTCCGTGCGCTCGCCTCACGGTTCCGGTGTCAGCTCCGCAGCCGGTCCACTTCCAGTTCCGCCAGAGCGCGGAAGTTGCGCGGCGGACGGCCGGTGAGGCGCTGGACCGTGTCGGTGGTGCGGTCCTCGGCGCCCTCGGCGATAGCGTGGTCCATGCCCGCGAGCATCGCGGCGAACTCGGCGGGCATATCGGCGGCCAGGCGGTCGCGCATCTGCTCGTACGTCAACTGCTGGTGGGTGATGGTCCGGCCGGTGACCTCGGTGAGGGTTGCGGCGATGTCGCCGTAGCTCAGCGCTTGCGGGCCCGTGATGATCAGATCGGTGTTCGGGGCCTGCGGCTCGGTCAGTGCGTGCACGGCCACGGCCGCGATGTCGTCTGCGTCGACGAACCCGACGCGGCCCTCACCGGCTGCCGTGCGGATGGTCCCGTCGGCTCGGATGGTACGGGCGTGCGCGTGGTTGCCGGTGAAGTTCTGCATGAACCACGAGGGGCGCAGGACCGCCCACTGGGGGAACAGGCCGGGCAGCGCCTGGTGAACCTGCCCCACGGCAGGACCACCGGCGGGGATCGCCGACGAACTGAGCAGGACCGCACGCTCGACGCCTGCGGTGCGGGCCTGCCGGAGGAAGGGCAGCATGACGGCCGCGGGGGCGGCAGCGCCGAGCGGTGGGATGAGGTAGACGCGGTCCGCGCCGTCGAGGGCACCTTCGAAGGACGCGGGATCGTCCCAGTCGAAGCGTACGGGAACGGCTCCGTCCACCGGGGTGGCACTGCGCCCGGCCGCCTTGACACGCCGGCCCCCCGCGACCAGATGGGCGGCGACACGGCTGCCGGTGGTGCCTGTGGCCCCGATGACCAGGGTGAACTTCTCGGTGGCGCTCATGAGTTGCTCCCGGCGAACTGGGTGGCTGGGTCGTGGACAGTGAGCGGGTTCCGTAGCTGCGGTGGCCGGGGTTGCCCTGTCCCGTACGATACGGACTCCTGGTCCGTTTCGCCTTAGCCCGACGATACGGACCACGGGTCCGCTTTGCAACCGGAGGAACCGAGGAACCCATGGCCGAACGCAAGCCGCGCGCGGACGCCGCTCGCAACCGGGAAGCCGTCCTGGCGGCTGCCGACACGCTCTTCGCTCAGTGCGACAGCCCCGAGACGGTCACCATGGCCGACATTGCGGCAGCGGCCGGTGTCGGCAAGGCGACGCTCTTTCGCGGGTTCGGTGACCGCACCGGTCTGATCCATGCGCTGTACGCGTCACGGCTCGCACCGCTCGGACTCGCCGTCGAGGAAGGGGCGCCGCCGCTGGGGCCCGCCACCCCGCCCCTGGAGCGGGTGCCCGCCCTCCTCGACGCCGTCCTGTGCTTCAAGATCGACAACCGCCACCTCGCGCTGGCCCTGGAGAGCACCGGTAACGACAGCCCTTACGCGGCAGCACACTACGAGCGGTGGCACGGCACGCTCAGGGCCGCACTGGAGCAGATCCCCGGATTCACCGGCAGCGATTTCACCGCGCATGCCCTGCTCGCCGCCACCCGCGCCGATCTCGTCGAACACCTCGTCGGCCGACAGCACATGACGCGCGAGCAGATGCGGACCGGGCTGGCGGCCTTCGTCACCGGAGCCCTGGAACGCCGCGCGCCGCAGGACTGACCGCCCGTGAGGGCGCTCTCAAAGACACGCACAAATAGAGCCCCGCGCGCCGCCGGGCAAGCCCCCGCGAGGGCCTTGGGCGGGGCCTTGGTGGCGCTCTGGACGGTACCCCCAGTCCTCGTATCGCTCGCCCCGGCCACGTCCGGGACGCGCCCGCTCGCGGCCCTGCGACACCCCGGCTGACCTGCGAACTCTCCTGTGTTTTTCGTAGAGTTGGGACACCAGGCGGGCACGTAACGGAGAGGGCATTTCATGAGCGAAACGACCGCAACCGGCAGCCCCGATCAGCCCGGGGAGGTGAGCGTGACGTCGTACGACGCCAGTCACATCCACGTATTGCACGGGGTCGAGGCCATGCGCAAGCGGCCCGGGATGTGGATCGGCTCGACGGGCATCCGCGGTCTGCACCTCATGGTGTACGAGACCGTCGCCCGCTCGGTCGACGAAGTCCTGGCCGACCACGCCGACCGCGTCGATGTCACGCTCACCGCCGATGGCGGTGTGCGCGTCGCGGACAACGGGTGCGGCATCCCCGTCGCGGTGGAGGAGTCCACGGGCCCATCGGCCGTCGAGACCGTACTGACCTTGCCGGATCCCGGCAAGAGGTCCGGCGCCGGCTCCACGGTTTCCAGCGGCATCAGCGGCGTAGGGATGTCCGTCGTCAACGCACTATCAAGCCGCCTCACGGTCGAGGTCCGGCGCGACGGATTCCGCTGGAGCCAGGAGTACGAACGCGGTGTCCCGGTCGCGCCGCCGGCCAAGCACGAGGCAACGACCGCACACGGCACTGCGATCACGTTCTGGGCCGACGAGAGCATCTTCGAGACCACGCGGTACGAGACCGCCACGCTGTGGCAGCGATTCCAGGAGCTGGCCTTCCTCACCGAGGGCCTGACCATCTCGCTCACGGACGAGCGGACTCAGCGGACCGGCGGCGGCGAGACTGAACAGGGAACGGTCCGGATGGTGTGCGAGGGCGGCCTTCGGGACTTCGTCACTCATCTCAACTCCCCGGAGGAGGGACAGGCACACACCGGCATCATCACCTTCGAGGAGGAGAACCAAGAGGAGACGATCTCCGTCGCGGTCGCCATGCAGTGGACCACCTCACCCCAGGACCGTGTCCGCACCTTCGCGAATACCCACCGCACCTACGAGGGCGGCACCCATGAGCAGGGGTTCCTCACCGCGCTCGCGGCGCTGATCACCACTTACGCGCGGGAGAGGCGGCTACTGCCGGAGCCCGGCGGGGGCCTCTCCGGCGACGACGTACGCGCGGGGCTGACCGCGATCGTCTCCGTCAATCTCCGCGATCCCCAGTTCGAGGGCAGCACCAGGACCCGGCTCGCCAACGCCGACGTACACACCTACGTACAGAACGTCGTCCGTGAACACCTGACGGACTGGCTGGACAGCAACCCCACCGAGGCCGAAGCCGCCATGCGCCGCGCCGTCGGGACCGCCATCGCATCGAGGAACGGCAGTTGACCCCGTACTCCCTGGCGTTCTACATGGACGTCGTCACCAACGGCACCGTGCTCGGCCTGCGCCCCACCGACTCCCCCGATCGCGTCAGCGCAGTCCTCGGGGACAAGTTCGGCGAGAACAGCTTCGACTCGCTCAGCCTCCACCGCGATTATGGACTGACCGAGTTCTACTGGCATCGGGCTTCCGCCGACCAGCCCTGGACGGGCCACCACTTCAGCCTGCAAGTGCACCGGCTCGCCCGCCGCGACCGGACGATCCCCGACCAGGCGCTCCGCGCCCGGTACGGCCGGTTCACGCCACGGCTTCGGTTCGAGAAACTGCAGCGCCTCTTGCAGCGACGCGGCGTCCCACTCCAGGAGATACCGGAGCTGACGGGAAACGCACCGCACTACCGGACCTTCTGGCAGCCCCACTCCCACGTGGCCGTCTCCATCATCAGCATGCACGGGGAATACAGCACACCGGGCCTTCTCCAGGTCGGCGACGTCTACAAGATCGAGGCTCCCGTGTCCGCCGAAGAAGTGGGACGGCGGCGACGCGGGTCGTTTGGGCGCGGATAGGCTGTATCGGCGAGTTCGGCCATCCTGGGAGGAAGCATGATGAAGGTTTCTTCATCATGCCTTTCCGAGGGGCTTCTGCGCGTGATCCCTGACGCCGAGGTCGACTTCATGCCGCTCGTCGACGGCGGCGAGGGCACCGCCGAGGCGCTGGCCGCCGCGACCGTGGGCCGGCTGGTGCAGCGTACGGCGACGGGGCCGGTCGGTGAACCGGTCCGCACCCACTTCGCCCTCCTCGGCGGGCCGGGCTCCGGGCCGCGCGAGGCCGTGGTCGAGATGGCCGCCGTGGCGGGGCTGAGCCTGGTGCCGGTGGGCCGGCGGGATCCGGGTGCCACGACGACGTACGGCGTCGGCGAGCTGATCCGCGCAGCGCTGGACGCCGGAGCACACCGGATCCTCGTCGGATGCGGCGACTCCGGGACGTCCGACGGGGGCGCCGGCGCACTCCAGGCACTGGGCGCGCGGCTGCTCGACGCCGATGGTTGTGAACTGCCGCCCGGCGGGCGGGAACTCGCGCGTCTCGTGCGCGTCGACGCCACGGGTCTTGACCCACGCCTGTCGGAAGCCGAGATGCTCGTGGCGTGCAATCCGTTCAACGTACTGTGCCGGCCGCAGGGCGTCGCCAGGGTCTTCGGCCCGCAGAAGGGCGCAGGACCGCGGCAGGTCGAGGAGCTGTCCCTGGCTCTGGAGAACTGGGCGGACGTGCTCGGCCGCGACGTACAGCCACGCCTGTGCGGCGCGTCGGCCGCCACCAGGCCGCACAGTCTGCGCCACGGCCCGGGGACCGGCGCGTCGGGCGGGCTCGGCGCGGGTCTCGCCGCACTGGGCGCACGTGTACTGCCCCGCTTCGAGGTGCTGCTCGACCACCTCGACCTCGACGCGCGTCTCGCCCGCGCCGACCTGGTGATCACCGCGGAGGGCGCCCTGGACCGCCAGACACCGCGCGGCAAGATCCCGGCCGAGGTGGCGCGCCGGGCCAAGCTCTTCGGCCGGCCCGTGCTCGCCTTGGCCGGCACGATCGGTGACGGCGCCCACCGGGTACGGGACTCGGGGGTCGACGCCTACAGCGGCATCCTGCCCGCACCCGTGGAACTGGCGGAGGCGCTGAGGCGCGGCGGGGAGTTCCTCGCGGACGCCACGGAGCGGGCCCTGCGCATGGTGCTGATCGGTACGAACCTGGCGCCCTTGGGCGGCGCGGGCACGGCCGCCGCTGCCGCCGACAGGGTCCTGGCAACGGCGGAGTAGCGGCCGGAGGCACGGCTTATGCGCCACGGCAGAGGGCGTTGTCGATCAGGTTGCGGAGGGCGTCCTCCTGGCGGGCCGCCACGTCCGGATCCGCCGGGCGGCTGTGCGCCGAGACGGTGACGGTGCGTCGGGCGTCCGTCGTGGTGGCAGCGCGGATGACGTAGCCGAAGCCGCTTCCGCCGTGTCCGAGGTATCCACCGCCGCAGGACAGCGGGGTGAGGAACAGCCCCAGACCGTCCTGTGTGCCTGCGGGGTGGCCGCTGTCCTGCGGTACGGGGACGTAGGTGCGCATGGCGGCGAGTGCGGCGGGCGTCAGGAGCCGGCCGCCGGCCAGGGCGGTGAAGAACTGATTGACCTCGTCGGCCGTACCCGTCATCGAGCCGTCGGCTCCGCTGTCGAAGGGACGGTAGGGAATCGTGGTGTCGGTGAAGGGCCCGTTCACGGTGAACTGCTGGTGGTTGGCGGCGTGCGGGTACGGAAGGTGGGGCGAGGTGCCGGGTGTCGCTGTACGCCGCAGGCCGAGCGGGCTCAGGATGCGGTCGTGGACCTGCTGTTCCCAGCTGCGGCCGGTGAGCTTCTCGATGATCATTCCGGCGAGCACGTAGTTGGTGTTGGAGTACGCCCAGTCCGTCCCCGGCAGGAACTCGGGTTCGTGGCGCATGGCCATGGCGACGAGCTGTGCGGGTCGGTAGGCGTGCCATCGGTTGGAAAAGTACGTGTGGGCACTGGGCTCGGGGAACACGTCGGCCGTGTAGTCGTACAGGCCGCTGGTGTGCTGGAGCAGATCGCGGACGGTGACGGTCCGGCCGTCGTTGCCCGCGCCGGACACGACCCCGGGCAGCACCTGCTCCACCGTCTGGTCGAGGGTCAGTCGCTTCTCGTCCACGAGTTGCAGCAGGACGGTGGCGACGTACGTCTTGGTGATGCTCCCCAGCCGCAGGTAGCCGTTCCTGGGGACCGGGCGGCTGCTCCCCTGTTCGCTTACACCGGAACGCGCTGTGACGGTCCCGCTGGGCGTGGTCAGACGGACCGATACCCCTGTGACACCGGTATCCCGCAGCAGGTCGGCATCATGCTGCACGGACCGGTCCCCGGCCGGGGGTCGTGGTGTGACGGCCGAGGCCGCAACGGTTGACGGCACGGAAACGGTCAGAGCCAGGACAGCGGCTGACACCCATAAGCGACGAGATCTCATGCCCCCGAGGCTAGGAACCGCAGACTCGGCCGGACGACCCGGGCCACCCCCCGAAACATCGGGGGCCAACCGGATGGACAGCCCTCAAGTACGACCCTGACCTCGGCTGCCGGGTGACACAGTCCTAGCCCGGCTTGATGGTGGCGAGCTGTCCGAGCAGGAGGATCAGCCGGTATGCCTCGCCGAAGTCGGCGGCGGTGAAAGTGACCGTACGGCCGCCCTCGGCGCGTGAGACGCCGGGCACGAGCATGGCCAGATCGACCGTGGACGAGCTGTAGAGGTCCACCTCCACCTCAAGTGGCCCGGCCAGGGAGAGCGGCAGCACCTGTGCACGACCCGCAAGCGCCTCGGCGGCCGACCGGCGCAGACGGTCCCGGGCCTCCTCGGGGTGCAGGGCGACGGCGGCGACCTGGCCGAGGGCCTGCTTGACCGCGACGGTGGCCGCGGAGGGGACCAGTTCGCTTAGTTCGGCGCAGGCGACGTCGTCACCGCTGAGCAGTACGACCGGGACGCCCAAGTGCCCTGCCATGGCGGCGTTGAGACCGATCTCTCCCATGGACCGGCCGGCCACGCGCACGTCGAGAATCTCGCCGTTCATGGTGTGGGCCAGAACGGCCGGTCCATCACCGGCACGGGCGTGGTAGCCGATGAGCATGAGCGCGTCGGTGTGCTCGTCGAGCCCACCGAGCATGCCCAGAGGGCGCGGCTTGCCGCGAACGAGCTGTGCCCGTCGGTCGAGTTCCTCCGGAAGCAGGTTCCGGAACGGCCCGTGCGCATCGGCCACCCACACGACGGAATCCGGTTCGGCATCCAGGACGCCGGCGATCACGGCGTTTGCTTCGGCCGTCATCAGCGCTCGGCCGCGCTCGTAGTCGTAGCCGGCCGGATTCGTCTCGGTGGGATGCACGATCCCCGAGATGCCTTCCATATCAACGGAGATCAGGACCCTCATGATCCGGGAGTCTACGCACGTTCGCGGGGTCACGGCCTGCGGCCCGTTCTGCCCATACAGGTACTGACAGGGCCCCCGACTCACTCCGCAACAGGCCGGGCTGCCCGCCTACGGCAGAACCCGTGACGCGGGGTCCGGCCTCCGCCGGGTCGCTGGATCAGCCCGTGCCGAGATGCCGGAACGTCCCCCGGCACATAGCTTCCAGGTGACTCTGTTACGTCATGGGAGGTGCCGGTGTCCGCCCCCGCCCTTCCTTGCAGGTCTGTACTGAAGGCCGTTCTGGTCGCCGTACTCGGTACAGCACTCCTGCTCGCCGCGCTGCCACCACCCTCGTACGCCGGGCCACGCACTACCGCGCCCACGCCCGCACCGGAACTCGGTACAGCGAACGGTCTCTACCGGTACAGCTACTCCCTGGGCCTCCACCCCTTCACCGGCCCCCACGATGTACGCGAGCAGCTCACCGGCAACTTCTGGCTGTTCCCGGTGAGCGGTGACTGTCCGTCCCGTATCCGTGCGGGGGACGAGTGCGACCTGCTGGGCACGAATCCGGTGCGGGTGGAGGAGATCGCGTACGACTACCTGCAGATCGCCACCCTTCCTGGGCACGATCTCGGCGACGGCCTGCACATCCGCTTCACGTTCACCCGGAGCCTGGGCTTCCACTATCTCGTCGTGACCGCCTGGCAGAACAAACCGACCCGCTGCACCGAGAAAAGGCTGTGCAACATCGCGAGCCGGGTGGGTGCCTGGGGACTCTGGAGAGTCCTCGCCGAAACGCTGACCGTGTCCGCGTACGCCGCCTGACGATGCGCTGGGAACCCGATGCTGGTCACAGGCGTCTACTCGGCACGAACACGAGGGGGAGCCGAATGAGCAGGACCGGGCAATGCGCGCGCGTGCTTCTGGCGGCGGCCATGGTGATGTCGGCAGCGGCGTGCACGGCGGGCAGCAGTGGTGGTGGAGCTGGATCGGCCTCCTGCGCGCACCGATTCGTCTACGAGGACCGGTCGTATCAGGACGTGGCGAACGTGGACTTCACGGTCGGGAGGAAACTCGGCACCGCCACCGAACCGCCCTGCTACGACACCGGCAGCCAGGACGAGAACACGGAGCCGACCACGACACAGACCGCCTTCGCGGTGGACGGCATCCCTCCCGGGGTGGCCATCGCCGTCGGGGACTCACCGGCGGAGGCCACGCTGTTCGCCGCGTACTCGGGCTCAAAGCTCCCGCCCGAGGTGCGGAAACTGATCCGCGGCTCGGCCATGTCAGACCCATCTGCTGAGATACCCGCATGACCGTTCGTGATGTGGCTCGGAAGTTGCCGAGCATTCCTGCGCTTCGAGACCGTTGCCGTGCGATGGCGATGGTCGAAGCGGTGCTCAAGCCCGACAGCCCGTACCGCCGCCATGGTTTCGTCGCGCGCTGGCGGGAGAAGCAGGAACTGGCGTGGATGGACAACGGAGGGGGCGACGAGTACTCCATCGTCTTCTCGTCGGCCGGTGTGTACATCCGGGGCTTCGACCACACGTCGCCCTTGAGTCCCTACGTCGGCGATGGGCAGCCCTGGCCCGGGATCTTCGACGATGTCCCGGAGGTGTTCCGGGCGTATACCCGGGACCCTGAGTTCGGACTCGACGACATAGCCCATGTGACCGCCTGCCTTTGGCGGGAGGCGGCGGACAGCCAGTGGCGGACGGGCGACGTCGATTTCGACACCACCTCCACCGTTCCGGACGGTGCAAAGTGGCTGTTCGGCTTCCTCACCGACACCGACACCGACAGCTCCCCCGAGCATTTCGGGGAATGGGCAGCGCAGTACTACGACATGCCGGTCGACCCGGCGGCGGTACGCCACGTGTTCGCGCTGCGGCCGCTCACGCCCGATGTGGTCTCGGCCCTGAACCCCGAAGTGACACTGGACGCGCTCGCGGACAACATCGCCTCCATCGGATACCCGCGGGGCGACGGGCGCGACACATGACCTCCGGGACCACGGGTTCCGACCGTGCGACGCGGCTTCGCCTGCTTGCCGCCGCGATCGACGGGGAAGTCGAAGCCGAGTTCTGCGACTCCGCTCGGAAGTGGACGTTCGTATGGACGGACGGGCCCACGGCCGAGGCGGTACGGCGCGCCGCCCTGGAGGCGGAACCGGAAGCCGCCGAAGGGGTTCGGTACGTACGCCGGTTTTCGGAGGATGCCGTCGCCCTCGGTGCGATCCGGCTCGCCGTCGCCACCTCTCCCGACGATGCCCGCAGCCGCCCCGCGATCACTCCACGCGCAGTCGAGGAGTTCTGGCGGGACGTGCCGTTCCCGAGCCCTCGCACGGAGCGCGAACGTGTGCTGATCTACGCGGTGATCTACCAGGTGCGCGACGGCCACCACCGTAACCGGGCCGATCCGGAGGACATCTGCGACCTGATCGGTCACGCAGGTCTCGCACCGCTCCTCCGGCGTGCGGGAGGGGAACTGACTCCCGTCGAAGTGTTGACGGCCCATTACGCCTCGACACACGCTCATCCCGCCTGGCGGTACCGCCTGGCCCCGATGGCGGCCACGACGGTGTTCCAAGCGGTCGTCGGCGATCCGAAGGCAACCAAGGAGCTCCTCGCCGCGGCCCTGACGCTGCTCCCCGGGCTGCCCGACACGTTCGGCAGCGCCGCGGCCGGCCTCCGAGCCCGTCTCCACCGCCTGGAGGGGACTAGCTGACAGAGTTCGGGGCGGACTGGTGTTTCGACGTGCGGGATCACTCTTTCGTGGGAGACGGTGGACCCGCCCCCTTCGTCGGGGGCGACCCGTTCTGCCAGACCCGCTGGCATAGCAGACCCGCTGGCACATCTGAGGAGACTTTCCATGAACTGGACCCTCGAGGTCATCCCGGTACCCGTCACCGACATGGACCGGGCGAAGGAGTTCTACGCGAACAAGGCCGGCTTCAAGGTGGACCTCGACGACGAGGTGGCCCCGGGTATGCGGATCATCCAGGTGACCCCGCCCGGCTCGCGGTGTTCCATCGCGATGCTCCAGGGAATGCCCGCGGCCCCCGGCATGAAGGAGATGGCCCCGGGCACACTGCAGGGCCTCCAGCTCTGTGTCACCGACATCGAGGCGGCCCGTGCGGAACTGATGAGCCGCGGCGTGGAGGTCTCGCCCGTCCGCCATGTCGGCGCCACGGGCTGGGAGGACGGCAAGGGCGAGACCTGGAACTCGTTCATGTCCTTCGAGGACCCGGACGGCAACGGCTGGGTCGTCCAGGAAGCACCGTCGGAGCTGTCGGAGCGCTGAGCGCAGCCGAATCGTGCAGCGCCGCCGGCCGGCGGTGCTGCACGATCGCGGCATGCACAAGGGCGACGTTCACGTCATCGTCGCGCCGCCCCGGTCGCGACCCGCGGCAGCCCCGTCACGGCCATCACGAGTGAGTACAGCGAGGTCGTCGCCGTGATGAAAAGCCGGTTGTTCTTCGGTCCGCCGAAGGCGATGTTGGAGACCGGCTCGGGCACGTGAAGCCTGCCGATGAGCGTGCCGTCCGGGTCGTAGCAGTGCACTCCGTCGTCGAACGCGGCGGCCCACAGCCGTCCGTCGTCGTCCATGCGTATGTTGTCGAACCCGCCGTCGGTGCGCTCGGCGAAGACCTTCCCGTCGGAGAGGGTGCCACCCTCGCGCACGTCGAAGACGCGGATCTGGCGGGCGCGCGTGTCGGCGACGTACAACTGCCGTTCGTCCGCGGAGAAGACCAGGCCGTTCGGACCGTCGAAACCGTCAGCGACCCGGCGGATCTCGGCGGTCACCGGGTCGATCCGGTAGACGTCGCAGGTGCCGAGCTCGCTCTCGGCGCGATAGCCCTCGTAGTCGCTGGTGATCCCGAAGTCGGGGTCCGTGAACCAGACCGAGCCGTCGGAGCGTACGACCGCGTCGTTCGGGCTGTTGAAGCGTCTCCCCTCGAAGCGGTCGGCGAGCACGGTGACGCGGCCGTCGTGCTCGGTGCGGGTGACGCGCCGGTTTCCCTGTTCGCAGCTCACCAACCGGCCCTCGCGGTCCAGTGTGTTGCCGTTGATGTGCCCTGCCGGCGAGCGGAAGACCGCGGTCGCGCCTGTCGCCTCGTCCCAGCGCAGGAGACGGTCGTTGGGGATGTCGCTCCAGATCAACTGCCGCCAGGCCGGCAGATAGAGCGGGCCCTCGGCCCAGCGGCAGTCGGCGTGGAGCCGTTCGAGCCGTACGTCGCCGTTGGCGCACCTGCCGGTACGGAAACGCTCGTCCAGGATCTCGTACAGATTGTTGACCATCTCGCCGGACACAGTCCACCCCTCACCAGATGTTCCCGAATGTCATTCGGTATGACTTCAATATGTCAGAACCAGATATGGTGTGGCCATGGGGATGGTGAACGGGATCGTGGACGAGATCGACCGCGCGCTGATCGCGGAACTCCAGCGCGACGCCACGCAGGCGTACTCGGCGCTCGGCAAGGCGGTCGGCCTCTCGGCGGGCGCGGCGCACGAGCGCGTGCGCAAGCTGCGGGAGCGCGGTGTCATCCGCCGTACGACGGTGGAGGTCGAACCGGCCGCCCTCGGCCATGGCGTGCTCGCCTTCGTGATGGTCGACTCGTCGGCCTGGATGGGCGATTCGGCCGCGGCCTTCGCCGCGATCCCCGAGATCCAGGAGGCGCACGTCATCGCCGGCGCCGCCTCGGTCCTGGTGAAGGTGCGTACGGCCACCACCGAGGAGTTGCAGCAGGTCCTGCGGCGGCTGTACGCCATCGAAGGCGTGAGCGGCACGCACGCGACGGTCGCACTGGAGACCTTCTTCGAGAGGCCGGTCTCCGCCGGCTGATCCCGGGTCCCCCGTTCCCGCCCCGGGAAGCCGGAAGGCCGCTGTGCGGACACAGTGGACGGAGAAGACCTGAGCGGAGGCGGAGGCGCCATGGAGAGCAAGGACACCGGGACGGGGCTGCGCTGTCTGGTGACAGGGGCGACGGGGTACATCGGCGGTCGTCTCGTGCCCGAGCTGCTGGACGCCGGGCACAGCGTGCGCTGCCTGGCGCGCACTCCCGAGAAAATGCGCGACCACCCCTGGGCGGACCGGGTGGAGACCGTCAAGGGCGATGTGACCGACCCGGAGACGCTGCGCCCCGCACTGCGGGACATCGATGTCGCCTACTACCTGGTGCACGCGCTGGGCGCGGGCCCCGGTTTCGAGGAGAAGGACCGCGAGGCCGCCCGGACCTTCGGCAGGGAGGCGCGGGCCGCGGGCATCCGCCGCATCGTCTATCTGGGCGGCCTCACCCCGGTGGACGTCCCGGACGCGGAACTGTCCCCGCACCTCCGCTCCAGGGCGGAGGTCGGCCGTATCCTCCTCGAATCGGGCGTACCGACCACCGCGCTGCGTGCCGCCGTCATCATCGGCTCGGGATCCGCGTCCTTCGAGATGCTGCGCTACCTCACCGAGCGGCTGCCGGTCATGGTCACGCCCAGCTGGGTGTCGACGAGGATTCAGCCGATCGCGGTCCGCGACGTGCTGCGTTACCTCGTGGGCAGTGCGCGGATGCCGGACGAGGTGAACCGCACCTTCGACATCTGCGGCCCCGACCTCTTGACGTACCGCGACATGATGCAGCAGTACGCGCGGGTGGCGGAGTTGCCGCACCGGCTGATCCTGCCGGTGCCGATGCTGACTCCGGGGTTGTCCAGTCACTGGATCGGGCTGGTCACACCGGTCCCCCGGTCGATCGCCCGCCCGCTCGCGGAGTCCCTGCGTCACGAGGTGGTGTGCCAGGAGCACGACATCGCCCGCTACGTCCCCGACGGGCCCGGGCAGCCCTTCCCGTTCGGCACCGCGCTCACTCTCGCCCTGCAGAGGGTCCGCGAGGCCAAGGTGACCACCCGGTGGTCCTCGGCCTCGACCCCTGGCATTCCCAGTGATCCGCTGCCCACCGACCCCGACTGGGCCGGCGGCAGCCTCTACAGCGATGTGCGCGAACGTGACGTCGATGCCACGCCGGAGGCGCTCTGGCGCGTCATTGAGGGGATCGGCGGTGACCACGGCTGGTACTCGTTCCCGCTGGCCTGGGCCGTGCGGGGCTGGCTCGACCGGCTGATCGGCGGTGTGGGGCTGCGCCGTGGCCGACGGGACGCGGAGCGGCTCAGGGTCGGTGACTCGCTGGATTTCTGGCGGGTCGAGGAGATCGAACCCGGGCGTCTGCTGCGGCTGCGCGCGGAGATGCTCCTGCCGGGCGCGGCCTGGCTGGAGATGTACTGCGAGCGCGGCACCGACGGGCGGTCCCACTACCGGCAGCGGGCGGTCTTCCACCCGCGCGGGCTGCTGGGCCACGCCTACTGGTGGAGTGTCTCCCCCTTCCACGCCGTGGTCTTCGGCGGCATGGCCCGCAACATCGCGCTCGCGGCCACCAGGCCCACGGCACCCACACAGGTGAAATCCTCCGTACCTCGCTGAACTCCGCATCCGGGAAGTGCGGTGGGACAGAAGGTGAACTGTTCCGCTTCGATTTTCACCAGGGGTGCCACCATGACCGTCGCAGTCGTCCTGTTCACGTCCAACCTTCGGCTGCACGACAATCCGCCCCTGCGCGCGGCGCTCGACGCGGCGGACGAGGTGGTCCCGCTGTTCGTCGTCGACGAGGGCATCACCGACGCGGGTTTCGGTGTCCCCAACCGTCGCGCCTTCCTCGCGGACTGTCTCCGCGACCTCGACGCCGGACTGCGTGACCGGGGCGGGCGTCTGGTGATCCGCTCGGGCCGGCCCGCCGAGGAGGTCTGCCGTGTCGCCGCCGAGGTGTCCGCCCACGATGTGTACATGGCCGCGGGAGTGACCACGTACGCGCACCTGCGTGAGGAGCGCCTCCGCGCCGCTCTGGAGTCGCAGGGGCGCCGGCTGCACGTCCACGACGCCGTCGTCACCGCCGTCACCCCGGGCGCGGTGACCCCTGCGGGCTCGGGTTCCGACCACTTCGCGGTGTTCACGCCGTACTTCCGGCGGTGGTCCGAGCAGCACCTGCGGGACGTGTTCCCGGCTCCGCGTACGGTACGGGTGCCGGACGGGCCCGGCTCGGAGGACGTGCCCTCGCGTGCGGCTGTACCGGGTGTGGCCGAGGGCCTGGCCCGGGGCGGCGAGAGCGAGGCACGGCAGCGGTTCGCGGCGTGGCGGCGCCACGGGATCGCGGAGTACGAGGACCGCCACGACGATCTGGCGGGCGACGCCACCTCGCGGCTCTCCCCCCATCTGCACTTCGGCACCCTCTCCCCCGTCGAGCTGATCCACCGGGCCCGCGCGGCGGGCGGGCCGGGCGCCGACGCCTTCGTACGACAGGTGTGCTGGCGGGACTTCCACCACCAGGTCCTTGCCGCCCGCCCGGCCGCCGCGCACGCCGACTACCGGAACCGGCAGGACCTGTGGCGCACCGAACGGTCCGCGTCCGACGAGATCGAGGCGTGGAGGGAGGGCCGGACGGGCTATCCGATCGTGGACGCCGCCATGCGGCAGCTGCGGTACGAGGGGTGGATGCACAACCGCGGACGTCTGATCACCGCGAGTTTCCTGGCCAAGACCCTGTACGTCGACTGGCGGATCGGCGCCCGGCACTTCCTGGGTCTGCTGGTGGACGGCGATGTCGCCAACAACCAGCTGAACTGGCAGTGGGTGGCCGGCACGGGCACGGACAGCCGGCCCAATCGCGTACTCAACCCCGTGCTTCAGGGCAAGCGGTACGACCCCGATGGCGCGTACGTACGCCGCTGGGTGCCCGAGCTCGGCGGGATCGAGGGCGGCGAGGTGCACGAACCGTGGAAGCTGAAGGGCCTGGACCGCGCCCGGTACGACTATCCGGAGCCCGTGGTGGAGCTCGCGGAGGGTCTCGCGCGGTTCAAGGAGGCGCGGGGGCTGTCGTGAGGTTCCGGCGAGGGACCGCGCGTACCCGCAATCCGCCGCTCGTACCGCTTCCCTTTCGTACGACTGGGGCCGTGGTGTTGTCCTCGGTGGAGCACGACGGCCCGCCGCTGAGGATCTAGCGTCTCCGGAACCACCCCGAGGCGAGGAGCGGCACGTGAACTGGCTCATCCATGACTACCGTGAGGACGATCTGGCGGCGGTCGTCCATCTGATCGATACGACGGCGGGCCTCGGCCAGGAGTCCGTCTTCTCGCTCGCCGAGTGCATCAGCGCGCTGACGTCCCGCCAGCCCGCGGTGGTCGCCGTCCACCGCGGCCGGCCCATCGGCGCGGCGCTGGCACATGTGTCCGGCGGCCGTGCCTGGGTGATGCGGATCGCCATCGAGCCGGCCTGGCGCGGCCGGGGCCTGGCCAGCGCGCTGCTGGTGGAGCTCGAACGCCGGCTGATCGAGGCGCGGGTGCGCCGCATCGCCTATGTGCTGGCGGAGGAGGAACAGCTCGGCGAGGGGCTCAAGAAGGCCGGTTACACGCGGCGGCCCGCCGTCGCCTACTTCGAGAAGGCCGAACCGGCCACGGGCACCCCGGCCAACCTCCTGGAGGAGCTGGGCGGCCGGGTGCTGTCCGGTGATCTGTGGGACAAGGTCGCCGGGATGGAGGCGGAGAAGAGCCTCATCGAGCGCCGTGTCGTCATGCCGCTGGCCGAACCCGAGCGTGCGGTCCGGCACGGAGTCGTTCCGCCCCGCGCCATCACCCTGTTCGGCCCGCCCGGGACCGGCAAGACCACCTTCGCCCGTGCCATCGCCTCGCGCCTCGGCTGGCCCTTCGTCGAACTGCTGCCGTCCCGGCTGGCCGACGAGGGCAATCTCGCCGCCGCGCTGCGCACGGCCTTCGCCCGGATCGCGGAGCTGGAACGGGTGCTGGTCTTCATCGACGAGGTCGAGGAGATAGCTCCCGTACGAGGAGAGCGTCCGGAGCCCGGCATGCACGGCGTCACCAATGAGCTCCTCAAGCTCATTCCCGGATTCCGCGAGCGGGACGAGCGGCTGCTGGTGTGCGCGACCAACTCCATCCGTTCGCTCGACCCGGCCTTCCTGCGCCCGGGCCGGTTCGACTATCTGGTCCCGATCGGCACCCCGGACGCGGCGGCCCGTGCGGCGATCTGGTCGCGCTACTCGGCCGGGCGGGACGACATCGACGTGGACGCGCTGGTCGCGGCGAGCGAGCTGTTCACCCCGGCCGACATCGAGCACGCCGCCCGGACTGCGGCCCAGGCAGCGTTCGAACGCGACTTCGCCGAGGCGGGTGCCGACACCGAGGACTATCTCGCCGCGCTCAGCCAGTGCAAGCCGACCGTCACCCCGGCCGTCATCGCCGAGTTCATGGCCGACATCACCACGCACGCCCGGACCTGAGCCGCTCCCGGACCACCGGCGGCCCGTCCTCGTACGAGGCGGGTCGTCGGCGCGTCATGAGGGACCGGGGCAGCGCTCCGGGCAGACTTTCCCCATGGCCAACGTAACGAAAGCAGCCCTCGAAGGCGGCCCCGACGATCTTCCCGAGCGGATCGTCGCGGTCACCGAACCCGGGGTCGATATCAAGATCCCGTTCCGTGGCGGGTACGAGCACTTCAAGGCGACGAACCGTCACGAGAAGACCGCGGAGGGCCAGTTGCCCGTCTACGAATGGTGGGAGCGCACGGAGGTACCCGGCTAGCCGTTCTCCAGAACGCAGCCCGTGGCCACCCGCGCGTAGGAGTGCAGCGCGCTGATCACCTCCGGCCGCGACCGTCGGCCGGCGAGCACATCCATCTGGTAGCCGTCCTCCATCGCCACGAAGTTCGAGGCCGTCATGCGCGCGGTGTCCGACAGTGCGAAGTGGCCCTGGGACTCGCCGAGCACCAGGATTCCCTGGTAGACCCCGATCTGGCGCTCCGTCAGGACGCTGTCGAGGGCAGCGGCCTTCGGATCGCGCAGGGTCCGGGGCCAGTACTCGAAGAGAAGCCGTGGCAGCCGGTCCTGCGGGCCGGCTGCCACACCGGACGCGATACAGGTGCGCAGCCGCTCGCGCGCGTCCGTGTGCTGCTCGGCCGCCGCGTCGCGGTCCCGGCAGAACCGCTCGATGGCCTGCTGGAACGTCTCGTACATCAGCGCGTCGAGGTCTTCGTAGTAGTAGAGGACCGCCGCGGGCGTGACGCCCGCCTCCTCCGCCACGTCCCGCAGCCGCAGCCCTTCGAGGCCCCGGCTCAGCAGTGCCCGCCCGGCGGCCTCGCTCAGCTGAGCCCGCCGCGCCTCCTGGTCCTTGCGCCGTGCCACCGCGCCCCTCACTCTCGCATTCGCTGAATCGAAACGAAACGATACCGCTCCAGGGGTTGACCACGCCATCAGCCTTTCGTTAAATCGCCGTTTAACGAATAGTCGTTGCCTCGTGCCATCTCCTCCTGGAAGGCAGTCATGACCACAGACGCCGTCGGCGCCGCGCCGGAGCCCCCGCCCTCCGCATCACCACTGACCGACAAGGGCCTGCGGAGCGGCTCCGTCGGCCTGCTCGCCACGGTCGCGCTCGGGCTGGCCTCCGTGGCGCCCGCGTACAGCATCGCCATCACTCTGGGCCTGGTGACCCTCGTGGTGGGCGATCTCGCCCCTGCCGCCCTGCTCCTCGGCTTCGTGCCGATCCTGCTCACCGCGTTCGCCTTCCGGGAGCTGAACCGGGAGATGCCGGACTGCGGAACCACCTTCGTGTGGAACACACGCGTGTTCGGCCCCGCCTTCGGCTGGGTCGCGGGCGGCTGGACGGTCCTGTGCGCCACCGTCATCGCCATGACCGCGCTCGCCCAGGTCGGCGCCTCCGCCCTGCTCGGCGTCCTGGGCCTCGACGCGGCGTCCGGCAGCACGCCGACCGTCACCGCCGTCGCCGTGCTGCTGCTCGCGCTGGCGGTCGCGGTCGCCTACCGGGGCATCCAGCTCGCCGCCCATGTCCAGTACGCGATCCTCGGGCTCCAGCTCGTCGCGCTGCTCGCGTTCGGAATCACCGCCTTCGTACGCGACGGCGCGGCTTCCCCGTCCCTGAGCTGGCTCAACCCCTTCGGCTTCGACAGTTTCGCCTCGTTCTCCGAGGCGGTCCTGCTGTGCCTCTTCATCTACTGGGGCTGGGACGCCCTCATCACCTTCAACGAGGAGACGGTCGACAGCGCGCGCACACCGGGCAGGGCCGCCGTGACGTCCACTCTGATCCTGGTCGTCACCTACCTGTTCACCGCCTTCGCCGCGGTCTCCTTCGCCGGCACGGGAAGTTCGGGGCTCGGGCTCGGCAACGAGGAGACCGCCGCCGACGTCCTCACCGGCCTCGCACCCGCCGTACTCGGCGACTCCCTGGCCAAGCTCGTGCAGCTCGCCATCGCAGTCTCGGCCGTCGGCGCCCTGCTGACCTGCACGGTCTCCACGCCGCGCGCCACCCTGTCGATGAGCGCGCACGGCGCCCTGCCGGCGGCCTTCGGCCGCATACACCCGCGCTTCCGGACGCCCGCCTTCGGCACGGTGTTCTTCGGTGCGGCGGCGGCCGTCGCGCTGACCCTCCTCACCGTGGTCTCCGCCGACTTCCTCGGCGACGCCGTCCTCTCGGTGGGTCTGCTGATCGCCTTCTACTACGGCGTCACCGGATTCGCCTGCGCCTGGTACTTCCGCGGGCATCTGCGCCGCTCGCCCCGTGACCTGCTGGTCAAGGGCGTGATGCCGGTCGCGGGCGGCCTGATGATGCTGGCGGCGTTCCTGCGCAGCGCCTACGACATGCTCGACCCCGCCTACGGCTACACGTCCCTGGGCGGCGTCGGCGGCGTCTTCCTGCTCGGCGTCGGCTCCATCGCCCTCGGAGTCGTGGTCATGCTCCTCATCCGCTCCCGCCACGCCCGCTTCTTCCGCCACGGCCGTACGTCCGTCGCCACCCCGCTCGTCACGGAGAACTGAACCCTCATGCGCACACTCGCCGTCGCCGCCGTCCAGACCACTCCCGTACCGCACGATCTGCGCGCCACCTGGGACCGCTTCGCGGACCGGGTACGCGCGGTGCGGGACACGTTCCCCCATGTGCAGCTCGTCGTCGTGCCCGAGCTGATGCTCGCCGCCGAAGCGCCGCTGCTCCAGGCCCGCGCCGACTGGATGCGGGAGGCCGCCGTGGCGATCCCGGGCCCGCTCACCGACCGCGTCTGCGCCCTGGCCCGCGAGACCGGCCTGTGGCTGATACCCGGCAGCCTCTACGAGCGGGCCGACGACGGGAACACGTACAACACCGCCATCGCGGTCTCCCCGGCGGGCGAGATCGTGGCCCGCTACCGCAAGATCTTCCCCTGGCAGCCCTACGAACAGACCAGCCCCGGAAGCGAGTTCGTCGTCTTCGACCTGCCCGGAATCGGCCGCGCCGGTCTCGCCGTCTGCTACGACGGCTCGTTCCCCGAGACCGCCAGACAGCTCGCCTGGCTCGGCGCCGAGGTGATCCTCCAGCCCACGCTCACCACGACGCGGGACCGGGACATGGAGCTGGTCTGCGCGCGTGCCAACGCCTGGACCAACCAGCTCTACGTCGTCAATCTCAACGCGGCCGACCCGGCAGGCGTCGGCGCCAGCGCGATCGTCGACCCCGAGGGGACCGTGCGCCAGCAGGCGGGCCCTGGCGAGGAGGTCCTGGTCGACGTCCTCGACCTCGACACCGTCACGCGGGTCCGTACGTACGGTTCCGCCGGCCTCAACCGTCCGTGGGAGCAGCTGGCCCGCTACGGCGAGCGGATCCCCCTGCCGATGTACGGGGGAACGTTCCGGCCGACCCCGCACCACTGAGCCGCACACAAAGAGCAAAAAGATTGATATGGGCTAATTCGGACTTATCGAATTAATTAATACCCAGAGCCCGTAACGCACTTTTCACCCGAACCGCGAACATCCCCTCGGAGCAAATCGCCCTTTTCGGACCCAGTGGCCAGCGTCACGTCCGGGACGCCCGAAGCTCCGACGCCTCACCCGCATCCCTTCTGCGAGAAGAGAGTTGGCTTCGCGGTTCGGGTGAATTCATCGGCTTTCCCGCTCATCGATCTTGTAAATGAATTGTGATCCGGAATTCGGGACTTGTCCCCTTCGGTGTTTCTCGCCTACGGTCACCGTCAATCCGGATGGAACGCCGAATCCTGCCGCCGTCCGGAAACCGGACCTACTCACGCCCGGCAGGAGCGGGGGACCCAGGTAAGTTGCCGATCCGTTATCAGGAACGGCTTGGGGTTAAGTCGCATGCACATGCGGCCAGGCATCTCCAGCCTGAACCCGACAGCTCACCTCGCAGGCGACGGAGAGGAATTCGCCATGCCCTCGATGGGTAAGCACCGTCGTTCCAAGTCCAGCCCGCTGACCCGCGGCCTCGTCGCCGTCACCGCAGGCGGAGCCGTCCTCGCCCTGCCCGTGATGGGCGCGACCACCGCCTCCGCGGCGCCCGCACAATCGGTCGCCGCCGAAAAGGCAGTGGCACCGGCAGCCGTCCCTGCCAAGGCAATTACCGCTCAGAAGGCCGGGATCGTCAGCTATTCCGTCGTCAAGGGTGATTCCCTGCACAAGATCGCCGATGCGCATTCCCTGAGCGGCGGCTGGAAGAAGCTCTACAAGGACAACCGCAAGGCCATCGGCGACAATCCGTCCCTGATTCGCCCGGGTCTGAAGCTGACCGTGGGCGCCGAGGCCACGGCCAGGGCTTCCGGTGCGTCCGCCGACCGCGCCGACCGTTCCGAGCGGACGAGCACGCTCGCCGCGAAGACCGCCGCCCCCGCCCCGAAGGCCGCGAAGGCGACGTACACGAACGACCTCGACGGCTGGATCAAGGAATCGCTCGCCGTCATGGCGGAGCACGGCATCCCCGGCAGCTACGAGGGCATCCACCGCAACATCATGCGCGAGTCCTCGGGCAACCCGCAGATCGTCAACAACTGGGACTCGAACGCCGCCAAGGGCACCCCGTCCAAGGGTCTCCTCCAGGTCATCGACCCGACGTTCCAGGCGTACCACGTGCCCGGCACGTCGACGGACAGCTTCGACCCGGTCGCCAACATCACCGCCGCGTGCAACTACGCCGCCGACAGGTACGGCTCCATCGACAACGTCTTCGGCGCCTACTGATCCGCTGACATAGGCCACGGTTCACAACTGCCGGGTGCCGAGGGTCCGACTGGCCCTTGGTACCCGGCAGTTCCGCGTCCGCACGCCTCGTGGAAGACTCGCACCCATGCCCGAACTCCAGCTCCTGCGCCACGACCACGCCACGGCCCTGCTCGCCTTCGAGCAGGAGAACCGTGCCTACTTCGCGGCTTCGGTTCCGGACCGCGGCGACGAGTACTTCGCACATTTCGACGCACGGCACAGCAGCCTCCTGGCCGAACAGGCCGAGGGGCTGTGCTACTTCCATGTGCTGGTCGGCGATGCGGACGAGGTGCTGGGCCGGGTGAACCTGGTGGACGTGGCGGACGGTTCCGCCGACCTCGGCTACCGGATCGCCGAGAAGGCCGCCGGTCAGGGTCTGGCCACGAGCGCCGTCCGCCGGATCTGCGTCCTCGCCGCCACGCAGTACGGTCTCACCGCCCTGCGGGCCGCGACCACGCTGGACAACGCCGGCTCCCAGGCCGTGCTGGCCCGTACGGGATTCGTCCGAACCGGCGAGACCGTACTCGGCGGCCTCCCGGGGCTCTCCTACGAACGCCCGCTGGGCGCGGACGCGCTGCTCCCCTGACAGCGGTCACGGGGCCGCTCCTGAGGCGGTGACGAACCGGGCCCGGCCCGCCACCGCTGCGTGGGGGCTACGCCGCCGGGGCGTCAGTCCCGGTCCGTCTCCTCGCGGAGGATCTTGCCGCTGGCCGCGTCCACTTCGAATTCGGTCTTGTTCCAGTCCTCGCCGACCACGTCGACCGCCCAGACCAGGGCATCGCTGTCGTTGGTGTCGAGGCCGATCGAGGTGACCGTTCCCTTCTGCTTGTCCGTGGCAACCTTGGCGGCCTGCTGCGGTGTCTGCTTCGCCTTGGCGATCCAGTCGGCCAGTTCACGCTTCTCGTCCGCGTCCTGATCGGTGTCCGCCGCCGTCTCGATCACCTCGCCGGAGACCGCGTCGATACGGACGGTGTGCGCGGTTCCGTCCTCTTCGACGACCTCCGCCACCCACCGCGGACCGGCGCCGGTGCCGCTCGGGGATGCGCTGGGGCTGCCGCTGGGGCTGGCCTTGCCCGTCGGGCTGGCCGTGCCAGTGGGGCTGCCCGTGCCCGTCGGACTGCCCGTGCCAGTGGGGCTCGGGCTCGCGTCGGTGCGACGGTCGGTGTCGTCGTCCAGGCCCTCAAGATCGAGCTCGGCCAGCTTGCTGCCCGACACGGCCGCGACCGCGGTCGTGGCCGCAGTGTCGCAGGTCACCTTGGTGGCCGCGAGCAGCTTCTTGCGCTCGGTCTGGTCCTCGGTCAGCTTCGCCCCGGACGGGCTGCCGGATGGACTCGCGTACGGGGAGGTCGTCTGCTTCGGGATGACCTTCGCGGCCTCCGAGGTAGCCGCCCCGGTCCGGTCACCACTGTCATGCCCGCATCCCGCGACCAGCGCGGAGGCGACGACGGCGCACAGCGCACCGCCGACGACACGAAGGCGGCGGGCGCGCGGGGAGACAGCGGTTTTTCGTCGGAATTCAAGGCTCATACACGCATCACTAGCCCGCGCGATGACCGGTCATGTTGTCCTACTGGACGGGTCACCCGATCGACGGTGCGGCTCCGCCCGTTGGCGGCCCGCCCGCCCCGAGCGCGCCGCGGGCCGGGGTGCGAAACAATGGGAGGCACATCCACGGATCACCGGCCCACGCCGGTGTCCGGTCGGGAGGCCCCCATGGATTACCCGGAGAGCTACGAGCTGATATTCCAGACGTACGGCGCGGCGGACGACGTGCTCGTCGTCCGGATGACCGACCGCTCCGGGGCGGGCGGATACCCGGTGTACGAGGACGAGACCGGAATCGTGCGCGCGGAGATCAGCGACCGCGCCGAGATCCGCATGCTGGCGAGCGGCGGCCACCAGGCACTGGGCATCCCGTTGCTCGCTCGACCCCTGAGCGAGGGATCACCCCGGACCCGCTGAGGGGGCCGCAACGCGCACCGGGACGCACTACGCGTCGCGGTGCGCTGTGTGTTGCGCGGATCGGCGCGGCACGGCACGGAGGCCAGGCGCACCGAAGTCCGTTCATGCCCGTTCCTCGCCCGAATCTGTTTACATTCCAGCAGCCCGGACGTAACCTGAGCGCGAAACCACAGACTCGGGCATGAAACGGATACGAAACCACATGTACGCACCGGAGCGGCAGCAGGAAATCCTCCGCCTCGCCCAGGAGAGCGGACGCGTCGACGTCCTCTCCCTGGCCGAGGAGTTCCAGGTCACCGCCGAGACTGTGCGGCGCGACCTCAAGGCGCTCGACCGGGCCGGGCTGCTGCGCCGGGTGCACGGCGGTGCGATCCCGGCCGGGCGGCTCGGCTTCGAGCCCGACCTCGCCGAGCGCGACACGGTGGCAGCGGACGAGAAGGAGCGGATCGCCGCCGCCGCCCTGGGCGAACTCCCTGTGGACGGCAACGTGATCATCGACGCCGGCACCACGACGGCCCGGCTGGCCGCCGCCCTCCCGCTCGAATCCTCCCTGACCGTGGTGACCCACGCGCTGCCCGTGGCGGCCCGCCTCGCCGACCATCCCGGAATCGCGCTGCACCTGGTGGGCGGCCGGGTCCGGCACCGTACCCGCGCGGCCGTCGACGCCTGGGCGCTCAGCGCCTACGCCGAGATCAACGCCGACGTGCTCCTGCTCGCCACCAACGGGTTCTCGACCGACGGCGGACTGACCACTCCCGACCTCGCCGAGGCCGCGGTGAAACGCGCCATGATCTCGGCCGCCCGCCGGGTCGTGCTCCTCGCCGACTCGGGCAAGTTCGGCCAGGAGCACTTCGCCCGCTTCGGCGATCTGTCCCACGTCGACCTGCTCATCACCGACACGGGGCTCAGCCCCGAGGACGCCCTCGCCATCGAGAGCCGGGGCACGGAAGTGGTACGGGCATGATCCTCACCGTCACCCCCAATCCGAGCCTCGACCGCACCTACGAACTGCGCGACCTCACCCGCGGTGCGGTCCTGCGCGCCACAGCGGACCGCGTGGACCCCGGCGGCAAGGGGATCAACGTCTCCCGCGCGGTCGCGGCGGCGGGACACCGTACGGTCGCTGTCGCTCCCCTGGGCGGACCCGAGGGCGCACTGCTCGCCCAGCTGCTCGGGGAGCACGGCATCGTGGCCGCTGGTGTGCCGATCGCGGGCAGCACCCGCGTCAACATCACGCTGGTCGAGCCCGACGGCACGCTCACCAAGGTCAATGCGGCTGGCCCCGAGATCACGGAGTCCGAGGCCGAGACCCTGCTGGAGACGGTACGGACGCGCTCCTCGGGCACGGACTGGATCGCCTGCTGCGGCAGCCTGCCGCGCGGGCTGCCGCCCGAGTGGTACGCCGAGCTGGTGGCACGCAGCCACCGGGCCGGAGCGCGGATCGCCCTCGACAGTTCGGGCGCTGCCCTGCTCGCCGCCCTGCGCGAGCGGCCCGATGTGATCAAGCCGAACGCCGAGGAGCTCTCCGAAGCGGTCGAACGGCCTCTCGCGACGGTCGGTGACGCGGTCAAGGCGGCGGAGGAACTGCGCGGACGCGGGGCCCAGGCCGTACTGGCCAGCCTCGGAGCCGACGGGCAGCTCCTGGTGGACGGCTCGGGGACGTACTTCGGCAGCGCCCGGGTGGACACCGTCCGCAGCAACGTCGGCGCGGGGGACGCCTCGCTCGCCGGCTTCCTGACCGCCGGCGGCGCCGGCCGGTCCGCACTTGCGGCGGCTGTCGCGCACGGCGCGGCGGCCGTCCAGCTTCCCGGAAGCGTGATGCCCACACCTGCCGACCTCGACCGCTCGTCGGTCGTCACGACCACGGACATCCCCCTGGACCGCGCGCTGTCGGAGCCCGCGCCATGACGTCCGAGTGCATGAGTACGAGCCCGCAGCCCCACGTCCCCCCGGCCGCCGCCACGGCGGTCCACGAGCAAGGAGCCCCGCGATGAGTGAGCTGATCACCGCGGATCTGGTCGACCTCGATCTGTCCGCCGAGACGAAGAACGCCGCAGCGAGGTCCCTCGCCGAGCGGATGGTTGCCGCCGGGCGCGTCACCGACCTCGACGGCTTCCTCGCCGACGTGGCCGCCCGTGAGGCGCAGATGCCGACCGGCCTGGACGGTGGCATCGGCATCCCGCACTGCCGCAGCGAGCACGTCGGTGCGCCGACGCTGGCCTTCGGGCGCAGCGGTCAGGGCATCGACTTCGGTGCGGCGGACGGGCCCGCGGACCTGATCTTTCTCATAGCGGCGCCCGCCGGAGCCGATGACGACCACCTCACCATCCTGTCGGGCCTGGCACGGCGGCTGATGGACCCGGCGTTCACCTCCGCACTGCGCGCGGAGTCCGACCCCGCCGCCGCAGCGGCCCTGATCCGCGGTGACGAGCCGCCCACCGCGCCGGAGGGGCGAGCACCGGAGGAACCCGGGCAGGCAGCGCCGGTCGCTGCGGCGCCCGAACCGTTCCGGATCGTCGCCGTCACCTCCTGTCCCACGGGCATCGCGCACACCTACATGGCCGCCGAGTCCCTGGAGGCCGCGGCCCGCGCCGAGGGGGTCGTCCTCAGCGTCGAGACCCAGGGCTCGGCCGGTTTCGAACGCCTCGACCCGTCCGTCGTCGCCGCGGCGGACGCGGTGATCTGGGCGCACGACGTCGACATTCGCGAAAAGGCCCGGTTCGGCGGGAAGCCGATCGTCGACGTCGGCGTGAAAGCGGGCATCAACCGGCCCGCCGAGCTGATCGCCGAGGCCCGGCGCAAGGCCGAACGGGGCGAGATCAGCGGAGTCGCCGACGACGGCGGTACGGAGACCGGCGGGGCCGGACCCGGCGCCGGCAGCGCGCACTTCGGCGTCCGGCTGCGTACGTACCTGATGTCCGGCGTGAGTTACATGGTGCCGTTCGTCGCGGCGGGCGGGCTCCTGATCGCCCTGTCGTTCGCCATCGGCGGCTACGAGATCGCGAGCGCCAAGTCCGTCGCCGATCACTTCGTCTGGGGCGAGGCCGACAGCTGGGCCGCGCTGCTCAACCAGATCGGGGGCGCCGCCTTCGCCTTCCTCGTCCCGGTGCTGGCGGGCTACATCGCGTACGGCATGGCGGACCGTCCAGCTCTCGTCCCCGGGTTCGTCGGCGGCGCCATCGCGCTGACCATCGAAGCCGGGTTCCTGGGCGGCCTCGTCGCCGGTCTGCTGGCCGGGGCTGTGGTGATGGCGATCCAACGGGTGAAGGTCCATCCCACGCTGCGCGGCATCATGCCGGTGCTGGTGATCCCACTGATCGCCTCCGCCGTCGTCGGCTTCCTCATGTTCATCGTCGTCGGCAAGCCGATCGCCTCGCTCCAGAAGGCACTCACCGACGGGCTGAACGGGCTCTCGGGTTCCAACGCGATCATTCTCGGCGTGGTGCTCGGACTGATGATGTGCTTCGACATGGGCGGGCCGCTCAACAAGGTCGCCTATGCCTTCGCCGTCGGCGGTCTCGCCGACCCGACGTCCGGCAGTCTCAAGGTCATGGCTGCGGTCATGGCCGCCGGAATGGTGCCGCCGCTGGCGATGGCACTCGCCACCACGGTGCGCGGCAGGCTGTTCACCAGGACCGAGAAGGAGAACGGCCGCGCGGCCTGGGTGCTGGGCGCGTCGTTTATCAGCGAGGGCGCCATCCCGTTCGCGGCGGCCGATCCCCTGCGGGTGATTCCGTCGGTGATGGCAGGCGGCGCGGTGACCGGCGCTCTGTCGATGGCCTTCGGCTGCACCCTGCGCGCACCGCACGGCGGCGTCTTCGTCGTCCCGCTGATCGGCCAGCCCTTGCTGTACCTGGTGGCGATCGCGGCCGGTACGGCGGTGGCGACCGCGCTCGTCGTCGTACTCAAGGGCATGCGTCCCGCCTCGCAGGACCCCGTGCCCGCGGCCGGCACCTCGAAGGTTCCCGTGGCCGCCTGAGCGCGGTCTCGAAAACACCCCACGGTCCACCCCGCAATCCATCCCACAGGAGTGATCCCATGTACCAGTGCACCGTCGCCGTAGGCTCCCGCAGCGGACTGCACGCCCGCCCGGCCTCGTTGTTCGTGCAGGCGGCGGCCCGTCAGCCTGTCAAGGTGACCATCGGGCGGGAAGGGCAGCAGCCGGTCGACGCCCGCAGCATGCTCTCCGTGCTCGCCCTGGCGGCGCAGCACGGCGACGCGGTGGTGCTGTCGGCCGTGGGTGACGGGGCCAGGGCGGCGGTCGACGAGCTCGCCGCGCTCCTCGCGGGGGACCTGGACGCCAAGGTCTGAACCGGCTTCCGGTAAGGCGCAGTTGTGGTCGCCTCCTCTGCCTCCCGGCCGTCCCCGGCCGGGAGGCAGAGGCGCATGTCAGCGGCCGAAGGTGTCGGGCACCGGCAGTGTGTCCCAGCGGGTCACCGGCCAGGCGACCACCACCGCGCGTCCCACCACGTCCTCGACCGGCACCATGCCGCCCTCGGGATCGTCCTGGTGGTAGCGCGAATCCCCGGACGCCTGCCGGTGATCGCCCATCACCCAGACCCGGTCGGCGGGCACCGTGACCTTGAACTGGCCCTCGTCATCGGTGCTGCAGGGGGTGTTGCCGGGGAACACGTAGGGCTCGTCCAGCGGTTTCCCGTTCACCTTCACCGGGCCGTCGCCCTTGCACTCCACGGTGTCCCCCGCCACGCCGATGACCCGCTTGATGAGGTCTTTCTCCTCGGCGGACGGCATCACCCCGACGAAACCGAGCACCTTCTGGAGCGCGTTGGGGGGCTCGGTCGGCACACCCCTCAGCCAGTCGGCCGGATCGTGGAAGACGATCACTTCGCCGCGCTCGGGCTCGGAACCGAACCACGGGGTCAATTTGTCGACGAGGACGCGGTCGCCCTGCTGGAGCGTGTTCTGCATGGATCCCGACGGAATCGAGAAGGCCTGAAGCAGGAAGGTCTTGATCAGCAGCGCCAGCAGCAGGGCGACGCCGATGAGGATCGGGAGTTCCTTCCACAGTGGGCGCTGCTTCTTCGTCCGCGTCCCCGTCCGCCGTGCGCCCGTCAGCACCATCAAGCCGCTCCTCGCCCCGTGTTCAGCGCCGCCCGTACGTGGGCCGCTCCCGGCTCACTCTAGGCGCGATCACTGCGGGCGCGGGCGCCCTAGGGCGCGACGGGCGGGGGCGGGGACGCGGGTGCGGGTTTCGCTGTGCCCGGCAGGTCGGGGACCGTGGCACCGTCTCCGGCGCGCACCGCCTCGACCACCGATTGATGGAACGCACGGCTGGCCTCTTCGGTGGGACAGCTCACGGGGCTGCCTGCCAGGGTGAACCAGTCCGAGGCGCCGCTGAACTGCACGGCCACTTCGGCCTCGCCGTCGGCCCATGTCGTATGGACGGTGAGATCGCCGCCCACGATTCCTGCTTCTTTGGTGCGGACTCCGCCGGCTCCCGCGAAGACACCGCTGGTCGTCCACGATGCCCAGCTCATGACGCGACGCCTTTCGGACAATGTCAAGCCTGTCAAGGGGACTTCTCCGAGTATGACACCGCAGTTCGGAGCGTGCACGGGGGTGCCCCCTGCCCTTGCGGCCCAGGGGGCACCGACGCGTCCTCGCTCCGGTCCGCCGGGTTCGTCACCGACGCTCCAGCACTCCTCTGACGAACGCCGCCTGACCGGCATGCTGGAGATCATCGGCGAGGACGCTCACCAGCCGCACGCCGAGCGTGACCGGCGGTGACCAGTTCTCGTCCACGATGCGCTCCAGTGCCCTGCCGTCCAGGCCGCGGATGAATCCGACGCTCTGCTCGTGGACCGCGTCGTAGTAGCCGAGGAGCAGCTCGGCCGAGTCCACGCGTACCGCGGCGACCTGCGCGCCGCTCTGCCCGTAGCCGGTCTCGGCTTCCTCGAAGGGCAGACCGAACCGGGAGACCCAGTCCTGGGCCAGCCACACCTGCTCGGTTCCCGCCGCGTCGGCCACGTGGTCGTCCTGGATGCGCGTGAGGTGCCAGACGAGCCAGGAGATCGAATTCGTCCCCTCGTCGAGCCGGGCGTTGAGGTCTTCGGGCGGGAGGCCTTCGACCGCCTCGTGAACCGCTTCCCTGATGCGCTCGAACGCGTCGGCCAAGATGCCTGCTGTGTTCATACGGCCACCATGGCCGGTGCCTCCCGGCACCCGGCGCCCGACACGCGGCCGGTGCGTCAGATGAGCAGCCGCAGGAGATGCGCGCAGGCCGTCTCCTCGTCAGGGTGCCGGGCGACGACTTCGTACGTACCTCGTTCGAACGCCCCGGTCTCCCACACCGCGTCGGGCGACCTCCGCAGGAACAGGAAGTCGGTGGGTGTGGGGACCGGTTCGTGGACGCCCTCGATGCGGTAGTAGCCGTCGGGTACTCCCGCCGCCCGCAGTGCGGCACGCAGGTGCAGGCGGTCCATGGACGTAGGCCCTAGAGCCCGGCGGGCGTCAGGTAGCCGTGCTCCAGCAGCCACTTCACGTTCAGCCGCTGTCCCTCGCCCGGGTTCAGGAAGACCGCGTCGAGCTTGATCTGCTGACCGCCGCCGGGCTGCTCGAACCACGGGGCGATGCTGCCCTGCCAGACCCAGAACGGCTTGGCGACCTTGTAGACGCGATAGTCGCAGGCGACGGCCGCGTCACGGGTGTTGAGGCTCTGCGGGGGCAGCGCGCGCTCGGCGTACGCGTCACCCGCCGGGGCCAGATAGCTGCCGTACTCCGAGCCGAAGCGGTCCAGCCGCTGGCCCGGGCGGAGCTTGGCGGGCTCCTTGTCGAGCTCGCCGTTGACCTCGCCGAAACCGTCGTTGGGCGGGTACTTCCAGCTCCCGGAGTCCGCAGGGCCTTCCCAGTACTTCTTCAGGAAATCGGCGGGCGCGAGGTCCCCCGTCCGCTCGTAGCCGTTGAGCAGCGGGCCGACGGGCGCCTCCTTCTTCTTCGGCAGCCACTTCGGCCCGAGCCGCGCGTCGCCCTGGAATTCCCCGGTGCAGGGTTCGTGCCGCGGCGCCGCGGCCGGCTTGCTGTTCTCGTGGTGCGACGCGGCGCTCGCGGCGGGTGCGCTCAGCAGCCCGGCGGTGATGCCGAGCGCGGCAAGTACGGTGCTCATACGGTTCATTGGCGGGACACCTCGGAAGTTGATGATCAATCGGACAGCCGACGCAGAGTAACGTCCCGATCACTTCAGGTGTCCGCACCATGCCGAAATCCGCCCCGAACGTGTGAGCGCCCCGTCTCAGCCTCCGGCGGGGTCGGGTACGAGTCCGTCGGCGACGAGGCCGGCGAGGACGGCGTCGGAGAGTGCCCGCAGCGCGGACTGGGGGCGGACCATCACGGTGAACTCCTTGACCCTGCCCGCCTCGTCGAACTGGAGCAGGTCGATGCCGTGGATCTCCTTGCCGTTCACCGTCGCCCGGAAGACGAGGATCTCCGACGGGGCCTCGGCTCCGTCGACGGCGGTCTCCACGGCGCCGTCGAGCCGGCCGACGTAACGGAAGTCCTCGAACGTCCGAAGGAGCACGCCGAAGAGGCCCATGACCATGGGCCTGCCTTCGAACGGGGTGAACTTCACCGGGCTGTAGAGGCGAATGTCCTCGGTGAACAGGGGCTCCAGGGCGGCCAGGTCACGCTTCTCGACGGCGGTGCGGAAGCGTTCCGCCGTGTCGGCAGTCGTCATGGCTGTCTCTCCTCGCTCGTTATACTCAAGAATCTGACTAATCAATTTCCAGACTATGATGCAGGGGAAGCCGGAACAACGGAAGGGGGTGGCCCATGGCCCTGCGTCACGCCGTGCTGGCGGCGCTGCTGGATGGCGAGTACAGCGGCTACCAGCTGGCCAAGGCGTTCGACATCGGCGTCGCGAACTTCTGGCACGCGCTCCCCCAGCAGCTGTACGCGGAACTGTCGAAGCTGGAACAGGACGGTCTGGTATCCGGACGTCAGGTGGTCCAGGAGACGCGGCCCAACAAGCGCCTGTTCCAGGTCACCGACGCGGGTCTTGCGGAGCTGGAGCGGTTCGCGGACGCCACGCCCAAGGCCGCGTTCATCCGGGACGATCTGCTGGTCAAGGTCCAGGCCGTCGACCGGGTCGACGCGGGACCCGTTATCGAGCAGCTGGAGGAACGCGCGGCGGTCGCGGACGCCAAGATCGAGCTCTTCGGCAAGCTGTTGCTCCGGCTGCGCGGTCCGGTGGACGAGGAGGAGTTCCTGCGTGGCGGCGAGCGCATCGGACCGTATCTGACCTGCCTGCGGGGGCTCGCCTTCGAGCGGGACAACCGGGACTGGTGCCTGCGGATCGCGGATGTCCTGCGGAAACGGCAGGGCGGACATGGCGGGCGGGGCGTGCCGCCTTCCTCCGCCGAACAGTGACAGAGGTACGAGTGGTGCGGTGCCCCGCCCGGGCTACGGGGACCCGTCGCCGTAGCGCACGGTGACCTTGTCGAACCCGAGTGAACCGAGCAGGCCCCGCAGCATGTTCGTGGTGTTCCTCTCCGCACGCCCGGTCAGACCGCTGTCCTCGGCCGCCTCGCCGATGTGTTGCGCGGCAAGCTTGTTGACCGCCTGTTCGCTGCCCGGGTTGTCGGAGAAGAAGTCCCCCAGCCGGTCGAGCAGCCCGCGCTGCTTGGACACCGCGTAGGAACGGTCGGGGTCGAGCGCGGGCTTGCCCAGCACTGCGTGCGGCAGGCGGAGTTCGGCCGTGGTGCGGTCCTCGTTGATCACCACACCGTTCTCGGTGACCTTGCCCAGGTCGACGGACGCACCGACGGAGCCCGCACCGACGTACAGCGTGCGGGTGCCCCGCAGTGCGTCCGGCAGGAATTTGGCGTCCTTCTCCAGATCCACCACGACCTGGAAATTGCCGGAGGCCGCCTCGTACGCGCTCATGTCCTGGATCGACTTGAGCACCGCGGGGCCGGAACGGTCCTTCGTCTCCTCGCCGAAGATGTCCCCGAGACCCGGCAGGACACTCAGCCGCGAGCCGGCGAAGAGCAGGACGAAGACCGCGCCACAGACCCCGATGACCTTCACCCACCCTCGTCCATGTCTGGAACGGATGTCTGGCCGTACATCAGTGGATGTCATGTCTTCCGTGTGACCCGATCCGGCGGATTCAGTCCGTCCGGCGGTGCGGCGCCGCGGGCGACGGCCGGATCAGTCCCCCGTGACACCATCCAGCCGTTCGCGCAGCAGATCCGCGTGGCCGATGTGCCGTGCGTACTCCGCGATCATGTGGACGTGGATCAGGCGCAGTGAGTAGACGGAGCCGTTGTGGGTGAAGGTGTCGTCGAGCGAGGCGTCGGCGACCGTCTCGTCCGCGAGGCGGATCTCCTCGACCAGGCGCGCGTAGTCGGCCTCGGCTCGCTCCGGGGCCAGGTCCTCGAAGTCCGCGTCCTTGCCCTTCTCCGGCGGGTAGATCGGCTCCAGAGGAAGACCGGCGAACCGGGTCCGGAACCAGGTGCGTTCGACCTTGGCCATGTGCCTGAGCAGGCCGAGCAGCGTGAGGTTGGAGGGCTGCACGGTCTGCTCCGCCAGCTGTTCCCCCGTGAGTCCCGCGCACTTGTGCAGGAGGGTGTTGCGGTAATGGGCGAGAAAGTCCCGCAGGGTCTCGCGCTCGTCGCCGACGAGCGATCCGGACGTCCGGGTGACTTCGGGTGCTGTCCATGTCATCGCGCGATCATGCCCGTTGACGGTGCGGTCACGCGACCCTAATGGCCGGTGGCGCTGTGGTTCCCGTTGTCGTCGGACGACCAGATGACGGACCTGCCCAGGCCGCCGAGGAGGCCGCAGACCAGGAAGACGACGACCAGGGCCTTCGCCGCCCCGCTCATGATCAGCGGCCTGGTCGCGGACCGTTTCTGCTGACCTGTGACGGAGAGGTCGTCGTCACCGAAGAGGCCCCGGGGGTAGGCCGGGGTGAGCATCAACGCGTACGCGGAGAAGCGCATTTGGTAGCGCAGGGTCGCCGCGGTCGCCTCGAAGAGGGGCTGGGGCATCCGGCCCAGGATCAGCGTGATCAGCCACCAGACGAACGACAGCGCGAACCAGCCGCTCATGACGAGTCCCTGCACAATCGCCGCCGGGATCATGAGGAACAGCCTGAAGAAGACGGCGAGCCGGTTGAGGTCCGTCGGACGCACCTCGATCTGTGCGGGGTAGTCCGGCGGCGGGGTGAGTGCGAACGGCGGATAGCGGTCGATGAGCAGCATCTCGCTCGCGGTGACCCGTGTGTGGTAGCCGAGGTACCCCTGGAGGTAGCCGAAAACGGGTCCGGGCAGCCGTCCCAGGACCAGGGCGGCGAACCAGCCGAACATCACCGTGAACACGGCGGCGATGTAGAGGACGATCAGCACGAGGAAGTGCGGGATCAGCAGGAGCAGACGCAGCAGGACGGTGAGCCGGCGCTGACGCGTCGGCTCGATGATGTCGAGTACGGGCAGGAACTCACCCGGGTCCCCCGCGACGCGGCCCGGACTCCACTGACCGTCCGCCATGGCGCTCCTCCTCGGCAGGTGAGCCGCACGGCTTCGGCGCGTACGGCGTCACCCCACGCTGCGTGCGAGCGGGGCGGCACGCAATCGGCGACGGGCCGAACGGGTGTCCGCATCGTCGTCGGGGGCGGGAACACGGAGGTGCGGGTCGCGGGCCCGCACCTCCGTGCCGTCACTCACTCACTCACTCCAGGAGATCTCCGTACGCGCCGAGGGCCAGCGCGATATCGGCCTGCGCCCAGAACCGGTGGTAGGTGAAGACCGGAGCGGCTCCGCCGTCGAGGTAGCTCTGGACCTTCGGCCAGTTCGGGTCGTCCTTGTAGAAGGACCGGATGGAGGCGAACGTCGAGTCGTTGCCGACGGTGTCGCCGTTGGGCATGGCGCCCGTCCAGCCGTCCGGTACGTACACCGGGTCGTCGAACCTGTTGTAGTCGGCGCGGGTCTCGGGGACGGCCACCCCTGCGTCGTCCTGGTAGTGGTCCCACATGCCGTCGAGCAGTGCCTTCGCCGCGGTCTTCGCCGCCGCGTCCCCGGACTTGGCCGCGTAGTAGGTGAGCGTCCTGGCGTATGCCCCGGCGACCCCGACGTCGTTGGTGTAGTCGGCGACGGTGACGTGGAGTCCGCTGTTCGCCCCGGGACTCGACGCGTTCCAGGTGTCGGGTGCACCCGTCCACTTGAGGGTGGACGGAACACGGTACGTACCGTCCGGGTTGATCGTGGTCTCCGACAGGGCCCAGTCGACCCACTTGTCGAGTACGGCCTCGGCCTGGGCGTCACCCGACTCGTGGTAGTACTCGGCGACGCGTTCCATGGACCACGCCTGGAAGCCGAACCACTGGTTGGACGGCGGGTCGTGGTAGACGGGCTTCTCGTCGTAGTACATGCCGTAGAAGGTCGGCGTTCCGGCCGGCGGCTGCGCGTAACTCCCCTTCCAGCTGTTGGTCGCGCCGCCCGCAATCGCGCCCTCGTCGGACTGCAGCCACTGGTAGAAGTCCAGCTGCCGGTCCAGGCTCTTCGCCCAGTCCTGCTGCCCGGTCGCCGACTTCGGCTTGAGATCGGGGACCGAGCTCAGCGCGTACGCCGCCATCGGGTTCTGGTATCCGCCGTGCGCGTGGCTGCTTCCGATGCGCCAGGACCAGCCGGCCGCGGTGTCGGTCGCGCCGCCCCAGGCGTAGTACCAGGACATCAGATAGTGCGAGCTGTCCTTGCCCGTGCCCGCGGGGCAGGTGTTCGGGCCGACGCAGCCGCCGACCTTCTTGAAGTACTTGTCGAACATGGCGTAGCGCAGATAGTCGCCCATCTTGGCGGCCTTGCCGACCGTCGCGGAGACATCGCTGCCCTTGCCCTGCTCCTTGGCCCACATGTCGGCCCAGTAGGCGGCCTGCACGGCGCGCGCGTCGGCGTCGGGGGCGTTGGTGAACTTCCACTGCTTGGCGTAGGAGGCGTCCCCTGTGAACAGGTCCAGGTAGCCATTCTTGCCACCGTAGGCGAACTTGTCGCAGGTCGGATGGGTGACGGTCTCCCAGACCGACTCCTGCGGTCCGCGCTGGAAGGTGTTGATGTACGAAGGCCCGGTCTCGGCGGGTCCGGCCGAGCACTTACCGGGCGTGTTGCCGAAGCCGTAGACGTTGTCGACGTCCTGGATCCAGTGCATGCCGTAGATGTCGTCGGTCCCGTACGCGCTCTTCAGCTCACCGGCGATCGGGTCGGAGCCGGAGGTCGCCGACGGATCGAGGACGGCGGGGTACTGGGTGGGCTGGTCGTGCTCCGGCGCGTAGGTGGCGGGCTTCGACGCGTTGTAGAAGGAGTTCGTGGGCTGGTCGGCGTGGGTGGGGATCATGTACCTCTCCATGGTGTCCCACGCACCGTTGAACTTCGTCCAGTCCCCGGTGATCTTCCCGTACATCGCCTGGAGCCAGATCAGATAGCTGTACGCCTCCGACGTCGTCTCGTGCCCGTGGTCGGGGGCCTCCACGATCAGCGTCTCGACGGAGTGGTACGGAATGCCCTCCGGCGAGAAGTAGCCGTTGGCCGGGTCGGTGATCTTCCCGTACAGGTCGAGGAAGCGTGCGTCGTACGTCTTGGCGGCGGCCAGCTGCGTGACGGTGACCTCGGCCTTCGCGTGACCGGGAGCCGTCACCGTGAAGGTCGCGGCGCCCGTGCCCGAGCTGCCGGCGCTCACGGTCACCTTCTGCGCCGTGGACCAGTTGGCCGGTGTGAAGGAGAGGCTCGCGCCGCCGGTGACCGTCAGTCCCGTGTTGCCGGCGGTCCGGGCCACGGTGACGGTGACGGGGGCGGCCGGTGCGGTGGAGAAGGATACCCCGAAGGTCCCCGATGTGCCCTGGCGCACGCCCAGTTGGGCGGGAGTGGCGACGACCGCGGGGCCTGCGACGACCGTGATGCCCGCGGGGGGCGACTCGGCCGATCCGCCCATGCTGTCGTGGGCCCGTGCGTAGACGGAGTGCCCGCCCGCGGAAAGACCTGTGGCCTCGAAGGAGTACGGCGAGGTCGTGTCGGTGCCGAGCAGGGTCGTGTCGTCGTAGAACTCGACCTTGCTGATGGCCGCGCCGTCCGCGGCGGCAGCCGTGGCGGCGAGGGGAACCGGGTCGCCCGCGGTGAAGACGGAACCCGCCGCCGGGCTGGTGAGGACGGCGATCGGCGGCTGATGGGCGCCCGCGCAGCTCGTGCCGTTGACGGCGAAGCCGGTGGGGGCGGTGTTCGTACCGCTGTACGTGAACTGCGCGCCCGTCGACACCGCTGCTCCCGGGGCGATGGTCCCGTTCCAGGAGGCGTTCTTGACGGTGACGTTCTTCCCGGACTGGGACCAGGTACCGCTCCAGCCGTTGGTGAGCGTCTGGTTGCCCGTATAGCTGTACGTGAGGGTCCAGCCGTCGACCGGGACGGCGGCCCGGTTGGTGACGTTGAGTTCGGCGGTGAATCCCGAACCCCAGTCATTGGCCTTGTAGTCGACGCTGCACTGCACCGCTGCCGCCTGGGCGGGGGTGCCGGCGGCGGCGGTCATTCCCAGAGGGAGTGCCAGGGCGGCGACAAAGGCCGTCCATAACCGGCGGGAATTCATTCCGGTTCTCCCGGATCTCCTTGGTACCCACGTTCTTCGTGCGCTTACCGATGGCATGCGCGGGTTCCTCTCGCGGCTCGGTGACATGGGGGGTGTGCATGGTTGAGCACAAGCCTTGAACCAGTGGGAGCGCTCCCAGCATGGGGACGGGGAAAATGGGAGTCAAGAGACTTGAAGAGTCGAATAAATTCGATAGTGAGAGATGAGAACGGGTCTGTTGACCGACACGAGTTGACGCTCTAACGTCATGCCACACCAGTGGGAGCGGTTCCATCAGTCGACGTGCCGTAGGGGGCACGTCCGGTCTGTAAGGAGTCGCTTCATGCGACACCCCCCGCATTCGCCACATCTACGGCACGTGTTCCGCTTGGTCCTGGCAACTGTTCTCGCCACGGTCGGCATCGCCGTCGCCCCCGTGGTCACCGCCTCCGGATCCGCACCCGTCTGCACGGTGGAGTACACGACCACCACTCAGTGGGACGGCGGATACCAGGGGTCCGTCACGCTGACCAACCTGGGCTCCTCCGTGAGCAGTTGGAGCCTGGGATTCGAAATGCCCGGTGACCGCAAGGTCACGCAGGGCTGGAACGCACGATGGTCGCAGGCGGGCAGAACCGTCACCGCGGCGAACGAGAGCTGGAACGGCACGCTCGCGAACGGTGCGAGCGTCAGTGCCGGCTTCCTCGCCTCGGGTGTCGGTACGGGATCGGCACCCGGCGCGTTCACGCTCAACGGAACGCCGTGCGGTGGCGACCCCGGTCCTGATCCGACCGATCCGCCCGACCCGACCGATCCACCGGACCCGCCGGCCGGCCCGCCCGTGCTGAAGGTTTCGGGCAACAAGCTCGTCGACGAGACCGGCGCCACCCGCCGCATGCTCGGCGTCAACCGCTCCGGCGGAGAGTTCATGTGCGTACAGGGACATGGGATCTTCGACGGTCCGGTCGACGACGCCTCGGTCCGGGCGATCGCCGACTGGCACGCCAACACCGTCCGTATCCCCCTCAACGAGGAGTGCTGGCTCGGACTCGACAACATAGATCCGCGGTATGCGGGCGACAACTACATCAACGCCGTGAAGGACCTGGTCGAACGGGTCATCGCACACGGCATGACACCGATGGTCGAACTGCACTGGAGCTGGGGGCAGTACACCGGCAACTCGGCCGGCTGCTCCGACGTGCACGCCAGCTGCCAGAAGCCGATGCCCGACGCCCAGTACACACCGGCCTTCTGGTCCTCGGTCGCCTCGACGTTCAAGGACGAGCCGGCCGTGGTGTTCGACCTCTTCAACGAGCCGTATCCGGACCGTGCCACGCCCACCGTCGGACAGGCATGGACCTGCTGGCGGGACGGCGGAACCTGCCCGGGCATCGGTTACGAGGTCGCGGGCATGCAGGACCTGGTCGATGCCGTACGCGCCACCGGCGCCGGGAACCTGATCCTGGCCGGCGGGCTCGCGTACTCCAACGACCTCGGTCAGTGGCTCCAGCACAGGCCGCACGACCCGGCGGGCAATCTCGCCGCGGCCTGGCACGTCTACAACTTCAACGTCTGTGCGAACGAGTCCTGCTGGAACTCCACGCTCGCACCGGTCGCCGCCGAAGTCCCCCTCGTCGCGGGCGAGATCGGCGAGAACACCTGCTCCCACGGCTTCGCCGACCGGGTCATGCGGTGGTTCGACGACCGCGGACTCTCCTATCTCGGCTGGACCTGGAACACCTGGGACTGCTCCTCGGGTCCAGCCCTGATCAGCAACTACGACGGCACCCCCACCCCGTACGGAATCGGGCTGCGTGATCATCTGCGCGCCCTCGACAACTGAGGAAACGGAACTCTCATGAGCCGCACGAGCCGTACCCCCCTCCGCAGATCACGCACCGCCCTCATCGCGGCGGGAGCACTGGTCGCCGCCGCGGCGGGCACCGCTGCCGCAGCCGTACCGTCCGCGGCAGCCGCCGCCGGATGCACAGTCGACTACAAGATCCAGAACCAGTGGAACGGCGGCCTGACCAGCGCCGTCACCGTCACCAACACCGGTGACGCGGTCAACGCCTGGCAGCTGGAATGGTCGTTCACCGGCGGCGAGCAGGTCTCCCAGGGCTGGAACGCCACCATCTCGCAGAGCGGCACCGCCGTCACCGCGAAGAACGTCTCGTACAACGGGTCGCTGGCCACGGGTGCCTCCGCCTCCTTCGGCTTCAACGCCTCCGGGAACGGGAACAGCGCCGTCCCCGCGACGTTCAAGCTGAACGGCGTCACCTGCAACGGCGGCCCGACGGACCCGACCGACCCCACCGATCCGCCGCTGGGTGACCGCGTCGACAACCCGTACGTGGGCGCCGATGTCTATGTGAACCCGGAGTGGAAGGCGAAGGCCGCGGCCGAGCCCGGTGGCGAGCGGATCTCCAGTGAGCCCACCGCTGTCTGGCTCGACCGGATCGCCGCCATCGAGGGCGTCAACGGGGGCATGGGTCTGCGCGACCACCTGGACGCGGCCCTCGTCCAGAAGGGCACAGGCGAGCTCGTCGTCCAGCTGGTCATCTACAACCTGCCCGGACGCGACTGCGCGGCGCTCGCCTCCAACGGTGAGCTCGGCCCGACCGAGATCGGCCGGTACAAGACCGAGTACATCGACCCGATAGCGGCGATCCTCGCGGACCCGAAGTACGCCTCCCTCCGCATCGTCAACACGGTCGAGATCGACTCGCTGCCGAACCTGGTCACCAACACCGGCAGCCGTCCCACCGCCACCCCGGCCTGCGACGTCATGAAGGCCAACGGCAACTACGTGAAGGGCGTCGGCTACGCGCTCAACAAGCTCGGCGACGCACCCAACGTCTACAACTACATCGACGCCGGCCACCACGGCTGGATCGGCTGGGACGACAACTTCGCCCCGTCGGCCGACACGTTCAAGCAGGCGGCCACCGCCGAGGGCGCCACGGTGAACGACGTGCACGGATTCATCACCAACACCGCCAACTACAGCGCGCTGAAGGAGGAGAACTTCACCATCGACGACTCCGTCAACGGCACCTCCGTACGGCAGTCGAAGTGGGTGGACTGGAACCGCTACACGGACGAGCTGTCCTTCGCCCAGGCGTTCCGCGCCAAGCTGGTCTCGATCGGCTTCAACTCCGGTATCGGCATGCTGATCGACACCTCGCGCAACGGGTGGGGCGGAACCGCCAGGCCGGCCGGACCGGGAGCGACCACCAGCGTCGACACCTATGTCAACGGCGGCCGTTACGACCGGCGCATCCACATGGGCAACTGGTGCAACCAGTCCGGAGCCGGCCTCGGCGAGCGGCCGACGTCGGCGCCGGAGCCCGGCATCGACGCCTACGTCTGGGTGAAGCCCCCGGGTGAGTCGGACGGCTCCAGCAAGGCGATCCCGAACGACGAGGGCAAGGGCTTCGACCGGATGTGCGACCCGACGTACACGGGTAACCCCCGTAACGGCAACAGCATGTCGGGCTCGCTGCCGGACGCCCCGGTCTCCGGACACTGGTTCTCCGCCCAGTTCCAGGAGCTCATGAAGAACGCCCACCCGGCGCTCTAGCGGCGACGGCGGCCGGGTCGGGGCGCTCCCCCGCTCCGACTCGGCCCGCTGTTCCTGATGCGGTCGATCAGCGCCCGGACGCGGGCCGGAGCGGACCGGCTCCGGCCCGCTCCGGGCTTGGCGCCCGTCTTGGCCCCGGTCTTCTTGTTACGGGCCTTGGCCCCGGTCTTGGTACGGGCCTTGGCCGCGGTCCTGGCTCCCACCTTGGCTCCGGCCTTGGCCGCGGACCTGGTGCGGGCCTTGACGCCGGGCTTGGTTCCTCCCTTGGCTCCTCCCTTGGTCCCGGCCTTGGTCCCGGCCTTGGTCGCGGCCTTCGGCGTGTCCGTTCCGTCAGCGGCCGGTGCCGCCGCGGGGGAGGTGTCGCCGAGGGTGTGATAGCGGTGGCTGATCCTGCGGCCCACCAGCAGATAGCCGAGCAGCGCGCCGCTCGTATTGAGGATCACGTCGTCGATGTCGAACGCCCGGCCGGCGACGAGCGCCCCTTGTATGAGTTCGACGACCACCATGACCACCATGGTCAGAAGCACGATGCGGATCATCCGCAGCCTGCGCTCCACCAGAATCGGCAGCAGCACACCGAACGGCACGCCCAGCAGCAGGTTTCCGCCCGCCTGCTTGCACGCGGCGAGGAAGGTGTAGTCCTCGGCGTACTGCCGCAGGGAACGGCCGGGTTGCAGGTTCGACGTCACAATGCCTTCGGAGGCGGGCGACGGGGTGAGTGTCACCTGGGCCAGGACTACGGAGAAAGCCACCAGTCCGAGCACCGCCGCCACGAATATCGATGCCCGGAGCAGGATCCGGCCCCATGGTCTCTGTCCACGTCGTTCCGCCTCAACAGTCATGGCCGACGACTGCCCCGAACTTCCTTGACCACACGCGGAAGACCGGTACGCGGAAACTCTGACCGCCGGACCGGACCGGCCTGCGACGATGGGGTGCATGAGCGATCAGAAGAAGAACGAGCTGCTGGCCGAGGCCGTGCGACTGCGGGTGGAGGGCCACCCCGAACAGGCCAGGGAGCGGCTTCTCACGCTCACCGCCGATTTCCCCGACGCGGCCGATGTCGCCTACCAGACCGCGTGGGTCCACGACAGGCTGGGACTGGAGTCCGAGGCGGTTCCGTACTACGAGCGGAGCCTCCAGCTGCCCGGCCTCACCGAGGAGGAACGCCGGGGCGCGCTCCTCGGCCTCGGCAGCACGTACCGCGTGCTGGGCAGGTACGGGCAGGCCGTGGAGACGCTCCGCCGGGGCGCGTCGGAGTTCCCGGACGACGGGGCGATGCGCAGCTTCCTCGCCATGGCGCTCTACAACGTCGACGAGCACCACGAGGCGATGGGGATTCTGCTGCGGCTCGTGGCCGCGACGAGCACCGACCCTCTTGTGGAGCGCTACCGGCCGGCCATCGAGCACTATGCGTCGGACCTCGACGAGACCACGTGACACCGGAAAAAGGGAGCCCCGGCCGGATCGGGGGAATCCAGCCGGGGCGGCTTGTGCGTGGGAACGGAGAGCGGTCGCCCACGGGCGGGGCTCCGTTCACCACATATAGATGAACGGTAAACCATCACGGTCCGTTCCCGGGAATCACCACCCCCGGATGTGATCCATAGCACCGCCACACCTGCACCACCCGGCACATCGGCCCGGCGTGCATCAGCGCGGGCGCGCGGACGGCGGAAGACTTCGCGCGGGCGTGCGCCGGGCATGTGCCGACTCGACCGGGACACCTCCAACAACCCTTTAAAGGAAAGGGTGTTCGGAACTTCGCCGCATCCGCGCAGCCTATGGCATATGCCGGAAGCAACAACGTATCGAGTGTTGCCAAATCCCTTACGGGCTCCCGCGGCCTGTGCAACAGTCATCTCGATCCACCCTTGAGAACTGGCCGCCGCGCCTGTATCGGAGTACGAGATGCCGTCCCATCTGTTCGCGGACCGCCCCGCACCACAGCCTCCCGAGCGAGATGCAGTCGACGCGTTGATCCATCGCACCCGTCGGCTGCGCGGAGATGTGGACGCCGTGCGGCGGGACGCCGTGGTGATCGACGAGGACGACCCCCAGCTGCGCTGGCAGCGTGCGCTCTGCGACCTCGCGGTCCACCACCTCGATGATCTCGACGGACACCTGGGGCAGCTCCGGGAAGGACTGCCGGCACAGACCGCGCAGGAGCCGGAGCGGACGACCACCCAGGGCGGCGGCACCGATGCACAGCCCGGCTCGCTGCTCAGCAGGGTCGGCAGCGCCGAATGGAATCTGCTGACGGACGAGGTCAGCTGGTCCGAGGAGCTGTACGAGATCTTCGGCAGGACCTCCGCGTCGGGACCCCTGTCGCTCGACGAGCTGCCGTCCGTCCTCCTCCCCGAGGACCAGCCGCTGCTGACGTCGATGGTGACCGCCTGCCTGGTCGACGGCAAACCGATAGACGGCGAGTTCCGCATCCTGCGGAACAACGGTCATATGCGGACGCTGCACATGATGGGCGAACCCGTACTCGACGCGGACGGCTGCACCGCCTCCATGTGGGCGGTCCTGCGAGACGTCAGCGAGCTGCGGCGCAGCCAGAGTGTCGTGGGACGGACCGGCGACTCGGTGCGCCGCGAACAGCACATGGCGCGGACCGAGCACCGGATGGCCGTCGAGTTGCAGGAGGCCGTGCTGCCCCCGTGGCGCGGTTCGCTCCGCCTCCCGCACCAGGGGCCCGGCGCACTGGACATCGCGGGCCATTACCTGCCCTCCGAGTCGAGCGACCTGATCGGTGGCGACTGGTACGACGCGCTGGAGCTGCCGGACGGCAGGACACTGCTCACGGTCGGCGATCTCACCGGCCACGGCATCCCCGCCACCTCGGCCATGGCGATGCTCCTCGGCGCACTGCGCGGCATGGCCGTGGCAGGCATCGAGCCCGGAGCCCTGATGGGCCATCTCAACCAGCTGCTCGAATCGACGGTGCAGCCGGCTCTGGGCAGCGCCGTGTGCTGCCGCTTCGATCCCGCCACCGGCAGCCTCGCCTGGGCACAGGCGGGCCACCCCGCGCCCCTGCTGTTCCGCGACGGAACGGGGCGTCCCTTGCCCCGGCCCGACGGCGTACTGCTCGGTGCGGCTTCCGGAGTCGCCTACGAGCAGGACCAGGTGCGGCTGCTGCCCGGAGACGTGCTGCTCCTGCACACGGACGGGCTGACCCGTCGCAGGGACCGGGGTGCGGGCCCGGAGTCACTGCTCGGTCTGGCGCCGCGCTTCGCACAGGCCCGCACGGCGCAGGACTGTGTACGAACGGTGGTCGAGGAGTTCGGCGGGACCGAACGCCTGGACGACGCGTGTGTGATGGTCGCCCGCTTCGGAGGCTGAGCCTTCGGAGCACGGCGATACCGCCTCCGTGCGGTGTCAGATCTGGCTGCCCCGGGACTTCTTGAACGTGCTCTGGGGCAGGGCCAGCTCGATCTCCTCGCGCAGATCCTCGATCTTCGCGTAGCCCGCGAACTGGCCCGTGAGCCGGTACATCTCGCGCAGCCTGTCCCAGGTGCGGTGCGAGGAGGTCTCCCCCATCGACACCAGGGCGAGCCGTGCGTACCGGTCGGCCTGCTCGGGGTCGTCGGCGATGAAGCAGGCCGAGGCGAGCGAGATGTAGTCGAAGATCTTGGACCGCTGACGCCCGTTGACGCGTAGGTCCAGGGCCTGCTTGGCATGGCGCTGCGCGGTGGTCGCCGCCGCCGGATCGTGCTCGGCGAGCGTGCGGAACGCGAGTGCCTGCATGCCGTGCATGTCCGCCTCGTCGAACATCTGCATCCAACTGGGCGGCGGGACGTCGCCCTTGTCCGAGACGAAGAGCTCCTCGGCCTCTCCGAGCGTGCGCCGCATGGCCTGCCCGCGGCCCAGCGAAGCCTGTGCCCACGCCTCGATCGTGTGCAGCATCGCCCGGGTACGCGGCAGCATCTCTTCGCCGGAACCCGATTTGGCGAGCTTCATCAGGTCCAGGGCGTCGTCGGGACGGCCCAGGTGCACCATCTGGCGTGCCGCCCTGGACAGTGCCTCGCCCGCGCGCGGGCGGTCACCGCCTTCGCGCGCCGCGTGGGCGGCGATGACGAAGTACTTCTGCGCGGTGGGTTCGAGGCCGACGTCATGCGACATCCAGCCGGCGAGAACCGCGAGATTGGCCGCGACGCCCCACAGGCGGCGCTGGAGATGGTCGGGGTGGTGGTAGGCGAGCATGCCGCCCACTTCGTTGAGCTGGCCCACGACCGCCTTGCGCTGGAGACCGCCGCCCCGGGAGGCGTCCCAGGCGCGGAACACCTCGACCGAGCGCTCCAGCGCCTCGATCTCCTCGGACCCGATGGGCGCGGCCTCGTACCGGTCGTAACCGGCGTTGTCGGCGTACATCGGATCATTGAGCCGTGGTGCGTCGGCCGCCATGGCGGGGTCGGTGTGCAGCCAGTCGTACATGGCGCCGGTGATGGCTGAGCCGGCGGCGAGCTTTGCGCCCGCGCCAACCAAGCCGCGTCGGTTGAGCATGAGGTCCATTCCCGTGAATTCGGTGAGGACCGCTGCCGTCCGTTCGGGCGCCCACGGGAGGCCGTCGGGATTCTTCTCCGTCCCTGCGTCCTGCCGCTTCCCCACACGCCCGCGCCGGCCGAACCCGAGGTCCTCGATGGTCACGACACGGCCGAGTCGCTCGGTGAACAGGGCAGCCAGCACTTCGGGCACGGGATCGCGTGGGGACTCCCCCATATCGATCCAACGCCTGACCCGCGAGGTATCGGTCGCCAGTTGGAGGTGGCCCATGGCCGCCGCCTGTCGGTTCACCATTCTCGCGAGTTCGCCCTTGGACCATCCGGCCAGGCCGAACAGGTCATTCAGGCGGGTGTTGGGTTCTCCGCTCACGTCAAGCCCCCAGGTTCTCGGCTGACTTGACACTAACCCGGTGGCAGATGCGGGTCGACTATTCGCCAGGGTTCGCCAGGGTTCGCCAGATGGTCTGCCACCCGCGGCCCGGTGTCAGGTAGGAAAGCGCCACCCCGCCCGGCAGCCCTAGGTACTCCCCAGGGTGCCTGACGGCCGCCGGCCGGGGTGGCGCACGCAAACTGTCGGCGCACGAAGGGATCTGTCTCGCCCATGTACACAGCATCGTCCTCCGTGTCCGCCCCGCCCCGCCCGCTCCGTCCCATGGGGGCGGGTGGCGGACCGTATCTCGACCCCCACGCCGCACCGGCGCCCGGCCTGGGTCGGATCCGGCGTCCGGCGGGGCTGGGTACGCAACCGCTCAGCGGAAGAATCGACTTGTCCGGTCCCCAGGGCGCGCAGCTGAGGATGGCCATCGCCTCGGTGCACCGCATCTGCCCCGAGTTCAACCCGGTGCAGGTGCTGCGGCGCAGCGGCCGGTCGGTCCTGATCGTCGGCACGACCGGGCGCACGACCGCGGTGGCCAAGTGTTTACTGGACCACTCCCCCGCGTGGACGGAGCGGTTCAGGCACGAAATAGCTGCATACCGCGCCTTCGTCCGCCATCGCCCACCGGTGCGGGCACCCCGGCTCATCGCCGCGGACCCGGAGAACTGCACGCTGGTGATCGAGCGCATGCCGGGACGGGTCGCGGCTCTGACGAGGCATCCGGCGGAGGCACCGCCCCGGGCGGATGTGCGCGCGGCTCTCGGAGCGATCAACCGCGTCAACAGCTGGCGACCGCCGGCGGGCCTGTTCGAGGCGCCGCTGGACTACGCGTCGCGGATCGCCCGCTATCACGAGTTGGGGCTCTTCACCGACCGTGACCTGGGCGATCTGCAGAAGCTGCTGCACGGTCTCGCGCATGCGGGCGGCAAGCAGGGCATGGGGCAGTTCTGCCACGGCGACGCGCTCCTGTCGAACATCCTGCTGTCGCCCACCGGCCCGGTGCTGGTCGACTGGGAGCACGCCGGCTGGTATCTGCCGGGGTACGACCTGGCGACGCTGTGGGCCGTGCTCGGTGACGCCCCGGTGGCGCGGCGCCAGATCAGTCAGCTGGCCCAGGTCAACGGTCCCGCCGCGCGTGACGCGTTCCTGGTGAACCTCATGCTCGTACTGACGCGGGAGATCCGTACGTACGAGACCGCCGTGCAGCGGACCATGCGGGAGGCGCCGCCCGTGAGCGGCGGCCAGGACAGGCCGGGTGCTCTCTCGTCCGGCGAGGAGCAGCGGCTGTTGCTGCGCAGGCTGCACGACGACTGCGCGATGGCACGCCGGGCCGTGCGCGCCGCATCGGGACCCGCTGACCGCATCGACGGGGATGAGCGTGCTGCGGGACCGGTGCCGACACACCGGTCCCGCAG